>CP099863.1:1633931-1952742 GCA_024134725.1 Bacillus sp. 1780r2a1 | reverse complement strand
TACAAATGTTGCTATTTCACATCTGGGAATTGCTGCAGGATCTTATGTGGGCGGAATAATTATTAACGGCTATTCCTCATTATTTAACGGTTGGGTCGGGTCCATTTTAGTTTTACTAGGTTTACTCGCAACCGTAATCGCTGTAACGCGCCCAAGTATTTCTACCAGCTCTATTCATAGTAAATAGAAAAACCCGCTGCTTGTAGCAGCGGGTTTTATCGTTGATAGCGATGACCGTTTATTAGCCCTCCAATTAATAAAATAGCAGCAGTTAAATAAAACCAAATCATTAAGATGATAATACTCCCCAATTGACCATATATTTCAGAATAGCTACCAAACTTCACGTAATACGAAAATCCAGTTGAAGCCACCTGCCAGCCTAAGGTTGCAAAGATAGCTCCTGGTAATACTTCTTTCCATGCAATTTTGGCACTCGGCACCATTTTATAGAAAAAGACAAAGAATAAAAGCAGAAAACTCGTACCAATTCCCCAACGAATAATGGTCCAACTTGTATACCAAAAATCTGGAATCTTAACTTTTGTTACGATAAAATGTCGCGAAATCTCCTCTATGATTGGGACAAAAAGCGATAATGATACAATAATCATAAAGCCAAGAGTCAAAATCAAGTCATTGATTAATGCATGAAGAAAAGTTTGCTTACGCTGAATTTGATGCGCATCATTTAAAGAACGTACAAGAGATTGAATTGCCATTGAAGCAAGCCAAAACGTAGCAATAAGACTAAAAGACAATAATTTCTTTCCGCTTTGGTTTAAAACAGACGTAACGGATCTTTCAATAATATCGTATGCACTTTCCGGCACAAAGGGCTGAATAAGCACCAATAAATTATTGGTGTCAATGGGAAAGAAGCTTAGCAATGAAAATAAAAAAATGATGAATGGGATAAAGGACAATAAAAAATAGTATGCTGTTTGGGCTGCTTGGTCAAAAAAACGCTCTGAAAAAAAGCGCTGCAAGACCGTTTTTGATGTTTGAACTACCATTTGTATACACCTTCTTTTTGTACATGCACTTTGCTTTAGTATAATAAATCAAAATATGTTTCATTACTTATTTCTTCGTAACATGTTTACCCGCTACGCTTAACTAAACGAATAAAGAAGCATATAAGATCATCCCAGACTTGAAAATGAGCTGAAATTCCTAAAATAAATGCCTAACTGGTCTGTCATTAGCCATAAAAAACATAAAATTATTTTCCCTTTTTTCATATGCTGTAAACATTTTAGGACTAGATGGTTCTTTTTTGAAGGCGCGTTTCCGTTAGCTGGCTGCCTTTAGTATTAGACTTTGTTACGATGGTAACTTTTATTAGTAGGCATAAAAAAAGCTCATGTAGACATGAGCTTTACCATAGCGGCTCTTCTTCATCACTTAACTCGTATGAAAAAGGCATCATCATAATTGAAACAACAAATCCGAGAACGGTAACCGTCATTACACTTTGTAGAGGGAAATTAAGTACGGATAAGATAAGCCAGAGAATCAGAGGTGTAAATAAGTAGATTGACAATCTTTTTTGAGATTTTGCGGACATATACTGCTCTTCTCCACAATGTGGACACTTCATTACGTTTCGAAGCGTTAATAATTTTTTAACAGACGTTTTCCAATTCCATTTATGGTCACAGTTCTTACAGGTGGCCACTCGCATCACACTCCTATAATCTAGAACAAAATTTACGTTCTTGTCTCTATTATACACTATTTTTTAATTCCCTCAAAGTTAGTCAAAAAAGAGAAAGGCTAGCCAGCCTTTCTCTTAGTTCTTTTAACCTATTGTTTTTAAACTTTTTTCACTTTCACTTTCATGATAATAAACGCAACAACTGCAATAATAGCAGCAACTAAAAAAGGTGCTTGAGGTGCTATTGCATGACCGATTACACCTGATAATAACGGGGCAAACGCAGCTCCTAACCAACGAAGGAAATTATATCCACCTGAAGTAATTCCTCTTTCATACGGTGATACTTCCATAACGTAGCTTGTAAATAGTGCATTGTTTAGTCCTGATACTAAGCCTGATAGCATAACAAGAACAATCCGCAGCGCCGTATTATCCGTTACAAATAGTAAAGCTAAGATAACAGCAAAGATAATCAAGCTAATATGGAGCACTTGTTTCGGCTGATATTTCGTTTCTAATTTGTGAGCTAAAATAGCAGATCCGTAAGCTAAGCATAACCCCCAACCAAAGAAGACAAACCCAATTTGCAAAGCGCTAATCGGCAAGATAAGAGGTGTATAAGCTAACACGGTAAAGAAGCCATAATAATAAAGCATTCCAGAAAGTGCACCTTGAGTAAACGGCTTACACTTATAGAGCTGAATAATATCTTTAAAGCCTGCTGCCTTTCTTGGCTTACTAGAAGCAGGTTGTTTAACGATTGTTAAAACAAGAATAAATGCAATAAAAATCAAAATACTAGTTCCAATAAACGGTAGTCTCCATGAAGAGCTACCAAGTACACCACCAACCAGTGGTCCACCAGCCATGCCTAATCCAATGGCTGCTTCGTACATTCCAACTGCTTGTTTCACTTCGCCTGATAGGGCTATTAACAGCGTCATAGCAGTTGCGAAGAAGAATGAATTACCTAATCCCCAACCGGCACGAAAAATTGATAGCTGTGGAATATTACTCGACAACCCACAGAGCGCAGCAAATATTGTTACAATAATAAGCCCTGTAACCATCAAGCGTTTATCTCCAAATCTGGAAGCTAAGATACCAGCTGGAATCATCATGATAGCCATCATTAATAAGTATGACGTAAATAGCATTTCAACTTGCCAGTGGGAAGCTCCTATTTGAGCCGCAATCTCCGGTAAAATTGGATCCACAACTCCTATTCCCATAAATGCTAAAAACGTAGCAAAAACCGTGATGATTTGACCAACACGGCTTTTAGAATACTGTTGTTCCACACGCGTCACTCCTCTTGTTCCTTTCGTTTTCGAATATCTCTAGCTCGTTTATGCATGGCATCTAATTCTTGTTTAAATGTCATCATCTTATCGACCTTATACATAATCATTTCTATTTGGGTATGGATCATATTTTCAATTTCCAATACATCTTGAGCTGAGACATTCTGATCTCTTTTTGCTTGTTCAATCGTTCTTTTTAACGACATAAATTCTTGAAGCTCTTGCAAGGAAAAGCCAAGTACTTCCTTCGCTTCAGCAACTTTTTTTAACTCATTTATTTCGTTTTCTGTGTAGAGTCGAACATTTCCCTTAGTACGTGAGGGTGGCAAAATTAACCCTATTTCTTCATAGTAGCGAATTGCTCGTTTTGTTAAACCTGTCATTTTTGTTACTTCATCAATTTTGTACATGTACAATAAACCTCCAGGAACATAACATTAACGTTAACGTTAACTTTACTTATATAAGAATACCTGACGTTAACGTTAATGTCAATATATTGATTTTACCTAATTATAATTTTAAGCATATTTTCATTCTTCACTTTAGATAACTTTTGCCCTCTTTTAAGAATTTTTTAATAATTCTTTTCACCTTTCTTTACGATTGCTCTTTAGACTAAGTGTATCAACTTAGAACAACTCGTCTACCAATTACATAAAAGGAGGATACTCAAATGAAAAAGGCGACTAGATTTCAAGATTATAGCGCAGAACGTTTGCAAAAAGATTTGATTGCTGGACTCGTGGTGGGTATTGTAGCAATCCCTTTAGCTATGGCATTTGCCATTGCTTCTGGCGTCCGACCTGAATATGGTATTTATACAACGATTATTGCTGGGATTTTGGTCTCCTTATTGGGGGGATCCCGGTTCCAAATTGCAGGTCCAACAGGTGCATTTGTTCCTATTTTGTTAGGAGTTGTCATGCAATATGGTTATGAGAATTTAATTATAGCTGGCTTTATGGCAGGAATTATCTTAGTTATTGTGGGCCTTCTTAAGCTTGGAAAGTTTATCAAATTCATTCCAAAGCCCGTGACAATTGGTTTCACTGCCGGTATTGCAATTATTATCTTCTCAGGACAAATTGCAAATTTTTTAGGGTTACACAATATAGAAAAACATGAGACTTTTCACCTTAGCATGTGGGAAATTATCACAAACCTATCTGCTATCAATATTTATAGCATACTAATAGCTATTATTTGTTTAGTAATTGTCCTTATTGCGCCCAAATTTATTCCAAAGGTTCCTGGTGCATTGTTAGGCATTCTGTTTTCCACCTTGATTGCCGTTCTTTTTTTTCAAGGCAAGGTTGCTACTATTGGATCAACCTATGGTCCAATTCCGAATGAGCTCCCTGCTTTTCAGTGGCCTGAATTAACAGTTGATACCATTGTTATGCTATTACCAGCAGCACTTGTAATCGCTATGCTTGGCGGAATTGAATCACTTCTATCAGCTATGGTAGCTGACAGTATGACAAAGACAAAACACAACAGCAACAAAGAGCTTGTAGGACAAGGAATTGCTAACATGGCCACGTCTTTGTTTGGAGGTATTCCCGCAACAGGAGCAATCGCTCGAACAGCAACTAATATTCGTAACGGAGGAACGTCACCTATTTCAGGAGTTGTACATGGCCTCGTTGTACTAATCGTTCTGTTGGTATTAGCACCATATGCCTCTCATATTCCACTAGCAAGTATGGCACCTGTATTAATGGTCGTTGCTTTTAATATGAGCGAACGAAAAGAATTTGCTCATATTTTCAAAACAAAAACTGCAGACTCTGCGGTTTTAGCAATCACGTTCTTGCTAACCGTATTCTTCGACTTAACAACAGGTGTTGGCGTAGGATTACTCTTTGCCATTATTATGTTTGTCAAGCGTATGAGTCAATCACTTCATGTTTCACAAACAAACAACGATGATGAAAAATCCCAGCTTCAAATGTACACGCTAGAAGGGTCGCTCTTTTTCGGCTCAGCTGAACGATTAGAAGAAGCAACTGATAGTATCATTCAATCGAATGCAGACGTTGTTATTTTAAAAATGGAGCAAGTTTCGTTTATTGACACCTCAGGCGAAGATTTACTTTCAAACGTTCATCAAAGGCTTGATGAAGATAACCGGGCGTTATTAATTACAGGACTAGATGCTCAGCCAAAAGAAATGTTTCTTAAAACAGGTCTTTATGACCGAATTGGTAAACAGCACTTTTTTTCTCAAGCAAGTAAAGCTCTTGATTACGCACAATCTTTCCTTCATACAAAGAGTAAGCCATATGCTAACAAATCAAAACAACCCGCATTTTCTTCTTAAACAAAAAACGAAAAATCCATATTCGTGGATTTTTCGTTTTTTTATTTATCGGTACTCCATTACCCAGTAACGTTCCTCTATCGGTCCTTCCTCAACCACTTGCGCCCACCCATTTTTCTTATAAAACAGTAGTGCTTTGTCATTTTTTGATACGCACTTCAAACGCAGTGGCGTATTCATGTTTTGAATGGATGCATCTAATAACGCTGTTCCAACACCTTTCCTTGAATAGTCGGGATGTACAAACAAGCAGTGAATAAAATTATCAGGAAGATACAAAGACACAAATCCTGCTATTTTATGATCAATCTCAGCAACTAATATATGTTCACCTGTTGTATCCCTATCAAAATCTTCAAGCTGAAGGACTTCAGGGTTCAACCAATGAAAGTGCCGACTGCGAGATTTTAAATAAATAAATCGCAGTTCTGGATAATCTAATGTGGTAGCTGTTCTCACTCGCAATTTCTTTCCCCCTTAAATATTAAACCGATATCCCGCTCCCCAAATTGTCTCTAAGTACTGAGGCTGAGCAGGATTTTGTTCAATTTTTTCACGCACTTTTCTTACGTGCACTGTAACCGTTGAAATATCTCCAGTCGAGTCAAATCCCCATAGATTTTCAAACAACTGTTCTTTGCTAAGTACTTGGTTTGGATGAGTAACAAGAAATAATAATAAATCAAACTCTTTTGTAGTAAATGTTACTTCCTGATTATAAACAAAGACGCGACGAGCTAGCTTATCTAATTCAATGTGATGAACTTTAATTCGTTTTTTTGTATGATTGCGCTCGCTCAAGCGCTCATAGCGAGATAAATGAGCCTTGACCCTCGCTACCAGCTCTCCAGGGCTAAACGGCTTTGTGATATAATCATCAGCACCCAACCCTAAACCCCTAATCTTATCAATTTCTTCTTTTTTAGCTGATACAAGTAAAATAGGTATATCTTTTACCGCCCGAACTCGTTTGCACACTTCAAACCCGTTTAGCTTTGGGAGCATAATATCTAAAATGATGAGGTCAAACTCTTCGTTTAAAGCTCTTTCTAACCCTTCTTCTCCGCTATGCTGAACATGGGCTTCAAACTGGTTAATTTCTAAATAATCACGCTGTAGCTCTGCAATACTTGGCTCATCCTCAATTAGTAATATACGCTTCACTCTTACTATCACCTCTATTTAGTTATTTTTTGCAAAGAGAAATAGATGCTTGTTTCTTTATGTAATGTACTTGTTGCCCAAATCGATCCACCATGTGAATCAATAATTTGTTTGGCAATTGCTAATCCCAGACCGCTTCCTCCCGTTTGCGTACTTCTCGATTCTTCAGCTCGATAAAACCTGTTAAATATGTAGGGAAGCGCTCTTGGTTCGATGCCACACCCGTTGTCTACTATTCTTACAATTACTTCACTTTCGTTTTCACTCAGCATCAGCTCAATACGCTTGTCCTCTTTATCCATGAATTTAATGCTATTTGTAATTAAGTTCATTATTACTCGCCGCAGCTTATCTGTGTCTGCTTTTACATACGCTCTTCTGGAAAGCGTAGTATAAAAATGTAACAACACTCCTTTTTCTTCCAATTCAAATTGCAGCTCCTGGTTAAGCCTCTCCATAAAGTCATTAATACTCACAGTTTCAAAATGAAATGGTACTTCATGTAAATCTAACTTAGAAAATAAAAAGAGCTCGTCAATTAAGCTGTTCATATCCTTTGCTTTCGTCGAAATGGTCAATAGATATTTTTCAAGCTTTTCAGGTGTGTTGGCTACGCCGTCTTGTATCCCTTCAACATAACCAATAATTGATGTAATAGGCGTCTTTAGGTCATGTGAGATGCTTGACAGCAGTTGCTTACGGTTTTCTTCATAATGAACTTGAAGGTCAATAGATGACTGCAGCTTTCTTCTCATTTCTTCAAAAGAATTGGTTAACTCGTTTATTTCATCTTTGGAATTATGCTTGTACGGTATTGAAAAATGAACGTCTCCTTGACGAATGCGTTCAGCAGCTCGCTTTAATGTATAAATTGGCTTAATAACGCTTCTAGACACAACATAGTTAACAAAACCAATAATCACAACGAATAAAAGCAAAAGAAAAATAAATAAAAACGGAAAGATTTTATGAACAATTCCAACGTAAGGGCTAATGCTTCGTAAAACCAAAACGCTTCCTTCATCGCGGTTGGGGAAGTAAAAATCCAATTTGATATATGAATAAAACTTATTTTGAATTCGAATGATATCTTGTTCATATGTAGCTGACTTTGTACTCTTTTCATTAAAATACGGCAGCTCTTTGTGCACTGTTCGTCGATTTATAGCAAACGATGAGTACGTCACTTCTTCATTCTTTCTGACAATTATATCAATGCCTTCTTGTTCATAACTTTTGATTAGTTGTTGATTCAGAAGTTGGTTTGGGTCTTCTTGACTCAGCAGCTTTACATTTAGAAATGTCGTTTCTTCTTCCGGTGTTAAGAGCTTATATACATATGCATTTGAGTAGGTTTTTTGCAAAAAATTAGCATCTCCTGTAATTGAAAAAAACACTAAAAATCCAAAAAGCAAAAGTAAAAGCACAAAAACCAAAACCATGCTAAGATAGGTTAATAAAAAGCGAAGCTTTAATGACATGTCCACATCCTTTCTTCTTGCTGAAAAAGAAATTATTATTAAACTATTTTGATAATTAAACCATATCATAAAAAAAAGTAAGAATCTCTTAATATGGTCTAATATTACATTTATTTACAATTTATTCATTTTTGTATACGGAGGGTCACACATTGCAGCTAATGAAAGCTAATTTCAGCCATATACACAGCATTTCAACGTTATATACTGATAGTTGGAAAACCACCTATCATGGTCTAATTCCAGACTCTTATTTAGAAAAGCTTTCCTATCAAGACAGCGAGGAAAAATGGAGCACTTTTTTACAGAAAGACGGGACTTCTATTGTGGCAGCCTTCGACGATAAGCAAGATATCGTTGGTTTTGGTGCATACGAACCGTACAGCGACTCATCACATAAAGGTGAATTGGTTGCGTTATACATTTCAGATCACGCAAAGGGTCAAGGGATTGGCACCTTGTTAATGGACTTTATCAAAAGAGACCTTTATTTCTCAGGAGTTCGGTCAATTGATATTTGGGCGTTGGGAAAGAATACGCACGCGATCAACTTTTACAAACGTCAAGGAGCACAGTTTGTAAAAACCCACCCTCATGAATTTGACGGGGTACTTCTAGAAGATGTTTTATATACCTATGATCTGACAAATGACAAAACGTGCCGCTCATAGCAGCACGTTTTGTCATTGAAATCGTTTAATTCGTACAGGAATCAGCTGAACAGACCACGTCCAAAATAAATTCCCTTGGCTCATTATCAGTCGATCAAACCACTGTTCAAAAGTCATATGTAAGTTCACTGCTTGCTCAACCGGCTCATATTTGCTTTTTATTATGACTGAGTGCTCGCTTGCTTCTTCTCTCCGAAGTAAAACCTCTTTGTCATTCAAAGTTCCAATGATCATGCAGCCTTCACTACATTGCCCCTCCAAATCTTCCAAACTGTATAAGACAATGCTTTTTTCTTCTATAGTTGATTCAAATAAGCGACAGCCGTTCGTTTCCTTTAAAAATTCTCTGTAGTCTTTTGGCATAACATACGTATGCTTTTGTTCAAACTGATGAATTGCTTCTTCTACTAAACCCTCGTAAAATGTGCACGTGACGAAACCAACTTCTCCATTTCCTTTATACACTTCAATTACATCGTTATTTTCCCATAGCCTCTGCTTTAACGCTTTTATTGTTTTTTTGACCATAAGATCCTCCTATTTTTGGATTGAACAAAAAAACATACATACACTAATTACACAAATAGGTTCTTAATTCCTTCTTTCATTTATAAATACAGTTAACGTTATATACTTTCCTCTTTATTTAAACTATTAAAAAATATTCCGAATTAACACATCAAAACTTTTTCTTTTACGAAAATATAGCTACAATACAAGCTACAAGAAAGGAGTTACGATAATGGCAGTACCTGAAAACTTATCGATTCAGTTTGAAGACTATCCGCAGCTAACTTTTATACCGCTTGGTCGCAAAAATAAAACGGTTCGTTCACTGAGCACTAAAAAAACAAAAGCATTGCTCACTCGTTTAAATGAAGCTGTTTCATTAGCTCTTCAAACGTACTCAATAGATGAACAATTACTTCTTAATTCATTTTTATACAATAATTCAGCTGACGGTTTTCCCATTCCGATTGATAGAGTGGAAACAATTTATCCACACCTTTGGAAACCTCAGTCATTTCTATGGAAAGATTACAACAAAAATCGTGGTGTTCCGATTCATGAGCATGAATTTTACCCTGAGGACTTTAGCAACATGTCTAAGGAAGAACTACATAGCTACCTCTCAAAATTGGTAAAAGAATATATGTTTTGCGCGAGAATTCACGATTCATCTCGTGAAGAATGGCTGCTTCATGTCAACAGTCGCTTTTTTGATCATCCGCTTGTTTCACTTTATAATCGTAACAAAGAAGCAATTCAAGCCATGGAAAAGTGTGAGAACTCACCTTTGTTATTTTTAATGAACAACCCCGAAAAAGTTGCGCACTTTCGCAACCGTTTAGAAGTTGGTTTAAGACCATTCCGTTCGCTTTCTTATGAGGCTTTTGAATACGGGATAAAAACATGTGTAAACGAAAGCATCATTCAAATCGTACCTGACCAAGAAGCGTTGCTGATTCACTGTTCCTCTTTAGGGTTATCCCTAACCTATCATATTATCGATGATTGCGTTACGCTAAGTGAGGAGTTTCATATCGTGTTAGCCAACAAACGCCTCGCCACTACGCAGCGTTTATTTAAGGAGCTGTTGAAAGAAAACAACGACTTGATTTGTAAAATGAGTAAGCTCCAAAAATGGAAAATAGCAGCGGAGAATTATCGCTTAGTAATCACGAACATTAACCAAACAATTCAACAAATTGAGCAGTTTTCATTGCATTCTAATCATGTAGACGAGCCTCCATTTCTTGCTTTCATGAATGACTTACTTACACTTGATATCCCTATCAACGAAGAAATTGAGCTGTCACTACCCCACTTTTCTAAGTGGAACGTTGAATCTCAGATTACATTATTCCAAAAAATGGAAGACTATGTTGCCTTACTAAATAAAAATGTCATCCATCAGCAGCTCGATGAGTTTTCAACTATGTATAAACAAGAATTAGAGCAGATTCAAAAAGGATCTTTAAAAGCACCGATAATGGTTCAAAAGAAACCACTTTCTTCTCTGTCTTTTTATAAGCTTTTAGAGCTAATAGATCTACTAAAGGATTCTCAAGCGCAAGAAGTTTATTTTCAAATAGTTGAAGGCCAATCTACAAACAGCATGCGTCAAAAAGGGTTAACAGACCTACACGCACACGGGCTCTTAAAAAACGTGAAGAGAAAGCATATTATAGAAGTATTTAACCAGCTTCAACATTTAGAACTCATAACAAAGAACAGCCGAGGCTTTACACTGACTCCTAGAGGTCAGCAAATTTATCAACTGCTGCAAGGTAAACATTCTTCTGCTAGCTAACCGATTTGGTTTAGCTAGCATTTTTTCTAGCAATTACTCTATTATTTTAGAAAATGTCCTCATATTTCCTTCTTAATCCTCATAAACTAGTTACTAGATTCAAAAGCGTTCTTGAAGGGAGTAAGCGATATTGAAATCTAGTAACGATAATCGTGCTAACTTTTTTGTTCTCACATATAGAATGATTATGGTCATTATATGCGTTGTTGTACTCATTTCTTCGGCAGTTTTTGTAGTAAGCTACTCCGCATTCAAAGAGCAGTTTCATTCATCAATTGTGTATCAGACGTTATCAAAACATAAAGCGGAAAGCTTATTTTATTTAATGAGTCAAGAAAACCAGCACTTTAAGAAAGCATTTGACGAAAATTTTTCTACACCTTCTTTATCTTCCACTCTACTAGAACTTTCTACTAGCATACGGACGCAAGATGCACGAAGCTTATTCGGCTCTGAAATTCCAGGTTTTAGCATTTTTGACTCAAATTTAATTATTGCGGGTGAAGGAACTAATTTTACAAACTTCCCAAAAGAATCCGCTCCTCCAATTGAAGAAGTGTTAAAAGAAAGAGAAGTAGCCAAAGAAAAAGTTGAACAGCCTTCGACGGAAAAGGAACAAGACCAAGAAGAAAAGCCTCCAGCCAACACAACAAATGGGAGAAAAGTTGTCTATATCTATCACACGCACAGCTGGGAGTCCTATTTGCCTTTATTAGGGTTAGAAGGCGCCTCTAATGCTGATAAAGCGACGGATAGTAAAACCAATATTAGCATGGTCGGTGAAATGCTCGGAAAAGAGCTAGAATCACAAGGTATTGGAGCTGAAGTCGATACAACCAATATCGGTGCAAAGCTAAATGAAAAAGGATGGAAAACACCTCGCTCTTATGCAATGTCTCGTACCATCGTACAAGAAGCGATGGCTAATAATAAAGATTTAACTTATCTTATTGACCTGCATCGAGATTCCCTTCGTAAAAAAGATACAACTATTGAAATTAATGATAAACCGTATGCACGCGTCATGTTTGTATTAGGGAAGGAAAATCAAAACTTTGAGCAAAACTTAAAGCTTTCAAAAGCGCTTCATGAAAGCTTAGAAAAGAAATATCCTGGATTAAGTCGTGGTGTACTCGGTAAAAGTAAAGCGAGTGGAAACGGAGTTTACAACCAAGATTTATCCACTAATGCTATTCTCCTTGAAATTGGAGGCGTTGATAACAATATGGAAGAGTTAACAAATACCGTAAAAGCGCTAGCAGATGCTCTCAGTGAATTTTATTGGGATGCTGAAAAGGTTAGCGGAAGTGAATCATAAGAAAAAGCTGCCTTTTGGCAGCTTTTTCTTATATTGTAGCGGGTAGTTGAATACTAACAACCGTCCCTTCATAATCGTTTGCAATACTCATAAAACCTTGATGCTCTTTAATAATACTTTGACAAATAGAAAGACCTAACCCTACCCCTTCATCTTTCGTTGAAAAAAAAGGATCTCCAATTTTATTAATAATCGACAAAGGAATACCAGGACCACTATCTTTTATAAACAAACAGATGATATCCCCTTTATTTTGAACATAAACCCCTATTTTCCCATTATGACCAATCGCTTCAATAGCATTTTTTATGATGTTTAAAAACACCTGCTTCATCTGTGAAGCATCAAGCCACAGCTTCGGCACATGGTCGTCCGTTTCCAAACAAATAGAAATATTATGTAGGTTTGCTTCACTTTGCAAAACACCAATCGTTGCTTGCATAACGTCCGTAATGGACGTTAGTGACTTTTTAGGCGCAGTGGGCTGCGTCACTAGTAAAAAGTCGCTAATCAACTCATTCATTCTATTTAATTCTGTTAATACAAGATCTTTAATATGACTGCTCGTTTCATTATGTTCTTCAAATAGAAATTGAATAAAGCCTTTTACTGACTGCATAGGGTTTCTAATTTCATGGGCTAACCCAGCAGCAAGTTGACCTACAAGCGCTAACTTATCTAAGTGCTGCATTTTCTCTTCAAACTCTGGCACAATGACCTGCTGCTGTTGAGAAATGATGGTGCCTAGTACATTTGCTAAACGCTTAATTGATGAAACTTCTTGCTCTGTAAACGTCTGTGGATTCGGATCTACTGCGCATAGAGTTCCAAAGAGTTTGCCATTCTCCAATACAATTGGTGCACCTAAGTAAGAACCTACATCTGCATCATAAATGGCCTGCAAATGCTTTGTTCGAACATCACACTTTGTATCGGAAATAACTAATGACTCTTCACACGTTACCAAATTACAAATTGAAAGCTCAATTGGTAACGTTAATCCCTCATGGAGTAAACTTCCACCTTCACTATTTACAATTTTCATAATTGAAAACACGTCATCAAGCGTGCCGATAAAAACCGTGCGACTTTTAATGAGGTTAATGGCTATTTGAAGTATATCTGTCAGCGCATCTTTATTGACAACTTTATTCACTGTAATCACCCGTAGCTTTGGATTCTTTTACATTTATTATAAAGTTTTTACTACTTCAGGTACACCATCTTTAGTCGCTTTTTTTTAGAAAAATTCTCAAAAATCACATATCATTAGATATAGTAGCCCACTCGATTAATTTTGTTATTCAAACCAACGAATAGCTTCCCTTACTCCGACTACATCTCCTACAAGGACAATTGCAGGATGCGCCACTTTCTCTTCTTGTGCGATTGTTACAATATCTCCCAATTTTCCTGTTACCGTTCGCTGCTTCTCTGTTGTTCCCCATTCAATAAGCGCTACCTGCGTATGCGGATTTCGTCCATGCTTAATGAGCTGCTCACAAATATACGGCAGATTACCAATTCCCATGTAAAATGCAATCGTATCAATACCTGTTGCAAGCGCGGGCCAATTTAGGAAGTCCTGTCCTTTTTCTTCTCGACCGTGTCCTGTTACAATTGCAAACGATGTTGCATGATCGCGATGGGTCACAGGGATTCCAGCATAAGCAGGTGCCGCAATTCCTGATGTAATTCCAGGTACTACTTCAAAAGGAATGCCATGTTGAACAAGAAACTGTGCTTCTTCTGCTCCGCGTCCAAATACAAACGGATCTCCCCCTTTTAAACGGGTGACTGTTTTTCCAGCAAGCGCATGCTCTACTAATAAACTATGAATTTTATCTTGAATAACCCCATGTTTTCCCGGTAACTTCCCGCAAAAAATCAGCTCTGCATCAGCTTTTGCATAATCTAGTAATTTTTCATTAGCCAATCGATCATATAGAATAACATCTGATTGTTGAATGCATTCAACGCCATATACTGTAATTAATTTCGGGTCTCCAGGCCCCGCTCCCACAAGAAATACTTTCCCAGCTGTCATATTGAATCGCTTCTTTCTCTTTTAAATTTTTCGCATTTGTTTATCCAGTTTTCAACAAGCTTCGCTGATGATCCAAAGTGGAAATGCGTATAGCCTGCAATAAGATTTTCTTTTAAGTATCCTTCATCCTTTACACCTATCATGCTTGTTGTTCGATAAGCGTGCGGAAACTTTTCGGCTGAATGAAACGTTGAGTAATGAAATTCATGCCCTTTCGCTTTTACTCCGCCTTCTAATAAAAAGTTGCCTTTAGCGCCTTCGATTTCTCTGTAGCCAAGCGCAGCAAGCTGCGTTTGCATATATGCCTCTCCAGGAATAACGCCAACCATTTCAAACTTCTCTTGATCTGTCGTGACGATTGCTTCGGTTAAATACATAAACCCTCCGCACTCTGCTAACGTCGGTGTTCCGCGATGAATTGCTTGCTTAATGGACTCTTTCACTTCGTTTCTACTCGCTAACTCCTCTGCAAACTCTTCCGGGAATCCCCCTCCAATATAAAGACCATCTATATTACTAGGAACTACTTCACCTTGCAAAGGTGAAAAATAAATAAGTTCCGCACCCTTTGCTTTTAATAACTGTAAATTTTCTTCATAATAAAAATTGAAAGCCGCATCTCTTGCCACAGCGATTTTTACTTTAAAAGGTGTTTGACGTGAAAAGATAGTAGTATCTCCTTTAAGGGTTGGCGCCTTGGCAAGCTTATAAATTTTTTCTACATCAATTGTTTTTAAAATTGCTTCACTTAGCTCATGAAAAAAGGGCTGCAAGTCACCACGCTCTATTGATGGGATAAGACCCAAATGTCGCTCTGGCATGGAAAACTGTTCGTATTTTGGCAAGTAGCCAACAACGGGAATTCCACACTCTTGCTCAACGGCTGCTTGAATTAGTTGAAAATGTCCTTGACTGCCTACTCGGTTAGCAATAACACCTACGATATTTACTTCTTCTGAAAGAAGCTGAAAGCCTTTCACAATTGCAGCTGCACTTCTTGCCATTCCAGAACAGTCAACGACTAAAATAACGGGGCTGTTTGTTAGAATACTAAGCTCAGCAGTGCTTCCATGATTACTTGTCGGTGCTTTTCCATCATAAAAACCCATTACTCCTTCTACAACTGATATATCAGCTCCATCACTTGCATGGTTTATAATTGCTGCTATCATCTTTTCCTCAAGCATCCAGCTATCAATGTTTCTTGAAATCCTGCCAGTAACAGCTGTATGGTACGTTGGATCTATATAGTCTGGCCCGCACTTAAAGCCTTGTACAACATAACCTTTGTGGCGAAGTGCTCCCATCAAACCAATTGTAAGAGTTGTTTTGCCTACTCCACTTTCAATTCCTGCAATGACTATTCTTCGATTAGACATGCAATCTCCCTTCTCCTTACTTATGTAATGTGCAATATCCCACTATACCTATCGTGATAATCCTTCACATAGTAGCCTATATTACTGAATTTTTCAACTCCTTTTAATAGAATAGAAAAAGCTGCAGGCGCTTAGAATACCTAAACACCTGCAGCTTTTTTACTTTTGTTATCTTTATACTGCTGACAACTTTAGTCTAGCATCATTAAAATAAACAACTTCCGATAAGACTTTGCAACCATTTAACTTTGAAAAAGCTTCTCGTGCTTGGTTTTCTGTGTCATACTCGAACATTCTCGTCTCATCTTTCGCATATACGGTAATAATCCACACTTCTAAGTCCCCCCATCAAAAGTTAGTTCAACAATTGCTTTAACACCACTTATTATGGACAGAATTAAACGATTTGGGAACCCTTTCTACAAAACTAGTCAGAAGAAACATTTTATTTAAAAAGTTCATTTTGTTCATTCAGGTTGTTACGATATCAATAAACCATTTCAGATTGAACATATTGCCACAGTAAACGACTTGTTGCTTCTAAAGAATCTTGGTGCGTTCGCTCGAATGCGTGAGAAGAATCAATTCCAGGACCAATTAGACCATGAATTAAATCATGCCCTGCGCGCATTGCTGCTGAAGCATCGGACCCATAAAATGGATAAATATCAACTTGGTAGGGAACAGCATACGCTTTAGCCAACTCTACTAAATGTTTTCGTAACCCGTAATGATAAGGACCACTTGAATCCTTCGCACAAATGGATACAGTATATTCATCGGTAGATTGCCCGTCTCCCATCGCGCCCATATCAACAGCTAAATATTCAACAGTTTTGGGTGAGATATTGGAATTTCCACCGTACCCAATTTCTTCGTTGTTTGAGATTAAAAAATGAGTCGTATAAGGAAGCACTATATTCTCTTCATTGATTTGTTTAATTAATTGTAACAAAATCGCAACGCTTGCTTTGTCATCTAAGTGACGAGATTTGATAAATCCGCTTTTAGTAATGGTTACGCGAGGATCGAAACTTACAAAATCTCCTACTTCAATCCCTAGCTTTTCCACTTCTTCTTTAGTAGACACTTTTTCATCCAAGCGGACTTCCATGTTCGCTTGATTTCTCTCCGCAGTTCCAGCGTCTTTGTACACATGCACAGAGGTTTGATGCATTAAGATTGTACCAGTGTAAACTTCTCCACTGGATGTTTCAACTTCACAATATTCACCTTCAATACTGTTGTAGCGAAAACCTCCAATTAAATCTAACTTTAACCTTCCATTTGGTTTAATTTCTTTTACCATAGCTCCTAAGGTATCGACGTGAGCGGTCAAAAAACGATGCTTATTATCATTTTTTCCCTTTAGCGTTACAAGGAGACCACCTTTATATGTACGCGTTGATTCTACTTGAATCGCATTTAAAAAATCTTCTACGTATGAGATTACACGAGCTGTATTTCCAGACGGACTTGGAATTGAAACCAAATGTTTAATTAATTGTAGGGTTTCAGACATACTATCCACTTCTTTCCTTTGATTTGCTTCTAGTGTATCATATTTTAAATATTCTAAAACACAAAAGCTGCGTTCTTCTTAGTCAAAGAACGCAGCTTTTGCTATCTATTAGGAAATACTCTTTAGCTGATTGGTTAACTTTAAGAAATCTTCTTTGTTTTTCTTTTCTAATGACTGGTCGATTTCTTTTTTTAATTTAGCTTTTTGAAAGTTTGCAATCACTTTATCTAAGAACATTTCGGCAATTAGGGAATCTAACACTTTCACATTCGATTTCGGCGACGAATTCAGCAAATTTTTCTTCATAAGAAATCAACTCCTTGTCTTTTTTATACTATAACATAAATTTTCTGACTTTTCAATCATCTTTGTAGGAATCTATATTTTTTTCGTACTCCATACAACTAGAGCTTAGACATAACAAGATGATGTTTTCTTAGAAAAAAGCCGCTTAAAGCTGCAGAAACACATTTATTCCAGTATGCTCATTGCTAAACAGCACTTGGAAATCAACAAAAAATATCCGAACGATTGCAGGTTAGCAATCGTTCGGATACCTAGTTTGCTGAGATGCTTATGTCCCATCTTTATTTCTGTTCGGTTTGCTCATATTGATTATGATACTGAATAAACTCATGAGACTGATTAGCCGCCATAATACCGTGATAACTAATATCCAATCCCACTTCTTCTTCTTCCTCAGTGGAACGAAGCGGTACAACTAGCCCGATTGCTTTCAAACCAAACCATGTTGCTAAAAAGCCCCAAGCTGAAAGTGCTACTAAGCCAATTAGCTGAATTCCTAATAGCTCGAAGCCCCCCCCGAAGAATAAACCTCCATCTGTAGCAAACAACCCTACAGCAACAGTTCCCCATGCCCCAGCCGCAGCATGAACTGGAAATGCGCCAACAGGATCATCAATTCGTCTTGTCTCTAACCAATTTGTTGCAGCCATCATCAACAGCCCCGAAACTGCACCAATAAATATAGCTGAAGGTGTACTTACAAATGCACATCCGGCTGTAATTCCCACTAATCCAGCAAGCGATCCATTAATAACGGATGGAGCATCTGAACGATTATGTCTAAAAAGCGTGTAGAATAAAGTTGCAGCACCACCTGATGCAGCTGATAGCATGGTAACAAGCGCAATGTGACCAATTCTTACATCAGTTGCACTTAACGTACTCCCTGCGTTAAAACCAAACCAACCAAACCAAAGCAAAAACGCGCCAACAGATGCTAACGGCAAATTACTGGGTAAGGCAATTGAGCTCACTCCGTTAGCTGTAAACTTTCCTGTACGAGGCCCAATAGCCATGGCAGCAGCAAGAGCTGAAAAACCACCCAACGCATGAATAACAGCTGACCCTGCAAAATCTTGCACTCCAAGTAATGCAATCCAGCCCCCACCCCAGATCCAGTGACCTGCAATCGGATAAATAACGGCTGTCATTAACATTGCATATAATAAATACGCGCGGAAATTAATTCGTTCCGCCACGGCTCCAGACACAATAGAAATTACGGCAATAACAAATGCACATTGAAACAGCCAGAACGTTTCCAAACCAATAGGAATATCTAAGTGCGATAAATCACCTGTTAACGCAAAACCATTTGTACCAACAATACCACCTAAATCAGCTCCATACATAAGTCCAAACCCAATAATATAAAAGCAAAGCGTTCCGATTGTAATGTCAGCAAATACCTTCATAATAATATTAACGTTATTTTTATACCGAACAAATCCAGCTTCTAATAATGCAAATCCTCCTTCCATTAATAGAATCATAGCAGCCGTTAGTACTACCCACGTCGTATTGACACCTAAGCTAAGTTCTTCGATTCCCATTATCTTTCCTCCATTCGTGATAAGCCTTCTACAATCGTTGATGTTAAAACGACTTCTTCGATGTCAACTTCTTGTGTTAGCAGCTCAATTACACGTTCGACTTCACGGATCTTCCCTTTAAACTGCTCAATTTTACGAAACCTGTCCTTTACATGGACCATATACTCAACAGCTTCATGGTGACTTAAAGGTCTTCCAGTAAAAATTTTACGAAATGGAGAAAGCGATTGATACCACGTTTCTTGGGCTCTTTTTTTCTGCTCATATTTCTCAATTTTGTCTTTAATAACGACAATCTGCTCTTCATGACTTTCTTTTAATTTCGTTAACTGATCTATTAATTTTTCACGATTAACTTCAAATATAACTGTTTGATATAGTTCACTCACAACCCTCATGTCATATCTCCTCACATTAAATGTTATGTTTTAGATTATATGTGAGAATTGATGAAACCGTCAATCTAAAAAACAAAATTTATTCTTATTTTCTGAATAAATAGAGTTTATTTTCAATAAATGCATCGTTCGACTCTTTCTTAGTTTTTTCCAACAAACTGGTTGCTTTTATAAGGCAATAAATTTACAATAGATAAATGTGCAGGACTTCACAACAAAACTAGAAGTCTAGCAGCTAAAGTGTCTACATATGCAACAATATACAGCAAAGGAGGACGTTCTTATGTCTCAATCAACTATTCAAAAGCCGGCTGAAGAAGCGGTTCAAGCTAAAGGTGCAACTCAATCAGATGTACTTGACCAATTGCTAAAGCCAGAAGTTCAAGAATCACTAACAGTACTTGTTGACAACTTACCAAAGTTAGCTGAAATGGTAACTGTATTAACAAAAACGTACGACTTAACACAATCTCTATTAACAGATAACGTGTTAAAAGAAGATTTACTTGCTGGTGCTAAAGAATTTATCGAACCAGTTGAAGGAAAAGTAAAAGATCTTGCTGCTTCAGCAATCGAAGCAAATGATCGTGCGGAAGCTAACCAATCAACAACTATCGGTTTATTTGGTTTATTACGCATGCTCAAAGATCCACAAGTTCAAAAGCTATTCCGCTTTGCGCAAGCTTACTTAGAAGTAACAGGCGAAAAACAAAAATAATAAAAACTTATCATTTTATAAAGCACGAACGGAGGATCGATCTACTATGTCAAAACATATTCTAATTCTAGGTGGCGGCTATGGTGGTCTATTAACAGCCCTAACAGCTCGTCAACACTTAAGTGCATCTGAAGCAAAAATTACAGTAGTAAACCGTTTTTCTACTCACCAAATCATTACTGAACTGCACCGTTTAGCAGTAGGTGGACTATCTGAACAAGCAGTAGCTCTTCCATTAGAAAAGTTACTAAAAGGTAAAGATGTAGAATTAAAGATTGCTACTGTAAAAGAAATTTCACCAGACCAACGTGAAGTAGCATTAGAAGACGGAACAAAATTAAGCTACGATTACTTAGTAACTGCATTAGGTAGCGAAACTGCTTACTTCGGTATCCCAGGACTAGAAGAAAACAGCTTTGTATTGAAATCAGTAAACGATGCAAATCGCCTACGTGCACACGTAGAAGAGCGCATTGTTGAATTTAGCAAAACAAAAAACAAAGCTGACGGAACAATCGTTGTCGGCGGCGGCGGTTTAACAGGTATCGAGCTTGTAGGTGAATATGCTGACCTTATGCCAAGCCTTTGTCTAAAACACGGTATTGATCCAAAAGATGTTTCTCTATACTGTGTAGAAGCTGCTCCAACTGTTCTTCCTGGCTTCCCAACTGAGCTAGTAGAGCGCGCTCAAACAAGCTTAGAGAAACGTGGCGTAACGTTTGTAACAGGAACTCCTGTTACAAAAATGGATGCTACAACAGTTGAGCTTAAAGACGGTAGCAAAATTGAAACAAAAACAATGGTATGGACTGGCGGAGTTCAAGGTAATTCAGTAGTTGCTAACTCTGGTATCGAAGTAAACCGTGGCCGTGCTCTTGTAAACGAATTCTTACAATCTACTTCTCACGAAGACATTTTCGTAGCTGGTGACAGCGCGGTTGTAATGGGACCTGAAGGACGTCCTTACCCACCAACTGCACAGCTAGCTTGGCAAATGGGAGAAGTTATTGGTGTAAACTTAGCAGTAGCTATTAAAGGTGGCGCAATGCACGGGTTCTCTCCAGTATTCTCTGGTACGTTAGGAAGTCTTGGCCGTAAAGATGCGATTGGTACAATCGGCGGAAATAAAACGCAATTAAAAGGTTTACCAGCTTCTCTAATGAAAGAAGCAAGTAATGTTCGTTACTTATCACACATTAAAGGTTTATTTGCTCTAGCTTATTAATAAAAGAAAAGCCAACGCATGTTTGCGTTGGCTTTTTTCACGTGAGTTACAAAGAACACCCCCACTTTGTATAAGCTGGAATCGTTTCGGCTATAACTTCCCCTCTCTTAATTACATATCTAGGCACCGACTGATTGAGCATAAGCTCACGAATCGTTCGCTCCTCAAAAAGTAAAAAATCAGCTTCGCTTTCTTGTTGAATTCCATACGCTTTGCCTTTCCCAAAAGCAGCCGCCGGTCGTTCTGTAATCATGGATAACACTCTTTTCATTTGCTCTTCTCCTGTCATATGAGCTAAGTGCGCTCCCATAAAAGCGGCTTTTAGCATGTTTCCGTCTCCGAAGGGATAAAAAGGAGTCTGAATGTCGTCATGAGCAATACAAATATTAATATTTTTAGCATCCAATTCTTTCACCCTTGTAATTCCCGTCGCTTTAGGATATGCATCATTTCTTCCTAGCATCGAACTGTTAATAAGAGGACAGCTAACAACGGTTAAACGCGCTTTTTTTATAGCTTCCATTACTGATTCAGCATATTTACTTTCATAATAGGCCAGCGCATTTACGTGACTGACTGCAACCCTACCTTCAAACCCATTTTCAATCGTTAAATTCGCTACTTCTTGTACAAATGTTGAGCTTACTTCGTCTACTTCGTCACAAAAAATATGAATATAGCTTCCATACTCTTTGGCGAGGCGAAAGCAGTATTCCAAAGAACGCACCCCTTCTTCTCGACTACGTTCTAAATGCGGCACAGCACTTACTGCGTCAGCTCCAATTTCAAGCGCTTTTTGCATTCGTTCCTGATTTTCAAAACACTTCCTCAATCCATCTTGAGGAAAAGCAATAATTTGCAAATCGATAATTTGATCATACCCTTTTTTTAATTGCAGAATAGCTTTTAAAGCCGTTAAATCATCATCAGATATGTCCACTGCTGCTCGAACACTTAACACACCATGTTTGATGTACATCTTTAATGCTTGTTCAGCCCTCTCGTTCACGTCCTTCATGGTAAGACTTTTTTTTCGTTTATTCCATATTGAAATTCCTTCTTGTAGTGTACCCGTTTGATTAAAGTTTGGCCAACCCGCAGTCAAAGCGGTATCAAAATGAGTATGTAACTCTACGAAAGGAGGAATAGCTATCCCCCCTTTGACATCTATCACTTTCTTTCCATCTACTAGACCTTTTGTAATATGCACAAAACTTCCATTCGACACTCCTATATTTACAACTTCCGCTTCGTGTAACAATCGTGCATTTTTAATGACCATATCATACATCAGCATCTTCCTTTCTACTAAAAAAGAGAAGATCTACTCTTCTCTTTTTCTCTACACTTACGGTTTATTTCTTTAAAAATGCTGTTGTAAAAATTCCCTTGGTAGCTTCTTTATTTTTAATAATCCCTAAATCCAGAAGCTGCATTTGAAGTTTATCCCAGCGCTCCGATGACATATAACCGAAGCCTTTTTCAACAGCATCTCCTCCAAAAATTAATTCTTCTTGTGCTTTTGCACCGTATTCCATCGCTTCTATCTTCAAGTCTGGATTTCTCTCTTGAAGGAACGGATTGATTTCATCTGAACTTTCTCGGTAATACTCCCAGCCTTTTACCGTAGCATTCATAAATGATTGAACCACTTCAGGTTTTTCTTTAATCATCTTTTCAGTTGTGAAAATTACGTTTGCATACGTTTCAAATCCTGCATCATGAATGAATAAATAGTCATTTTCTACCCCTTCTTGTTCAAGAGAAAACGGCTCTGACGTCACGTACCCTTGTGTGACCGCATTTTCATCCTCAATAAAGGTTGCTAATGAGCCCGTATACGCACGATCTTTTACCCTATCTAAGTTATAGGCTTTTTTAATATATTCCCAATAACCACTCCCTGGTGCTGTATACACTGTCTTTTCGTTCAGCTCTTTAAAATCTCCTACCGTTCCTTTATGGGTAATTAATACCTGCGGGCTTTTTTGAAAAATTGCTCCAATCGCAACAAGAGGTATTCCTTTATCTCTTGCAATTAAAATATCTTCCGCTTGCGTATAGCCAAATTCAGCCTTTCCAGAAGCAACGACTTGAGTTGATGAAATTTGAGGTCCTCCCGGTTCAATTTTCATGTCAAGACCTTCTTCTTTATAAAACCCTTTTTTTAACGCCGCGTAATTGCCGCCATGCTCGGGCTGTGCAAACCAGTTTGTAATAAGGGTTGCGTTTTCTAGTTTTTTCTCCGTATTATCACTCCCAGACGTCTCTTCACTTCCACATCCTGCTACCAATAACGACAGTGATACAGCACCAATTAAGCCGATCTTTTTAAAAACCCCTTGTTTCACACCCATTTCCCCCTTTTAGACAATTAATTCTCTCTCTTCATTTCTGACTCATGCCATGAACCTAATAAAAGCTTAGAAAATAGATTGACCAATAAGAAAAAGCCAACACCTAAAATAGAGGCAGAAATACCACAAGCGAATAGGTAAGCCGTTTCCATCCGGGACGAAGCTACCGTAATAGCATAGCCTAAACCCCCGTCACCCCCACCAATACCGGCTATGTATTCTCCTACGATAGCTCCTACCACTGCTAAGGTACAGGAAATTTTTAATCCTGCCATGATATAAGGAAGAGCAGCTGGAATTCGCACTTTCCACATAATTTGCCAAGGTGACGCTTGGTAAAGCTTTAACAAATTAATCATGCCACGATCCGTTGCATTTAAGCCAATGAGCGTGTTGGATAGCATAGGGAAAAAGCCAATTGTAAACGCAATGATTACAATAGCATTCATACCTGAACCAAACCAAATCACGATGATCGGTGCAATAGCCACAATAGGAATAGTCTGTAATAAAATGGCATATGGATATAAGCTGCGTTCTAAAAGCTTAGAGCTAGACATTAATAGTGCTCCAATTACTCCGCCTATTACGCTAAACATAAACCCGAGCATCGACTCTGTAATCGTTCGAATAACAGCACTACTTAGATTACTCCAGTTCATTACGGCAGCTTCTACAATATCCATTGGTTTTGGTAATAAATAAGGTGGAATTTGAAGCAGTTGGGTGCCAAACTGCCAAAATAGCATAAACAGCATAAATACGATAACAGGCGGAAGATACGTATTTAGTATTGGCCATGTATTTTTCTTGTAGGTAACGTGTACATCTTGGACTCGATTTAACTCCTGATGGGAATGTTCCATGTTTTCCCTCCTATAACTGAAATTCTTGGACTTCTTTAGCCGTCGGCAACTTACCAGGATTCAATAAGTTATAAGGGTCGTTTAGCTCTTTTCGTTTTAATAACTCTTTCATTCTCATGTTGTATCCACCAAACCCAAGTATATATGTGTGCGGATCATTAATTTCTACTTCGATCGCTCTACAGAACTGGATAATCTCATACAACCTCTCTTTTGACTTATATTTCACCACCGGTAGCGAAGCGGGTACAATTTCCCCTTGAATTTTAATGTATTCAAAATGAAACTGAATTTCATCACCAAATTTACTTCGAAGGTCTGCCATCTGTTCAAATATTCGATCAGTTTGAAAGCGAGCTTGCAAATAGGTTAAATTGTCTCCATGCTTATGAGCCCATAGTGTCGCATGATTCCATGTAAAATCAGAAAGCTTTAGTCCTTTTTGATAGTTTTCAGCAGGAATTGTGTACCCTATGTCTCCATCATATTTATCTGCCAAACAATCTAATAGATGAACTGATTTTTCTTCAATTTCAAGCATGACAATTGACTGACCTTCCCGTAATACTTTCTTCAAGGGATGAAAGTGAGATGGAATTGGCCATTCACAAACGGAAACCAAACGCTTAGGGATTTCTTCACTATGAGCTAATTCATCGCTAAACTTAATAGCTTCACGAAAATCATGAAAGAAAACGATATGCTGGGACCATGACACCTTTGGTTCTACCGGCAGCTTCGCTTCAACGACAAGACCGGTTGTGCCATAATTGTGGATGTACTGCTGCATATCATCACCTGAAATAGTTAACAGCCGGGGCGTTTCCTCAACGGTCATCACAGTAACGCTACTTACATTATCGTCCCATAAATTCCCCCAGCGAATCGATCCGATTCCACCGGAACCTCCGCATAAGAATCCACCTACTGTTGCCTTCATATAAGTGCTGGGAAAAATACGAAGCTCCCGATTGTTTTGACGCAGCGTTTTTTCCAATACACCTAAGCGCACACCGGCCTGCACGGAAACTAAGCGATCTCCTTTCATATCAATGCGGTCAAGTTTTGTTAAGTCAATAACGATTCCACCTTGTAATGGAATTGCTTGACCGTAGTTTCCTGTTCCCGCTCCTCTTGGTGTAATAGGTACTTTATTTTTAACGGCAAACGAAACGATACGCTGTAGTTCATGAATTGATGTAGGCGCAATTGCACAATCAGCAATTTTATTTTTAAGCTGCTCATACAGTACTGGAGAATACCAATAGTAGTCTTTTGATAACTTTTCTCTTAAGGTCTCATTTACAATAACAGCATCAGTTCCAAACTCATTTATGAATTCTTGTAACCACACCATAATTCACCTCATTTTAAATTTCAAATCGTGAGATACGTTAGCAACGATACTACTAAACTGTGGATCTGTCCGAATTTCTGCTTCACGAGGGAAGGGTAGATTCACTTCTACCATTGACTCAATTTTACCTGGGCTAGGCGTCATTACGGCAATTTTGGTCGATAAATACACGGCTTCAAATACATTGTGTGTAATAAAAAGTACCGTCATCTTTTCGTTTTCCCAAATTCGTAATAGCTCACTTTGTAAATTTTGCCTTGTAATTTCATCAAGGGCACCAAACGGCTCGTCCATCAACAAAAGCTTTGGCTTTGCAATTAATGCTCTGGCAATAGAAACACGCATTTTCATTCCACCTGATAATTCTCGAGGTAGCGCTTTTATGTACTCTTTCAGCCCTACCATTTCTAGTACTTTATAAGCGCGTTCCTTCTTTTCAGAATGAGCTATATTACGAAACTCTAAAGGAAGCATTACGTTATCAATAACTGACCTCCATGGTAGTAACGTAGCATCTTGAAATACAAACGCCACATCGGTACTTTCTTTTTGAGCGTCTCGAGGTGTCTTTCCAAGAATGTCAACGTGACCACTTGTTTGATCAATCAGTCCTGAAATCATTTTGAAAATAGTTGATTTTCCGCAACCTGAGGGGCCGACAAATGAAACGAATTCTCCTTGTTGAATCACCAAATTAACATCTTTAACAGCGACTTTACCGTTTGCATACATTTTATTCACACGATTCATTTGTACAATTGTTGGACTACTCTCGTGGTTTATCTCATTTACTTGATTCACCTGCTGAATGCTCACGATATCTGACCACCTCGCTTCATTTATTTACATAGTCTTTCTTTAAATCACCTAATGAAAAATGCTTCATTTCTTTTAACGTTTTAACAAGCTCACCAACGATGAGTTCTTTTATCATTTTCCCTTTTTCCTTCGTTGCCTGTTTGGCATCTCCAGCTATACCCGTGTTTGAAATATCGTTCATTACCCAAGCAAAGTAACTATTTCCTTTCAAATGTAAATGATGGTTATTGGACAAATTAACAAACTCTGTTGGACTTTTATCGAATTGCACCCAATCCCCCTTCAACTCCATTATTAATGATGTTTCCACTTCACCTCCATGTATTCCAAAGCGCTGCTCTTGTTGTGAAATTAAGTGATTGACTTCTTCAGATCCAGGATTCAACCGAAATACCATCAATCCAGTCTCTATGCGTATTTCTCTTGCCATCATATTAAGCAGGTCATGATTTCCACCGTGTGTGTTGAAAAGCAAAAGCTTTTTAAAGCCACTTTTACGGACGCTGATAGCTAAATCCATTACAACTGCTTGTAATGTAGAAGCTGATAAGCTCATTGTTCCTGATAGACCTAGATGCTCGTTGCTTTTACCATAAGGAATGGCTGGAAGAACCCAAATATTTTCGTGCTGAAGCTGAAGTAACGCTTCTTCTAAAAGTCCTTCTGCAATTAACGTATCGGTATAAACAGGAAGATGTGGACCATGTTGCTCAACTGCACCGATTGGTAAAATGACTAGTGCATCCTCTTTAGAGAGTTGCTCAATATCTACACTTGATAATCTTGGTAAGAAATTCTCTTCAAATGCGGAACCGCTATACCGTTTGTTCATGACGCTTTCACCTCTTCGGAAATTTTTTTATTTTCTGAATTTTTAACATACGATGTAATAAGATGTAACTTTTTGTGTAATAAGTTTATTTTATTACATTGAATTTCAAGAATCATTAACATAAATGATAATTTTAAAATTTCACATTAGCTATAATCACCAAATATTTTATTCTTTTTGTTATTTTTGTAAGAGAACCTAACACACTATAATTGAATAGTCGAATTATTTTTTCTCTGTTTAGACACAGGCATTTTATTTTTCTCTCTTTCACATTCTTGTTACAATGGAACCTGTAGATAGTTCGATGATTATCGAATAATTAAATTATGATTACGAAAAGAGGATGAGCATATGTCAATGGACCAACATCCAAACAACCAAAAAAACATTCCAATTTCAGTGCTTGATTTGTCACCTGTTGTAGAAGGTAGCACGGTAGCAGACGCACTTAGAAATACGCTTGATCTAGCACAGCACGTCGAAAAATGGGGCTACAACCGCTACTGGTTAGCAGAGCATCATAATATGTCAGGAATCGCAAGTTCTGCTACTTCTGTCGTAATTGGACATGTGGCTGCTGGTACATCTACTATTCGAGTGGGCTCAGGCGGCATTATGTTACCCAATCACTCACCACTTGTTATTGCGGAACACTTTGGAACATTAGAATCTCTTTTTCCAGGACGAATTGACTTGGGGTTAGGTCGCGCACCAGGTACGGACCAATTGACTGCCCAAGCTTTAAGAAGAGGACGCATGAGTGACGGTCAAGATTTCCCTGATCTATTAGATGAACTGAGAGCATATCTTGCTGTTCCGTCGGATGAGCATCCGCTACCAGTAAGGGCTGTTCCTGGAGAAGGCCTTAAAGTACCAATTTGGCTACTTGGTTCAAGTGGATTTAGTGCGCAGTTAGCGGCTCAGCTTGGCTTACCGTTTTCGTTTGCAAGCCACTTTTCACCAAACAATACGCTTGGCGCGCTTCAAATGTACCGCCGCTACTTCCAAGCATCTGACGTATTGGATAAACCCTATGCAATGTTAGGTGTTAATGTAATTGCAGCAGATACAGATAAAGAAGCGGAACGATTAGCTACGTCTCTTCAACAGCAGTTCTTAAACTTAATCCGCAACAAACCGGGAAAACTGAAAGCACCCGTTGATAACATGGACGAGATTTGGAGTGAATTTGAAAAGGCAACTCTCCAGCAACAGCTAGGTTCATCGATTATCGGCGGACCAGAGACTGTAAAGAGAAAGCTGGAAGGGTTTATCGCTGAAACAAATGCTGATGAATTGATGATCAACGCACAAATATACGATCACAAAGCTCGACTACGCTCATATGAAATTGTTTCTGAAGTCATGAATAGTAAATAAAGAAAAGCCGAACGTTGTCACATAACGTTCGGCTTTTCTTTATTTAACGCTTGTTTAATATCTTCTATCCATTGGTCGGCTTTGTTCACAACAAACTGAAGCTCTTCTCCTTCGTTTGTTGTTATTTTTAGACCATTTTTTAATAAAGGCACTCCCAATAATTTGTTACGGACTCTCTCTACCGTTTCAATATCTGCTAAGTTCAATGTTACAGTACCTCGTTGAACATTAACTGCATGTGACTTATGTGTAAGCTCAGTTGAAGTTAGATACAGTTTACCTCCTACACCTTCTAGTCCTTTCATTAGATTTGCCAAACCTACTCTAATATATGGCTGCTTAGACATATTTCACTCATCGCCCTTTCTTAACACATAGTACTTGTTATTATCATCTCATATTTTTAAGTAAATCGCACAGAATTTAACAGTTCCACCTCAATAAGATGTCTCATAGACTATTAAGAGATAATTAGTTGAAAACATATGAAATGAAAGGAGGAGTACAAAATATGAGTCCACATAAGAAAACAAACCGCCGCATTGCCTTTAGCAGCTTAGCAGATTATCCTGTTGTTGGAAGCGGAAAAGATGGAAAAGTGTATCGGTTATCTCAAGATAAATGTATTAAAGTATACTATGATGAAACAACTCAACAGCAAGAACTGAAGGCTTTAGAGCTAGGACAGGTATCATCTATCGTTCCTGTTCTATACGAGAGCGGACACAACTACACCGTTATGGAATATATTCATGCTATATCTCTTTCAAAATACATCAAAGAATATAATCGCCTTCCCTCTGCTTTAGTTGAAAGGATTTTACTACTCTTTGATGAAATGAAAGCGATTGGATTTACTAGATGGGATGCAGAGGTTCGTCATATTTTAATTACAGATGCAACAGAGCTAAAAGTGATTGATTTAAAGCGATCGTTAACTTCTACAAAATCTATTCCAACGAAGCTATTCCAAGGTTTAAGAAAACTTGGAGCACTACCTTTATTCCTTCGACGCGTTCAAACTCTACGTCCCGATCTATACAAAGAATGGGTTCGCTATCAATAAGCTCATGCTGAACTTCTTATGAAATTATTTGCTCTTTTTCCGCGAATGCCAGTTTCTTTTCAGCAAAGGCTACGCATATATTGATTGTAATATAGACAGAAGGCTATAAGGAGTGACATCGGAATGAAAGATTATATATTAGTTATCGGAGCCCACCCTGATGATGAACTTTTAGGCTCTGCAGGAACTATCAAACGCTTGATTGATCAAGGGTATACAGTCGTATCTGTTGTTACAGCGTTAGGGCGTAAAGAAGAAGCTCATCACATTCAAGCATTTGGCCGTCTAGCTAACCAAAAGCTTGGCATAGAAGAAGTTATTTTTCTAGGTCATAAAAATTTAGAGTTAGAAATGATGCCTCGTCACAAGTTAACAAAAGAAATCGAAGCATTAATAACAAAATATAATCCGAGCAAAATTTTCACTCATCATCATGGCGATATGAACATCGATCACCGTATTACATTTGAAGCAGTTTTAACCGCAACTCGTCCGCTTCCTAACAAAAAACCAATCGAGCTAATTACATTTGAAACAGTATCTTCTACCGAATGGAATACGTATACACACGATCAAGTATTTAAACCAAATTATTTTGTAAATGTTACTGATACAATGGATTTAAAAGTGGAAGCGCTAAAAGAATATGACGTGGAAATGCGTGATTTTCCGCACCCAAGATCATATGAAGGTGTCAAAGCATTAGCCAAAGTTCGTGGAATGACCGTTGGTGTTCCATATGCTGAAGCGTTTGAAATTATAAGGAGGGTTTGGTTGTGAAACACAGTGGCAACATCCCATATCCATATATAATTGATACGTTGGATACATTTTATGGGGTTAATAATAAGAGTGATGTTCAAAAATACAGTTCAATTCAACCTAGCAAAAAACTAAAACTCACAGCAAAACAAGACTCCCAAAAGCGCAGGCTGTCAATTTTAATCACAACGTTTTGGGATTATCCCCATACAGGCGGGCTATCGAATTATATCTCAGAACTAAGCGCTACTTTACGTAGTCAAGGTCATTATGTGGATGTCATTTCTCCCCGCAAGTTTCCATCTTTTAAAAAAGAAGAAATGCGCAATGAAATTGTTCCAGAACTCGAAGGCTTTTTTTCAACTCGTTATGGTGAAGTAAACAATCTTATTTTAAAAAATCACCGCTTACTTTATATCTATGAACAAATGTTAAAGACTGTAGATTTAGAAAGATATGACATCCTTCATGCTCAAGATTTATTCACCGCCAATATTTTAGGGAACTTCAACAAATCTCTTCAAAAGCCTCTCTTTTATACCCCTCATGGCATGTATACTTTTAACCGCTTAAAGTTCAATATTTTTGATAAAGGCTCGGTTGAAGAAGCGTATTATCTACGCATGGAGCAGCAAGCTGTTTCGTTTGCAAGCCATATCATCATTTTACATGATGGGTTTCGCTCACCCCTTGAAAGTATTGGTGCTAAACAAGAGCATATGACAACCGTGTACACCGGAATTAAAAATAAGATGTACGCTAAAAAGCGTAAAGAAAAAGATCAAAAAATTACTATTGCATCAATTGCTAGACTGGGTCCCCGAAAAGGGCATAAAGATTTATTAAAGGCCCTGTCTACAATTAATCATCAGCTAGATAATGTAGAAGTTCTTATTGTAGGTGATGGGGAAATGCGCGAAGAGTTAGAAGAACAAAAAGAACAACTAAATTTAGATATGGTTCATTTCCTTGGAACTCGAACCGACGTTCCAGAAATCTTACATGAAACCGATATTTTTGTTCTCGCCACGTTGAACGATAGCTTACCTTTATCTATCATTGAAGCGATGCATGCTGAAACGGCAATTATTTCAACGGAATGTGGAGGCATCCCAGAGATTGTTAAACACAATAAAACCGGAATTATTATCGAACCAGGAGATACTGAAACGTTAGCTCGAGCACTCTCGTTTTTCATTACTAATAAAAAAGCACGGGAGCGGATGGCTACTAATGCAAAGCATTTCGCAAAAGCAAAATTAACAAACGAAAAAATGGTCTCTTTTATAAACAACCTTTATGTTCAAGGGCTTGCTGCTTTTAAGGTAGGTGAAAAGATATGAACCACAAACACGCTGCCGTAGTACTCGATCTTAGCGCAAATGGATTAGGAATTATTAAAAGGTTAGCGGAACGCAACATTCAAATATATGCTTTTGATACAGAAAAACCTTATCGGATTGGAAAAACAAAGTTAGCTGCTTGTAACCCTTGTCCGAGTCCTCTTACCGAAGAGAAAGCCCTGCTCGATGTTCTTATTACGCTTGCTAAGGAACAAGAATATAAACCAGTCTTGTATACGGGTGCTGATGATTATGTCATGTTTATTTCCAAACACCGAGAGGAGCTTTCCAACTACTTTTTATTTCTATTCCCTGACCATGATGTAATTGAGCAAGTGCTAGATAAACAGTTGGCCTATGACCTTGCCTTAAAACATAACATCCCTTGTCCTCAAACTTTAATCATTAAAAATGCGGATGATATGAAGACAGCCATAGATACGCTGGAATTTCCATGTATTTTAAAACCTGTACTCGGTCATGAATTTCGGAAGATTATTAACAAAAAAGCAATCTTAATTCAAACTCCTGAACAGCTGCAAGCAGAATACCCTACCTATCAACAAGCTGGAGAGCTAATTGTCCAAGAGATTATTCCAGGTGATAACAGCTGTTTTTATAAGGTAGCCACTTTTTTTGATGAAAACATGAACTTGCTGGCGAAGTTTTCTCTCCAAAAAAATCATCAGTTTCCTGCTCAGTTTGGAACAGGCGCACATATTGTAAGTAAAACGATTCCAGAACTATTTGATATTTGTATCCCGTTCTTTAAAGATATTCATTTAAAAGGGATTGCGATGGCTGAGTTTAAAAAAGATCCAAGAGATGGTATTTATAAATTTATCGAAATAAACCCCCGTTTTTGGCTAACACATAGCTTAACAGGCGCAGCCGGTATTGACTTTGTTTACCTCTATTATTTATCTATGACGGGGCAAAAGCCTCTTCCTCACCTCGTTCAAAAAGACGGAGTGAAATGGATTTACCTCGTACGCTATTACTTAACCTACCTTACAAAGCGAAAGCATGAAGGCATGACGTTACGAGATTTTCTATCAGGTTTTAAAGGTGAAAAAGAATGGGCATTGTTCAACTTACGAGATCCGATGCCCTTTGTTCGAAGCGCTTATTCACATTTAGTCAACGCATGGAAAAACAAGCGAAAGGAGAAATAAGAAATGTATCAACCAAAAGAATTATATTCTACGTTTCACCGCTTAAAAATAGAAGAAAAGTTATCAGCTTCGATTGGAAAAAAAGTTAAAATCGATTCTACTGACTTGAAATGCTTAAAATCTACAACTCGAAGTAGTATCTATAAACTGATTGTGCATACAAAGTATGATTCGTTTCCTCTTATCTTTAAAACGTACAGTAAGGCTAATTATAAAAACGATATTGAAATCAATATGTACACAAAAGGTTATTCAACGTTAAAGTCCTTTTTCCCAACTATCTACTTAGTAGAAGAATACAAAGAAGAAACATGGATATTTATGGAGTTTGTTCACCAAATTCGCGGTCAATTGGTATTCACACCAAAGCATTTTCAGTCCATTATTCCATCAGTAGCAAAACTGCATGCCCAGACGTTTGATAGTCACTTTAATGAACAAGTAAATGAATGGAGTTCGTGGTTACCTATATATGATTCAGCTACCATGCGAAAAGAACGCTCAAAAGCCATTGCTAACACGGTAAATTTTCTTCAAGAGTCCTCAAAGAATCGAGAGTTAAAATCCGTTCTTGCACCTCATAAAAATTCGTTATTTAAAATATACGAAAAGGGCCCAGACTTTTTCCCTGAGTTATTACAAAGCGGTTCTTCATTAACACATGGCGATTTACACATGCAGAATATCTGTAGCCATGATACGGCAAAAAACGGCCCTTGGCCAATTCAATTTATCGACTGGGAGTCTGCAAAATATGCTCCTTCTTGGCTAGATTTGATTGTATTAGTTGAGTTGTTAATTGCTTTTCGAAAAGACTGGCAAAAAGACGGCAATTCTATTCGAACAGAGTGTATTAAAACCTATCTTCAAGAGATGAAAAAACACGGTATTTCCTTTGAAGAAAATCCCACCCACCTTTATAAAATGGCATATTTGCAACGAACGCTTGAAAAGGGACTACAAACACAGCTGAGAAGAATTTTTGAAAATCGAGGTGGTGAACTATTACCTTATCACCTTCATAAACTTGAAACTTGGGGTAAAGACCTTGGAATTTATAAATAGCAAGCGAACAAATCGAGGTGTTATGTTATGAACGATTTTTTTCCGACAAACCTCCCTCCGTTTTTCCCTGATTTATTGCAGACCATGGATAAATTTTATGATGTTTCATCAATCAATCCAGCTTTCATCCCTAGCCCAGTGTTTCAACCAACAAAAGCGCCCACTCGAAAGTCGAAGCTTCGTATTTTATATGTAACCTTTTTACGTTATCCAAATACAGGAGGGTTAGCTCACTATATCAATCACGTTAAAGATGGTTTCTCAGAGCTTGAACACCATGTTGATGTCCTTTCCCCTCTTAACATGTCAAAAGAAGAGATTGAGGTTCATATTCCAGCCCAAGCTTCTAAAGCAAAAGAATTTATGAACAAGCGCTATGGGTTGATCAGCGAGAAAGTAATTAAAAACACAAGCTTCCTTACTGTTTTTAGCGCTTTTTTAGAAAGACAGAATCTTAAAGATTATGATATTATCCATGCTCAAGATCTCTTTGCATCATACCTTCTCACTCACCTCAACCAAAAACTTCACAAACCCATTTTTTTTACTCCGCACGGTCATTTTACTAAAAGCCGTATTGATTTTCACAAGATGGAAAAAGGATCCCTTGAAGAAGCTTATTTTACAGAGATTGAGAGAGTTGGCATACGAGGGGCTTTCCGAATTATCACCATCAGCGATTCATTTTACACACGGCTAAAAGAGCTTGGAGCATCAGATCAGCAATTAAGAACTGTTCATACCGGTGTGAAACCTCCTCTACTGCGTACTTCTTATAACAAAGCAACCAATAAACTAATCATTACCTGCATCGCACGACTAGGACCTAGAAAAGGTCATGAGTTCTTTCTTCAAGCTCTTTCTCACCTAAAACAGTTCGAAGGTTTTATTGAAGTCTGGATTGTTGGTGATGGTGTTATGAGAAAGCATCTTGAAAAAGTTCGTAGCGATTTAGATTTATCGTTTGTTACGTTTTTTGGTAAACGTCATGATATCTTTGACATTCTTCAACAATCTCATATCTATGTTTTGCCAACTTTAAATGATAACCTCCCTTTATCCATCATTGAAGCAATGCATGCAAAACAGGCCATTATAACATGCGAATGTGGAGGGATACCTGAGATTATTACGAACAGACATTCAGGAATCATTTGTAAACCTGGAAATGTTACTGAATTAAAGCAAGCTATTGAAGAACTCATTTGTAATGACGAATACCGTGAAACATTAGGGAATCAAGCCTTTGAGTTTGCAACTACTCATTTAACGGTGGATGCAATGATCACTAAAATACAAGCAGTCTATGAAGAGTGGTGGAAGGCCAATACAGAAAAGGAGAATGAATGTGATGAATAAATCAAATTGTGATAAATTATGAAAGTATTAGTGACAGGTGGAACAGGCTTTATTGGCTCTCATGTTGTTGAGTGTTTATTAGAAAATGGTTACACTCCGGTTGTACTTGACGATTTATCAAGCGGAACCAAAAGCAATCTTGTTGATGACGTCCCTTTTTACAACATGTCAATTTTGTCAAAAGAGATTGAGCATGTATTTAAAATTGAAAAACCAGAAGTTGTTATCCACTTAGCGGCACAGGTCAATGTTTCGACTTCTTTAAAAGCTCCTGTTGAAGACGCAGCAACCAACATCTTAGGAACTATTAACCTGCTAGATATGTGTCAAAAGCATGCGGTCAAAAAATTTATTTTCTCTTCTTCTAGCGCTGTATACGGTGATGCTGACACAATTATCGATGAAGAAACATCCACATCTCCTCTCTCTTTTTACGGAACGTCCAAACTTGTATCCGAGTCTTACATTCAGTTATTTCAACGGCTACACGGACTCTCTTTTACCATTTTCCGCTATGCTAACGTATACGGACCACGTCAAAAATCAGACGGAGAAGGTGGCGTTATAAGTATTTTTATTAACCAACTACTAAATGGGAAAACTCCTTCTATCTTCGGAAGTGGAAATCAAACTAGAGACTTTGTATTTGTTGAAGATGTAGCAAAAGCAAACGTTCTCGCTATTACAAAAGGAGAAAATGAAATTATTAATATTAGCAGCAATGAACAAATTAGCATTAATGAACTATTCAAGCTATTAGCTGCAACCCTTTCTCCATCCACTATACCTCACTACTTACCTGGACAAAACGGGGAAATTTTACACAGTCAATTAAACAACAAAAAAGCACTTCAAACGCTTGGCTGGAAACCCTCTAGCGACATGTATACGCATTTACTGAAAACGATTGAACATTTTAAATCCTATAAAGGTTAGTACCAAAAAGCTACCAAAGAACCTGGTAGCTTTTCTTTCTATTGCACCTACTCTACTCTTTTCTACATATAAAGAAAGGAACTGAAGACTCTAACTATATACACAGCCATTTTTATCCCGTTTATGTGAACAGGGGATTACATGGACTTTCCAACAATTCACACAAATTTTTGGGATGCAACAATCGCAGTGCTTTGCGTGATGATTGCAACTCAGCCTCTAAAAAATTTCTTTAAAATCAATAAAAATAGGTACCAACAGTTGCTTTATTGATAGGATTGGCAGTTTCTGTCTTTATCAGCCACCAAAAAATTTAATTGCTGGCCTTTTTATGGGATGGTTTTATGGATATGGCGCCATTGGTTCCTATGCTTCTTTAAAAACAACGCTACAAGCTTTTCGGACAGAAACAAAATAATAAAAAACACGTTGCTCTAAGAAACGCCACCTTTACCAGACCTAAGTCTTATCGTAAACTCCTCTTATAGTCTTATTTAATTTGTTTTTTTTGGATATACAATAACTGTATAACACTTTAAAAGAGGTGATTACACTGTATATATCAAAAAAAATTGGCGTTTTAAGCTGGCTTGTTACTTGCTGCTATTTTTTAATTGAACCGTTTTTTATTTATACCTCTCTTGTTCCCTATAGTTTTTTATACCACGCTATGAGCGATCTTGGTGTTACTTCATGTGGTAAATATACCTACGCTCTGGCACCCTATGCTATCTGTTCTCCTCACCACCTTTGGATGAACGCTTTGTTTATTATAAACGGTTTAACCCTTTCCATCGGAATCTTATATTTAGCACAACATCTTGAAAAAACAAAAGTGAGACATCTAGCAACAATCTTCCTTTTACTATTGGCATTAGGAAATATTGTTTCTGGGTTCATTCCAGCTGATATTGACTTGTTTTGGCACTCCATTATTGCTCAGGTAGGAATGCTTACTACTATAGCCGGACTTGGGATGTACGCGAAGCTTTTACCGACAGGGCGCAACTGGACCCTTGCTTGTTTAATTATACTAGTTCTTATTCTAGTGCTTGTACTGTTTGTTTTTTTCTTTCCAATGCCCGTTGGTTTATTACAGCGATTATTTTATTTTGTCATTTTCATATGGGGAACTGTTCTTGCATTATGGAACGTAAAACAAAAATAAAAAGCTCCTTTACATTAGGAGCTTTTTATTAATGAGTAGCTTCTTTCTCTTCCTTCTTCCATTGAGGTCTTAGTTTTAAAATGACAAGCGCAATAATAAGAAGAAATCCTATACTCACATAGAAACCTGGTCTGCTTGATGAGTGTAAGAGCGTACCAGATACTGCTAATACAATGAGAATCATTCCTACAATTTGCTTAATTTTATCTCCTACACTTAATTTGAGTAGCTTTTGTCGGGAAATTAAAATAAAAAACCAATTATATAGTAGCATAAGACCAGCTGCTGTCGTAATGTATTCATAGATTTTCCCTGGTAGTAGCAGCGAAAGAACAATTGAAATAATTAATCCACATGTTGTCAATAAAATTGCTGGTAAAGGAAACTCCATTTTTTTTGATTTTTGTTTTGAAAATAAAGCAGGTGCATCTCCTTCTTTGGACAGCGTAATAATCATTTTTGTCACTGAAAAGAAAGATGCTGCCATCGTAGAAAATCCAGCAATAATCATTGCTCCATTAAAAACATGAGGGAAAAATGGTAGCTTATACGTTTCTAAAGCTGTAACAAAGGGACTCTCGTTTTCATGAAGCACTTGAAAAGGCACCATATAAATTACCAAAGCTAGAGAGATAACATAGATACTCACAAGTAGTAAGAGCATAACAGCTCCCGCTTTGGCTGCATCTTTTTTATCCTTTAATCGCATTGTCATAATGCCCATTACTTCAATTCCTCCAAAAGCATAAAAAGCGTATAATAACGCTCCCCAGAGACCGATAGCTCCTTTTGGAAAAAAACCACTGAGTCCGTTTGGCAACCCTTCCTTAGCACCATCATCTAAAAAACCAAATACAGCTAAGCAGGCCAATATAATAAACATAAAGATTGCAGCTACCTTTATAACGGCAAAGATGTTTTCTAAGCGTTCAAACCCTTTTGTACCAATAGCTACAGCTACGATTCCTAACACTGCATAAATGGATGCAAACACCCAGAGAGGAAGATGAGGAAACCAAAATCGTGTGAAAATAGATAAAGCCGTTAACTGACTTCCCATAATCATCATTTCAGAACTCCAGTATACCCAGCCGCTACTGAAACCAGCCCATCTACCATGTGCTTTTTTAGCATACGAGCGAAACGAACCTTCTTGAGGGTCTTTTGCACTCATTTTAGCAAGAGCTTCAAATACAATAAACGTACCGCATGCAGCTAGTAAAAACGCAATTAATACAGAAGGCCCTGTGTATTTAATCGCAATGCTTGATCCTAGAAAGTAACCCGTTCCAATCGTACAACCTACGCCAAGTAAAGATAATTGCCACCATTTTAACTCTCCTTGAACTTGACTTCCGCAGCTCAATGACAATTCCTCCTATCTTCTTCTACACTAACCTATCGTTTGTGAGGAACTAGAAGTTTATACATCTTTTAGAGTAAAAAAGATGTGTTTTATGAAGAAATTTGTTGTACAAGCCACTATAGCTGCATAAATTTAGTGTAGTCCACATGAACATCCAAAGGTAAATAAGGGGGTAATGATGTTGGGGTCTTTTTTCAGCTACATAATTTTGGGGCTTTCATTGGCAGCACCAATTGGACCAATTAATGCTGCCCAGCTAGATAAAGGCATTAAGCACGGCTTTTTACACGCTTGGTTCTTAGGTATTGGGGCTACCTTAGTAGATGCTTTATATATGATGGTGGTTTATTTCGGCTCCGTTCACCTATTAAATAGTGAATTTATGAAAACGCTGCTTTTTTCTTTCGGTTGCTTCGTGTTAATTTATACGGGTATTGAAGGTTTAGTAACGGCAAAAACCATCACAGAGACAAGAAAAACAAGCGGAGAGTCCGTATTAAAATGCTTTGCTTCTGGCTTTTTGCTTTCTCTTACTAATCCGTTAACAATTTTGTTCTGGCTAGGTATATACGGGTCTGTATTGGCTAAAACAGCGGCTACATCTACAGTTCAAGAGTTAATGATTTCTAGCTGTGCAATCTTTGTTGGTATCCTGATATGGGATATCACAATGGCTGCTTTATCCAGTACCTTCCGAAGATACTTAAGTTTAAAATTATTAACGCTTATATCGATTGTTTCTGGGGTGTCATTAGTTGGTTTTGGCATATATTTTGGCATTCAGGCTTATGCACTATTAACATAAAATTTAATAATAGTAACGCAGGTCGTTTAAAGTAAATGAAATTCGTACATCTTAAAGTTAACAGTTTAAAGATGGAGATGAAGCGATAAATGACTGATTTTACTAGTATAGAAAAAAGCTTACAAATAGCAGAACATGCTGTGTATCAATTTCAAATGAACGCTGTTCCTGAACAGTTTCAAAAAGCACAAAACCAACTAGCTATTGCTCAACAACACATTATCACGTTAAAGAGCCAAGGGATAGATAGCAATGAGTTAAAAAAAGCAGAAGAGCATTTAAAGCACTTAAAAGAAGCACAAAGCGCTGTAGAGTTTTCTTGATTACTTGTTGTTAATTTTCCTACACAAAAAGAAAGCGGACCCCAACATAAATCCGCTTTTTTTGTTTTCATTATTCTTCAACATAACGACCATGGTCAGGAATTGCAATTCGATCAAAATCTTTTACTAACATCAACAGGTTTTCAGCTAGCCATGTTTCCGAAACTGGTTGTCCATGACCCGTTACTGCTAATTTTGGTTGTAATGAGTGAAGCTTTTCAACAGACAGCCTTGCCGCTGACCAGTCCGTAGTTAAATAGCGAGGTGGTCCACTAATTTCTAGCTCTTGCTTTAAAACATCTAAAAGGTACTCTTGCTTTGTTGTAACAAACGCATCTCCAGCAATTAAAGCCTGGTCTTGATGTCGAAACAACGAAATATGCCCTGGCGTGTGACCTGGTGTGTGAATCCACTTCCAATTAGATAGACTGGGAATTGAGCCGTCTTTTGGAAGAGCTTGAACATGCATTCCTAGATTAATGGCTTCAGTAGGAAATAGAGGAGATAATTTGGCTACAAGCCCCCCCTCTACTGTACTATCCGGTAGTGGATAATTTTTTTGACCTGTCAAATAAGGCATTTCCAACTCGTGAGCATAGACAGGAACGTTCCACTTATCAACTAGGTCAATAATAGAGCCAATATGATCGAAATGAGCATGTGTCAAAACGATTGCCTTGGGCTGAGCACCCACACCGAACCGGTCTTCAATTGCCTTTAAAATCATCGGAGCCGAATCTGGCATTCCTGCATCCACTAACACAAATTCATTCTCATGTTCCGGGTTGCCCAAAAAGCAAACGTTTACAATCTGGGTGGTATAACTATAAATATCAGGAGCTACCTCCACTCCTTTGCCATTAGCTACAGATGTTACTGGAATAAATCGCTCAGTAGATGGACTACCTTGCATTTCCATATCCATTTCATGCACTCCCTTCTTTTGTACTTTTTCATTGTGTACAAGTTTATCCTCAGTATGCATTCGCTTGTAGTCATCTATTTGTTTTTATGATATCGTTTTACATAATAACTCTTGAGAAATGAGGAATTTATCATGATTACATATGAAGCCATACATCATGTAAGCATAGCCGTAACAGATGTTGAAAAAGCTAAACATTTTTATGGAGATGTTTTAGGATTACAGGAGATTGAGCGTCCGAATTTTGATTTTGAAGGAGCTTGGTACAAAGTTGGAAATCAACAAATCCACTTGATTGCTTTTCCTACTGCTCAAACCTTGCGTGGAACAACAAAGCTAAGCAGTCGTGAAGGTCACTTTGCTCTTCGAGTTGCTGATTATGATAAGACGTTTCGTCATTTAACCTCTAAAGGAATCGAGATCCTTGACAAACGAAAGAGTAAAAGCGGCTTTGCCCAAATCTTTTGCGCAGATCCTGATGGGAATTTAATTGAGCTAAACGTTGAGCAGTCTTCATTAAAAAAAGAGAACTAACTTTGAGTTAGCTCTCTTTTCCTTCTATTCTAGTAGCTGCATCACCGATTCTAATAATACATTTACGCCTTGTTCACACTGCTTCCAATCAGTAAACTCTTCCTCGCAATGACTTTTCCCATTCAAGCTTGGTACAAAAATCATCCCCGTCGGTATATAGCTAGCAATAAATTGCGCATCGTGACCCGCTCCGCTTACCATTCGTTTGTACGAATACGTTAGGTTTTGCGTTGCTTTCTCAATAACTCCACATACTTTCTCATCAAACCATACGGTATCTCGTCCCCATTGTTTTGTTGCTTGCATCATACAGCCTTCCGCTGCTACTAGAGAAGATAGGTTTTTAATTATTTCTTCTACTTCTCCAAGAATATTCATATCCTTATGCCTAGCTTCAATGGTAAAAATAACTTGATTTGGAATGACGGTATGAATATTTGGTAAAACGTTCAGACGTCCTATCGTAAAGACGAGTTCTTCATCTATTTGGCTTAGTTTTTCACGTGCTTTTTGGATAATTGTATTAGTGGCAAAAAGCGCATCTTTTCTCATTTTCATTGGTGTAGTACCTGCGTGATCTGATTCACCTGTAATTTTAATTTCATAGCAAACCATCCCAAGAACGCACTCCACTACTCCAATTGAGAGGTTTTCGCTTTCCAATACAGGTCCTTGTTCAATATGTAGCTCCAAAAATGCAGAAGCTTCTGTTAAGCGATTTATAATATCGCCTTCATAACCACTTGCTGCTAAAGCTTGCTCAAAGGTTGTTCCTTCCACATCTTGTTTCTTCAACATGGTCTGTTTATCAAATTTTCCAGACAAAACCCCTGAAGCCATCATTGAAGGTTCAAATCTAGCTCCCTCCTCGTTTGTAAAATTCACAATCATAATAGGAACTTTCGGCTTAACGTTGTTCTCTACAAGAGTTCTTACAAGCTCTAACCCTGCAACCACTCCTAGTACGCCATCGAAGCGGCCACCTTTTTTTACCGTATCGAGATGAGAACCCATGACAATAGGTGGCTTATCTTCAACTCCCTGTAAAGTTGCATAGATAGATCCCATATCATCAATTTTAACCGTCATGCCTAACTTCTTACAGCATTCACAGAAATAATCACGTACCAGTCGATCTTCCTTAGATAGAGATAGCCTTGTAACGCCGTTATGAGCTGTTTTTCCATACTCAGCAAATGCTTCAAGCTCTTGTTTTAACCGTTTACCGTTTATTACTAATTTTTGTCTTTGCAAAGCAACCACTCCTTCGTTTCTTTTAAAATGAATGATGTGGAAAATACTTGATGTCGAAAATGAATATCCATTATTATGACATAAGCATCGATGCAAATCTCCTTTTATGGTAGAACTCCTAGCAAACTCTTACTTTATAACAAATTATACAAAAACACTGTTTTTCCTCTTCGTAATTTATAATTAATGATTTCTTGCCTGACTTATAACAAATGTTCATAACTAAACCTTTATACTACATACAGATCAATAAACACCTCTCTTTGAATCTCCAATAAAACGACATAAAGATGACAAAACTAGTTCTTTTTTTACAAAGGGGTGTGAGCTAAGAGAGTCGTATTTATATATACATAAAAAAACAAAAGTCACTTTAAAATGACTTTTGCTTTTATTTAGATCCTTCATTTTTATTTCGTCTTGCAATACTCACAACCGTTACTAGAAACCCAACAACAACAGCAATAATTAAAAAGATAGTTGCTGCAAACAAATAACCCATTACGCTCTCTCCTTCAGTGTAATCTAGACATACCTATCTTACCACAGCCATATCATTTAACAAACTACATTCAAAACTTGTCGCAATCATTTCGTAACTTCAGGTTTGTTTTAAAATATAAAGGGAAAAATAAACATAATTCGGGAAAACCCTTTTCTTTTTCCGAATTATGTTGTAATATAAATGTAACATAACTGTAACAAAAGCAACATGAGTGTTACATAAAAGATGATTCATTTAGGAGGGAGAATCACAATGAAAAAATTTAAACTAGTTCTAATGACAATGGCTCTTTTCTTTACAATGACTGCAGGTGCTACAGCCGCAACAACGTCAGCAACCCTATCAAATAACCAAGCTATTAAAATTGCAGCGGATGCAAATGCTCGCTATTGGAATACTTTACACGGATACAAACAAAAAGCTTGTACACAAAAAGCATTTACTTATAAAGGCACTTATTATTCTTATGTTTGCAACGAATTTGATACAAAACAAAAAGTTACTTCTTACTTAAGTGGAGTTTATACAAATAGCGCAATTAATGCAGGACTATCAAAATACGCTTTTATTACACACAACGGTAAATTGGCTCGTCCAGTTGGTGATGGTGGCAACATGCTAGAGTGGAATAAGGCTAAAGTAAAATTAACATATCAACGTTCTGATGTACGCTCTTACGAATTCACTGTTCCTGACGTGGAAGGTGGTACTGTAAAACGTACCGTCACATTCTATAAATCAGGATCTACATGGAAAGTAAATAAATTCGATGCTGTACAATAATAAAAAGGTAGGCTTTCGCCTACCTTTTTATTATTGTACTAACGACATGCCAGGTGCTTCTGCATCCCGCTCTTGGAACCCAAGTTTTTTATAAAACTGCCCTTTCCCTTTTACAGCAAAAAGTTGAATGGATTCAATTCCTCTTTCATTACATTTACTTATAAGTCCGTTAATAATCTGTTTTCCTAACCCTTTTTTTTGATAACTTGGGTCTACCATCACGTCACAAATTAAAGCTTGATATATACCATCTGAAATCATTCGACCAAACGCAATTAATTGATTATCATCATAAATGGAAAAAGTATAAAAGCTATTGCACACTGCTTCGTAAAGCTGCTCTTTCGTATAGCTTGCTTTTTTACTTTTCTTTAAGCCACTCACTTCATGAAGATATGCAAATTGATGAAACGCAGGCAATCGATTTGTTGTTATGTAAGCCATTATTCTCTCCCTTCCTTTCCGCTAATCCTTATCTATTTACTTTCATCAAGTTATGAATAAATAAACAACAATATAAATATTTATACAATAATATCTATGAAAATTCAATAGTAATCCATTATTTTTAGCAAATAACTAATTTTCCTCACAAAAAAACTTCCTTTATCAGGAAGTTTTTTTGTTAATTATTTCATTAGCTAGCAATGTATAAGACTGAAGCCGCTCTTCAAGAGATGGAATGAATGTAACAATCATAAACTCATCAACTTGATAAGCATCCTGCATAGATTTAAGCTTATGCTTGATTGTCCTTGGCGAACCAATCAGTATTTTCTTTTCAATCTCTGCTTTAACCTGACTATCTTTCAATTTATCGATATATTCCTTTGCTTCTCGAATCGGCAGAAGGCCCGCTTTATTCTCTCCTCTTTCACTTTGAATATTCCAGGCTATCGCGCTAAGGGCAAGTTCTTTGGCCTTTTCATCTGTTTCTGCACAAATAACAGATACAGTCAACAAAGCTTTTGGGTGATGCTGTGCTTGATGAGGCTGAAAGTTCATGCGGTACTCGTGTAAAACCTCTCCTGGGTCTTTAGCGCTCATAAATTGTCCAAATGCATACGGCATGCCGTACTTAGCTGCTAATAATGCGCTCTTTTTGCTTGTTCCAAGAATCCACGGTACAGGCGGAACCAAAGGTAAAGGAGCTGCTTTTAAGGTAGTGGTATCAACTCTTTCTTTATACTGTAGAAAATGAAGTAACTCTTCTACTAAAGCAGGCATATTAAACGCTTGCTGTAGAAAGTTATCTGAAAGAGTCGTCATTACGTCCGTTCCGCCTCCTGGCGCTCTACCTAAGCCAACGTCAATGCGACCCGGAAGCATCGTTGAAAGTGTATTGTACACTTCCGCTACTTTATACGGTTTGTAATATGGTAACAAAACGGCTCCAGAGCCAAGACGAATTCTCTTTGTTTGTGCACCAATATAGCTAAGCATGACTTCGGGCGCAGAGCTTGCTAATCCCTTTAAATCATGATGCTCAGACATCCAATAACGCGTATATCCCAGTCTATCTGCTGCTTTTGCAAGCTCCACAGATTCAACTAGCGCATGTTGAGGTTCTTGACCTATTCTTATTGGTGATTGATCGAGTATGCTAAGCTTCATCTAGGTTGCTCCTCAGCAAGAGTTAAGGTAAACGTTCCTATTTGATTTTCCTTGTATAAGTTTGTAACTGATGTAAAGTATGTGTGAATGACAGCCACAAAAGACTCCTTTTTGGCCGGAATACGAACATAAAATTTATTTTTATATAATAAAGTTGTAACATCATGATACGCTTCACTTGTTACGTCAAATTCAAATGTAATATAGCGTTTTTCTTGTTCTTCCTTTTCTTGAAAATGTCGAACTACAAACTCTTTGTCGTTTAGCCATACTTCATTTATCATTATATCACTCCTTACGTATAGGCATCATAGCACTACCTTCTACATAAGAACAACTAATTGGCTTCTCTTTTTACTTTTGAGAAGGAGCAGGCTTTTTAAAAACGAAATACAAAACGACGCCTACAAACGCAAAGACAATAAAAGGAATCGTATAGTTAGTAGCAATTTCTTCAATATTGATCCAGTTTTCTTTCAGCTGAATGCCTAAATAGATAAACAGCATGGACCAAGGAATCATTGCTAAAATAGTTAAGAACGTAAATTTCCAAAACGACATTTTTGCAATGCCAGCTGGAATGGAAATAGCATGCCTAACTACGGGTACAAACCGGGCGCTAAATACAATTCCCGTCCCATATTCTCTAAACCACTTTTCTGAAACGTCTAGGTGCTTTTCACGAATAAATAAGTACTTTCCATACTTTTGTAAAAACGGACGTCCACCATAAGCTCCAATCCAATATAAAAACCATTGAGCAATCGTGCCACCAATTATTCCAGCAATAACTGCTCCCCAAAATGTAATCGTTCCTTTCGTTACCATGTAACCACCGTAAGCTAATACAACCTCACTCGGGATTATTTCAACCATTAACCCTAATGCAATACCGATGTACCCAAAGCTAGTTAGTAGCTCTAAAAGATCTGTTAAAAACGCTCCCATGCCTCCACCTACTTCCCTATTGTGGTCAAGCTCTATGACACTATCATATTAACGTTTTTACTGATGTATAACTTTTCTCCACACGAAAAAACCTTAAAGAAAGATTCTTTAAGGTTTTTATGCTTGAACAGGCTCTGTCTGCTCATGATTAACAAGTGCATGATTTTCCCACGCTCTGCTTTTCCATCGAAAGAACATGATTACCGCTCGCGTCCACTCGTCTGCAGCAATCGCTAACCAAATGCCAGCTAGACCCATATCTAAATGGAACACAAAAAAGTAACCCAGTGGTAAGCTCATGAGTACCATTGAAAATAAGCCGATAAATAGCGGGTATTTAGCATCACCAGCTGCACGTAGAGAATTGATTAAAACAATATTCATTGTTCGCCCTGTTTCCAAGACAATGCTTAGCATTAAGACAGTAGCTCCTAGTGTGATGATCTGTTCATTATCTGTAAATAAACTCATTAGTTTTGTTCGAAACGAAATGACAAGCACTACCATTCCAAGCGTAACGCCGACAGCCCACTTTACGCTGTGCCAGACGCGCGTATAGGCTTCATCTTTTTCGTTTCCACCTACTAATCGACCTACGATAATGGACGTTCCAATCCCAATAGCAATAGCAAACAAGTAAATGAACATTGAAATATTAGTAGCGTATTGCCTAGCTGCTAACGATTCTGAACCAAGGTACGTTGCATAATATAAAAAGACAATTTGACAACCTTGGTACATCACTTGTTCAAATGCTGATGGAAGTCCAATCTTTAATATTTTCCCTACATATTCTTTGGATAGAGATAAATAATATTGAACCTTTACTTTGTACTCCATTACTTGATATAGCAACCAAAAGAAAACAATTAGTGCAAGTAAACGACTGACAACTGTTGAGATAGCAGCCCCTTGAACGCCCATTTCTGGAAATCCGAACTTTCCAAAGATTAATAGATAGTTTCCAACGATATGGAATAAATTCATACCAAGAGACACAAACATAGCTTGCTTTGTAAAACCATGAACACGGATTATAGCTGCTAGCGAATTAATAATTGCCTGTAAGAAAATTGCTCCACCAACAATCGCTAAGTAGCTTTGTGCATAGCTCAACACTTCACCTTGCAAGTTCATGGCCGCCATCATACTGCGTGCAGATAGTAAAAAGAAACCGCTAATGACTAACCCAACAATTAAATTCATGGTAACAGCTAAAGCAGATATTCTTGCAGCTTCCATATAGCGCTTGGAACCGATGTACTGAGCAACTACAATCGCCGCACCATTACCAATTACCTCCAAAATCAAAATAGCAATATGTAGGTATTGATTTGCTGCCCCTACTCCTGATACTGCGTCATCGGAAAGCGCACTTAGCATAAACGTATCGGCAATTCCCATCAGCATAAAAAGAAAAACTTCTAAAAAAATAGGCCATGTTAAAAAGAAGAGATTTAGCTTTTCTCCAGAACCCTTTTTGACCTCAACAGCGGTCATATCCTCACCCTCTTTACCGATATCCTTTTTCAACCAAATCGTATCTTAACACACTTTTGAACTACATGCACTATCCTTTTCACCTATTTTTTTCGACATTCGAAAGTTTTTCAAATAAAGAGAAAGAAGGTAGCACATAACAAAACAAATTACCAAAAAGACGAACACTACCTTTGCTCATCTCTTTACGTTATCTGGACAAGTTCGTTCCGCTACGCTACGGCCAGGAGCCTTGAGCTTCCTCATGGACTGGGTGTCCCCTCACGAGTGGAGTGTCCTATGCTCCATTCCACCCTGTTTTCAAACTGTTTTTTTAATCACCAAAAACCTGAACGATTAAAAACGAGAAGCTCTGAACCGTTCAGGTTTATCATTGGCTGGATTACTTATGTTTCAGCCTCTTTTTATTAATTATTTGGCTAATTGCTTAACTAACTCGGCAAAGACGGACATCGCATTGGTAATGGCATCTGGTTTTAAAAGATCGACGTTGGTAGACTTTAATAGTTCAAGCGGATAATCCGAGCTTCCGCTTTGCAAAAATTGCAGGTATGCTTCCTTTGCTCCTTCTTCTTTTTTAATGAGACGGTCTGCAATATCAATGGCTGATACGAATCCAGTCGCATACTTATACACATAAAATGGACGGTAAAAGTGAGGAATTCTAGCCCACCCAAACTTGGTTTCTTCATCTGCTACAAGACTTGGCCCATAATACTGTTTCATTAAGTCCCCGTATACATCACTAAATACTTCAGCATTTAACGACTCTTGCTTCTGCGCTTTTTCATGCGTAATTTGTTCAAACTCAGCAAACATTACTTGTGTGAAGAAGGTCCCTTTAAATTGATCAATAAAATGATTTACTAAGTACTTTTTCTCTTCTTCTGTTTTAGCTTGGTCAATGAGATAACGAATTAAAAGAACTTCATTAACAGTCGATGCTACTTCTGCTACGAAGATTGAGTACCCAGCTTTAATTTGTGGCTGATATTGATTTGAATAATAGCTATGCATCGCATGACCCATTTCATGAGTAAGCGTAAATAAGCTGGATAAATCATCTTGATGATTCAATAAAACGAATGGATGAACGCCGTATAAACCTAAGTTATAGGCTCCCGAACGTTTCCCTGGTGTTTCTCTTACATCAATATATCGTTTTTCTTTAAAGCTCTTTAGTGTATTAACATACTCTTCACCGAGTGGGTACAAGCTCTCCAACATTGTTTCATATGCTTTATCATATGAAATCGTTAGCTTTTGGTTTTTCACTAAGGGGACACTTAAGTCATATTGATGAAGCTCTTGTAAGCCAAGCTCTTTTTTTCGAATATCCATATAGTCATGCAACGGCTGAATATGTGCTTTTGTCGTTTGAATTAAGTTCTCATATACCTCTTTTGGAACGTTATCCGAAAACAGAGCTCTTTCTAAAGTAGATGGATACTGCCTAATTTCAGATGTTGTTTTCGTATTTTTGATTGCTGAGCTTAACGTTGAAGCAATTGTATGTTGTAAATGCATGTATGGCTTATAATATGCTTGGAATGCTTCTTTTCTCTTCTCCCTGTTTTTATCCTCAATTAATTTGCTATACATCCCTCTTGTTAATGTGACCTTTTCACCAGAGTCATTCGTTACGTCACCAAATCGAATGTCAGCATTATTGATCATGCCAAATGTTTGACGAGGAGAGCCTAGTGCATCTCCCATTTTCGATAAAATCTCTTCTTGCTCCTTACTTAACACATGCTTTTTGTATCTGTACGACTCAAGTAACGAATCCTCAAAATAAGCTAATTCTTTTACTTCGTTTATGTAGGATGTAAGCGTAGATTCATCTAGTGATAATAAAAACGGCATAAAGAATGAAGTGGCGCTGCTTATTTTTTGCCCTAAATGCCTAGCTTTATCTAGAAGTGCTTGAGAAGTTGCAACTCGTGTATCTAAGTCATGTTGTAAAAACGCATACACATATAGCTTGCTATATTCATAGGTTATTTCTTCCTTTAAACTTAGAAACTGATACAGCTCTTCAGCCTTTGAGATTCTCCCGTTAAAGTCTTCTAGCTCTGAAACCTTTTGATCAATAAGATTATACTGAGCATACCATTCCTCTATATTTGGGTAAATATCAGCTAAATTCCACGTTTCTTGAACTGGTACATCTTTTCGATTTCGATAGGTTGTCATGTATATTCCTCCTTAATTAAGCTCAAGCAATATAGGGCAATGATCACTTCCAAAAATATGAGAGTGAATATCTGCGCGTTTTAATCGACTTTTCAACTGCTCTGAAACTAGAAAATAGTCAATGCGCCATCCAATATTTCGTTCTCTTACCGTACTCATATACGACCACCATGTATACATACCTTCTTTATTTGGATGAAGATACCGAAACGAATCAACAAATCCTTCTGCTAATAATTGCGTCATTTTTTCTCGTTCTTCTTTTGTAAAACCGGAATTCCCACGATTCGATTTAGGGTTGCGTAAATCAATCTCTTCATGCGCTACGTTCAAATCCCCACAAAGAATGATGGCTTTATGAGCATTTAATCTTTTTACGTACGCACGTAAATTATCTTCCCATTGAAGCCGTTCGTTAAGTCGCTTTAAATCTCTTTTCGAATTTGGCGTGTACACATTTACCACATAGCAGTGTTCAAACTCAAGGGTGACGATACGCCCTTCTTCTTCCGAATCTTGATCAACACCGTATGAAACAGATAAAGGCTTTTGCTTAGTAAAAACAGCCGTTCCAGAGTACCCTTTTTTTATAGCATAGTTCCAATACTGATAGTAACCTTCTAGCTGCAAATCAATTTGTCCTTCCTGCAGCTTCGTCTCTTGAATACAAAATACATCAGCATTCACTTCTTGAAAATAATCTAAAAACCCTTTTCGCACACAAGCGCGAATACCATTTACGTTCCACGAAATTAACTTCATAAATTGTCCACGTTCTCCTCACTTAATTTACCTCAGTGTTTAGTGTAGACATTTTGTTGCATGAGTTCAAATAATTTAAAGCATATACTTTTCTTTTCAAAGTATTCCTGTTATTTTTTCTTATTTTATATTTTGCAGTTTAAATGTCAGTTAAAAGAGGTTAATAGAATGCGTAATTTATCATCATTTATTTTTTATTAGTTTTCAAATCAACAAAAAATCCGAACGATTAAGAGGTATCTCTCAATCGTTCGGATAGGTAACTGTTTAACACACCAATATCTCGATTCCCGAACTACTAAAGAAAGTTTCGAATTGTGTCCGCTACGAGTGCATGATCTTCTTCTTGTGACATCCCTGATACTGTCACACTTCCAACTACACCAACATTTTTAATCGATATAGGAAAAGACCCGCCTACCGCTTCAAACTCCTGAGGATCAGCTGCATAAAACTGTGCATAGGAACGGTCTTTTAACTCGCAGTATAGTTTCATATAATATGAGCTGTGATGATGACGAAGAACAACATTTGACTTTCGCTTAATCCATTCTTCGTGATCGGGAATGGCACCTTCCATTGCGTGATGAAACAAAGTTTGACCATTTCGTTTAATGTTTACCGTGACTGCTTTTCCCTTGCTTTTGGCTGTATCAATAATTGCAGTTCCTATCTGCAAAGCCTGGTCGTTTGTAAATTGCTGAAGAACTAGTTCTTTTTCTTGCTGAACTACTTTTTCAAGTAGTTTCTTTGCCGAATGGTCAGTCAATGTTTTTTCGCCCCTTCGTTAAAATAGATAGCTCGTTTTTCTTTACTACTTTCAAATGCCGCTTCAATCACTTTAATCACATCACGTGCTTCCTCTGCTGAAACGGGAAGATCATTTCCTCGAAGTAAACTGTCAGCTATTTTTTTATAATAAGTGAGGTAAGATCCGTGGAGGGTTTTAATTTGTTTTTCCTCACCTTCACCTGTTGTCAATTTTCCGTAGTTTTCAGGATTGTCTGCTCCCCACGTATCGTCCTCAGGCTTCTTACCAGACCTTAGCAACTCTTCTTGGCCATCTATACCGTATTTAATGTAGGTTGCTTTTGTTCCATGAACTTGAAAGCGCGGACCGTTGCTTGGCACAATCGCACTTGAGTGCAAAATAACGCGACGGGACCCATATCCAAGCACTAAATGGAAGTAATCATCAGTGCGTGCGCCGTCGCGCTGACCAAACACATCTCCTTGAACAAAGTCAGGCATTCCAAAAAGATCTAAGGCTTGGTCAATTAAATGAGAGCCTAAATCATAAAGAGCTCCTGACCCAGGCCCTTCGTTTTCTCTCCAGCGATCTCGAACAGCCGGACGATAGCGATCGAAGTGAGCCTCATACATCTTAACATCGCCTAATTTTCCTTGTTCAATCAGTTGTTTAACAGTTAGATAGTCATTATCCCATCTGCGGTTATGATAAACGCTTAATTTAACATTTTGTTCTTTCGCTAATTGAATTAATTCATTTGCTTCTTTTTCCGATATAACCATCGGCTTTTCAACAATTACATGCTTACCCGCAAGCAGTGCGTCTTTAACCATTTTATAATGCACGCCACTAGGTGTTGTAATAATAACTAAATCAATGCTGTCATCCTCTAAAAGTTCGGATAGAGTCCCTACCACCTCAACGTCTTCTAAGTCACCTTTTACTTTTTCAGGATTTGAACTCATAACTTTTGAAATCTGAAATTCTTCCAATACGCTTAAAAGAGGGGTATGAAAGACTGTTGCTGAGAATCCGTATCCTACTAGTCCTACTTTTATTTTTTTCATCTTGTTTCGTCTCCTTTATTAAAATCTGTTACGATAAGCTGCACCTGATTTTGTTCTATTTTTTCTTTTATATCTGCTTCCGGCTCTTTATTCGTAATTAAGACATCAATATCGCTAATATCACATACTCGGTGTAAAAATTCACGTTCAAATTTCTTATGTTCCGCAAGCATAATTACTTGTCTTGCACTTTGAATCATCTGTCTCTTTAAAAAAGATTCTTCTTCACTTGGAGATGTAATACCATCTGCCCCGACACCGCAGGTACCTAAAAACAGCTGATCTACTTTGTATTCTTGTAAAGTAGAAATGGTTCTTGGCCCCGTAACGTTACGACTTTTACCATTGAATTTTCCAGGCAGTAAAAACGTGTCACACGCCGTATACTGATCCAAAAAATGAATATTATCAATTGAATTTGTAATAACAGTAACGTGCTTTACATCCATGTATTTTGCCATCAATGCAATGGTCGAAGATGTATCTAAGAGCACGTCATACCCCTCAGAAATAAATGAAGCTGCTTCTTTAGCAATTTGTTCTTTCGCTTTTGTAGGTGTTCGTTCACTATAATTTATAATATGACTTGACGACAGCGTCGCCCCACCTTTTACCCTCATAACCTTACCGTTTTCTTCAAGCTTCACTAAATCACGTCTCGCCGTATCTTTTGAAACGGTGAACATATCGCAAATTTCTTCTAACGTAATGGTACGGTGTTTATGAAGATATTCAACAATCGCACTCATGCGTTGCTCTTGATACACCGAAATACCCTCCTTTTACTTTTATATGAGCTAATTATAGCGAAAAAAAATAAGGAAAACCAGAAAAAAAACTTAACTTAATTAATTTTTTTAAGTTTTTAACTTAATTAATAAATCTTTGTTCGTATTTTTTACACTCGTCCCTATTAGGGGTTATTCTTCTGCTTACTTGTGCATCAGCACCTATCGTTATGGAATATTCATTGAACGTAGCGAAATAGGGTTGCTTATATAATAAAAGGAACGTTCACAATTGAACGTTCCTTTTACATAAAACACCTTATTATTGAGCTTTCTTTAACTCTGCTTGCTGACCGTTAACACCTACAACTGCTTGTTTAATGCGACCTTCTACTTTGTAATCAAACGGTTGTTGAAGCGTCTTTACATAAGCGATCGTAGCTTCTAAATCTTCCGGGCCAACTTCCATATTCTTAGACAGCTCGCCAATTCCGTACTTTGCATTTCCGTACATATAGTTATTTACAACAACTGTATACTCTTTTGTTGGATTCAGTGGCGTTCCATCAGGTAAAGTTAAATCAACTACTTTTAGCGTAGCTGGATCCCACGTGTAATGGAAGCCCGCAACATGAAAATCGAGTCCAGAAGCTGCAATTTGATTATTTAATACCTTTTCAAGATCAGCGCCTGAAAGGGTCACTTTGTTTAAGACATTTCCAAACGGTTGAATAGAGAACAAGTCACCAAACGTTACTTCACCGGCATCAAGCTGAGCACGCACACCGCCACCATTCATTAAAGCGAAATCAGAATCCATTGCGTACTTCATTCCATCAGCTAGTAAATTGCCTAACGCAACGTCTCCCACTTCACCGTTTGTCGGGTATCCTTTGGGTAATGTTGTTAATGATTCACCAACAACTTCTGCTTTGATTGGTGCTGTTTTTTCTTCATACTTCTTTAAAATACTTGAAACTGCAGGGTCTGGCGTATAATCCTTTTGATATACAGTCACAATTTCTGCTTGTTTTTTACTAATATCTCCTGTAGTAGGGTCTATTTCAACATCTACATCAGAAAACGCAGAACCGTATGAATACGCTTGAACAATTAATTTATTATCAACAACTTGATTAACTTTTGCATGGTTATGAGCAGCAAAAATCACATCTACTTCATCATCGACTTTTTCTGCAATATCGGCAGCATCAAACGCATCTGCTCGTCCGTTTTGCACAGATGGGTTATGAGCTAGTACAACAATTGCCTTTACACCTTGGTCTTTTAACTCTTTTGTATACTTGTTAATTGCTGTTGCTTCATCAGTGATTTTTAACGTTTCATTTCCTTTTTGAACAATCATGGAAGGAGTTTCTTGCGTTACAACTCCAATGAAACCAATCTTTTGGCCCCCTACTTCTTTAACTGCGTAAGGCTCGGTAATTAGCTTATTTGTTGAGGTATCATACGCGTTTGCTGCTACAACTGGGAAGTTCATGCCATCGTATCCTGGATTGCCTTTGGGATGATCGCCACCTTTTATCATGCGGTGTAACTCAGCAATTCCCTCATCAAATTCGTGGTTTCCAAGCGTACCTACATCAAAGCCCATTGCCTCCATTACTTCAACCGTTGGCTCATCTTGGAACAAAGCTGAAATAAGTGGACTTCCACCAATCATATCCCCTGAATGAACTAAAAGCGTGTTTTCATTTTCTTTTTCACGCTGTTTGATTGCTGCTGCTGTGTACTCCATGCTACCGGCAAGAACACTTTGTCCGTTTAGGGTTAATTTTGTATCCGTATCTAGCTGACCGTGAAGGTCGTTCATCCCTAATAGTTGAACCTTAACCGGATCTGTTGAAGTTCCACCGCTTAGGTTCAGTTTGAAGATTCCAAATCCTTGGTCATTTGTTTTATTTGTATAAGAAATGTTGCTACCTTCTTTTACATAGCTTTCTCCTTTTGGAGACGATGTAAAGGTAACATTCGCTTCTCCTTTAATCGGCGCAATAGACCAGTTGTTGTCAGCAGTTGGCGTAATTTCTTTTTGTTCTGTAATATAATCCATTAAGATTTGGCGATTTTCATCTGCCGAATCTACAACTAGCTCACTGCCTTTAAGACCTGGGAAGTTTCCGCCTCCACTTGCACGATAGTTATTTGTTACAACGATAAACTCTTGGTTTAAATCAATTGGCTTACCGTCATACGTTAAGTTCGTAACACGACTTGAGTTCGCATTAATTACGTTACCATTTCCATCGTATTTAGCTGGCTTCGTTACATCAATTTGATACTGAACACCATCAATTACGTCGAAGTTGTATACAGGGAATGACGGGTTTAAAAGCTGCTGCTCTTCTGATTTGCCAGGCGTAATTTGATTAAATTTTCCAGCTGACATTTCAATCCATTCTTTTACAACTGAACCTTTTACTTTAACTGCTTTTAACGTATTATCATACAAATATAAATCGCCTGCGCTGCGAATAGTTAAGTCGCCTTTTTTGATCTCTGTAAATTCATCTACTCCGTTTCGACCAGCTTTAAACGGTGCACCCACTGATAGAATTGGAAGGTCTTTATATTCAGGCTTGTTATCAGCAATATATTTTTCTGCGTACCATTTTTGAGCGTTGGTGACAACTTGAATAGACGGGTCGTCTTGAACAAGCGCAAAGTAGCTGTGAATATCATCCGTTGTTTTACCAATCGGCGTATTTACATAATTTACTGTATCCATATGATCTTTTTGAATTGCTTTTAAAATCTTTTTGTCGGATTCTACCGTACTTTGTGTTACTGTTTTTCCTGTTTGTGGATCTTTTACATCTTTATAGATCTCTCTTGTTGAAGACTGTGAGTTTATAACGGACCACTTGCCCTTTTTCTTTTCTAAAGACAGGTCAATTAATCCTAGAGAACCTCCACCATAACCAGCTTGCACCGCTGGCACACCGTTGATTGTTCCTTTTGCATTATCTACGCCTGGAAGCGGTTTTTTATTGGCATCTAAGAATAAGCCATCAAGCGCTGCTTCTGTTTTTGCTGGAAATACTTTGTGCGTATGAGAGAACGTAATGGCATCGATACCTTGTACTTCACTTAGCGCATAAATTGTATCTTCAGAGTTATTTTTATTGCTGCTAAATCCAGAATGAGCTAGAGCAATGACAACATCTGCTCCTTTTTTCTTCATTTCTGGTACAAACTTATTCGCTGTTTCTACAATGTCTTTCGTAATTACCTTACCGTCTAACTTTGCTTTATCCCACTCGTTAATTTGAGGAGGAACAAAACCAATAAAGCCTACTTTAATAACATGATTCTTTCCGTTTTCATCTACAACTTTTTTATTTACAATCTTATAAGGTGTAAATTTATTTTTATCATTATCAGGGTTGTTATCATGATCATCAATATATACATTGGCATTGATGTAAGGGAATTCAGCATCATTGTAAGCTTCTTCCAAATAATCTAAACCGTAGTTAAATTCATGATTTCCTAGAGTTGCAACATCGTAGTCCATTTCGTTCATTGCTTTAAAGACGGGATGAACTTCACCCTTTTTAAGCGGTTTTACCGTTGCTTTATATGTACCTAACGGTGTCCCTTGAATTAAGTCACCATTATCAACTAATAAACTGTTTTTCACTTCGCTGCGCGCCTGCTTAACAAGCGAAGCCGTCTTCACTAATCCTACTTTTTCATAAGGAGCATCTTTGTAATAATCATAGTTTAATAGATTCGTATGAATATCAGTTGTTTCCATTAAGCGCATTTTGACGATTGAATCTTTCTTCCCCGAATGCTTCTCTTTTTTTTCGGATGAATTCTGGTGGTTCTCATGATTATTAGAAGCAGATACAGTAGTTGTTACAATAGGCATTGATAATAACGATAACGCCAGAGAGGTTGATAATATTTTCTTCGCTTTGTTGTGTTTAGCCTTTTTCATGTATCATTCACCTTTCAAGTAGATTAGTTGACTGTTCAAAAATAGTATAGCAGAAAAGATTTTAAATAAGTTGTAAATTTTTCGATTTATTTGTAAACATTCCTTTGCACATCATTAATATACCTATATTTTGGAAATGAAAGGTAAATAAAAAGGTCTATTGTATCATTTTATTTTTTGGATCTTATGCAAAAAAAACTGTCCTTGTACCCTTATCTCTGTCATATTCTCTGACAAACTATAAAAAAATCTAAAATTCTACGAAAATATTAGCTTATTCGACATATTTATTAGATGAACAACCAATCAAGATTTCCATCATCAACAAGAAGATAAATTATTATCTTAACAAAATATCATTATGATAGCAGGTTAATAAAACATCTTTCCACGACCTAGTTATTTTTACTTATTTTTCATTTTTAATCAAAAAAAAGAACCTAAAGCGCCTTTAGATTCTTTTCGTTTCCTACAATTGTTGTATTTCGTTTTGTAATATCTGTATCTCTTTCTCAACTAACGAAACAAATCGTTCGTTTTCTTCAATTTCAAATACGTGTATCGATTTTTGGAGATAGGATAACCCTTCTTCATCTTTGCCAATTTTATATAAGGACTCACCTACTTGGTAATGTAGCTCACCTAATAAATATAGAGTTTCATGCTTTACACAAAGTTCTAAACCAAGCTTCCCATACTTAATTGATTTTTCATAACGTTTCATTTCACACAGCGCTTTTGAAAGCCCATAGAGAATGCGAATTTTTACAAGCGGATCTTTTAACTTTGGAAGAAGCGTAATATGTTGAAGAGCTTCCATATACGTACTAAATGCTTTTTTTAAATGTCCTTCTTCCTCGTAAATAATAGCAATACTATTTAAAATTGCTATTTCTTTTTCAGAATAAAAATGCTCACTAGTTCGAGTAAACGAAATAGCTCGCTCTAATTTTTCTAGAGCTGTTGGAAAAGAATGATGAATATAATAGTCACAAATCGCTTCATGCCATAAAAAAAACTGAGCATGAAACGGATCTTGAAACATTGGGTTTTCCTTTTCCTTGTTTACTACATGCAACACCATTTCATAATTTCTTTTACGAATATAATAGCGAATGGTCTCTTTAATTTCTTTAGAATAATCGTTAGGAGTTAGCTCTCCTACTTCAAAAAAATAATTCATGGTTACGCCTAGCCGCTTTGATATTTTATACAAAATGTCACCTGGAATTGCTTCTGCTCCTGCTTCATACAAATCAAGTTCTTCTTTAGAACATATTCCGCTCGAAAGCTCTTCTTGAGATAAATTGGCTATATTTCTTAAATTTTGAATAAGTTTTCCTACATGCTTTCTGTCGTTCAAAAAAATCACCTTATTTGTTCTCAATAAAACCTGTTAAAACAACGTTCTATCATATTTTATAAGTCTATTGTACCATTTTAGTCTTTTTTGAATCAACAAAAACAAGAAAATAATTCCAAACATAAAGAGGAAGTAATATTTGCGTATTGAGATTAAGCTCCATACCTACTCCTCGTTTAAAAACAGGAGATGAGGGTAATTTATTCATAAGATCACTTTTACTTAAGGAGTTGAAGAATTTGGTTATTATCTACTTAAGCCTTGCACTTATAATTGTGTCTACTTGTTTTTTCATTTATCGCATTATCACTTTTAAAAAGGAGATAACGCCAACTATGGACCAAATTACAATAGCAAACGAGACTATTCAACATGGTATTTCTTCTATCCAATACCAATCGAATCAGTTATCGGAAACCCAGGCTGCTATTAAAAATGATATTGCTTATAAACAAGCAGCATTTTTATATACAGTTGATACATGTAAAAGAGTAGTAAAAAAAGACGGCTTCCAATAAGAAGCCGTCTTTTCCTAATCCACCGCTATTTGGTCATTTTTTGTAACAGGAGGTATTGTTCGATCTCGATGATATATCGCGTTAATTTCACCGCCAACAACTAGGATTAAACCGGTTAAGAATAACCATAGCATTAACACGATTACGCCTCCTAAACTTCCATAAGTAGCTGAGTAGTTACCGAAATTACTTACATAAAATGAAAAACCAAGAGACGTAAGCTGCCACAGAAGCGTTGCTGCCACAGCACCAGGCCATACATGTGCAAGAGGAAACTTCTTATTAGGTGCTAGCCGGTATAACATAGATAATACAGCAATCGTAATTGTTATACCTATAATCCACCTTAAAACGCTTAAAAACGCCCCAAAGCTAGCTGGCAACCCCCAGCTTACTAATCCTTTTAAAATAACACCCCCAAAAACAGGTAAAATAAGTGCCATTACAAGTGTTACAATTAATCCAATTGTTAGGAGTATTGATAAACCACGCACTTTTATAAATGAACGAGTTTCTTTTACATTATACGCTTCATTCATCGCTCGCATAAATGCGTTCATTCCATTTGATGCTGACCAAATTGTCCCTAAAATACCAATTGTCAACAAGCCACCGTTTGGGTTATTGATAAACTGAACGACATTTTCTTTAAATATATCTGCTGTTTCACCTGGCATAACGCTTTCTAATACGCTTATCGCATCGTTTGTATCAATAGATAAATATGGTATTATTGACAAAAGCAAAATGAGCATCGGAAACAGCGAAAGCATGTAGTAATATGCTTGCTCTGCTGCAAGTCCCGTAGCATTATCCTTTTTAATCTCAGTTATTAGTTTTTTTACAAAACCAATGATGCCTTGCATTGAATCCCCCATTTCATAACTTTTCAACTTATTTTTTCCCGGTTTCTCTTCTCTGTAATCCTATTTCTTTGCTTCTCTTTGAAGAGGTAACGTACAGCATCGAAACGATCCTCCTGATTTAATAATCTCCGAAATATCAATTTCAACCACTTCAAACCCTCTTTTGCGAAGCGTTTCATTCACTTGATTATTTACAGGTAAACTAATGACCGTTTTATTTCCAATTGAAAATACGTTCGTCCCCAATGTAAACTGCTCTTCTTCCGTTACTTCAATTAAATCAAATCGTTCATTTAATAAAGCGATTTCCTTTTTATCAAGAGCATCGGGATAAATTAACGCTTCTGTTTTAGAAATAATATTAAAAACACAGTCTAAGTGTAAATATCCCTCTTTAATAGGAACTGGTATAACGTTCATGTGAGGAAGCTTTGCCTGAACCTGCTTGGTAGCCTCAATAGTCGTTCTACTACTTACGCCAATATAAATATCCTCTCCGTTAATAATTACATCGCCGCCTTCAATTGAGTCATCCCTTACTTGATAATAAGGCAAGTGATGATTGTTTAACCATTCTGTCAAATAGGCTTCTTCACCTTCACGAATATCGCTACCCATTTTAGAAACAAGAATTACGTCGCCAAGAACATATCCAATATCTCGTGTAAACACTTGTTCTGGAAACCTTTTGTCTGCTTTTAGCTCAATAACGTTAATACCTTGTGTACGAAGATACTGTACAAATGTTTTATGCTGCTTACTAGCTTTGTTTTCATCAATATTTTCTCCAGCATAGTGCTTTTGTGTTTCATTAATGACTTCTTTAATTTCCATATATGTAGGAGGACAAACAATTACTTCTTTTAAAACGTCATATTCCGTTTGACAAACGAATTTTTTTTCTAGATTCATTAAAACACCTACCCAAATGATTGTATAGTGTAGTGTTCCTTTTTTATGAAGAAAATAAACAAGTTTTTCTTTGTTACAACTGACAATTAATTTGCTACTAAATGTGCCAAATAACTTCTATTTGTATGAGTGGTTGTTATAAAATAGGCTAGTAGTTATATAGAAATGGAGGTTATTATGAAAAAGCTATCTACAGTTTTATATCGATATCGTAAACTTTTTTTAGCTATATGGATTGTTTTGATTGTTACATTTGGTTACTTCGCCCTCAAGCTCCCATCTGTCCTTGGAGGTAATGGCTTTGAGATGGACGGTGAATTTAAGCAAACACAACAGCTTCTTGTTGATGAATTTGACGTCAGCGAATCTCAAGCGATTGTTTTATTTGAAACAAACGGTAACGTCTCAAACGAAGAACTGATTAAGAGCGCAAGCAATTACTTAGAGAACATTAATAAAAAGGACTATGTATTAAAAGTTGATGCTCCTTCTCTAGATAGTGATACCGTTGATGGTAACTTTGCGTATGGCATTATTCATTTCAACAAAGCAGCGGTTGATTTAGACAATGAAATGAATGAGCTTCGAGATATTCCAATTGAAAACGATAAAATTAGCGTTAAACTAACGGGTGAACCTGTTATTGTTCAAGATATGAATACAGCTAGCCAAAAGGATTTAGCAAAGGCTGAAGCAATTGGAATCCCTGTAGCACTCATTGTTTTATTACTTGCTTTTGGTGGCGTGGTTGCAGCTGGTATTCCTTTAATCATCGGCATCGTGACGGTTATTACGACAATGGGAATCGTCTATTTCTTTCATCATGTAACACCATTGTCCATCTTTATTTTAAACGTTGTACCAATGATTGGATTAGCTTTAAGTATTGATTTTGCCCTTCTATTTATTAATCGTTTTAAAGAAGAGCTCGCACATAATAGCGTAGAAAATGCTGTGAAAAAGACCGTTCAAACAGCTGGACGCTCTGTCATTTTCTCTGGACTATGCGTATTCATTGGGCTTGCTGGAATGTTATTCATACAAGTAGACATTTTTCAAAACGTAGCGTTAGGAGGCATGGCTGTTGTATTTGTAGCTGTCTTATCAGCCATTACATTACTGCCAGCTATTCTAGCAATGCTTGGTGAAAAGGTAAATCGATTGCGTATCCTACGCACAAATGATCAATCAGGTCAATCAAAATGGCGTTCTTTTGCTCATTTTGTAATGAAACGACCAGTTATTATGACACTTATGTCCCTTGTTATTTTATTAACAGCTCTTCTTCCTATTAAGGATATGCAGCTGGAAATTCCATCTTCTGAAGCTCTACCAGATAACTATGATTCCAAGAAGGCTTTAGAAATTTACAATGAGCGCTTTACAGATGAAGCCACTACAGACGTCTTCTTTGTATTAAAAAGCAATGAAGATATGTTAGCAGAAGATTCCCTAAATGATGTTGTATCGTTTATTCATCAAATAGAAAAAGATGATTTAGTCGCAAAAGTTGACTCTTTACCTACTGCATTAAAAGTAGATTCCGGGGAAGAACTTAGCCAGCTATTGAACAACCAACAGCTAAAGGCTCAAACCAAGCCCGCAGTTGATACATTTGTAAACAATGATTATATGCTTATCAAAGCAACGTTAGACACGAAACAAAGCTCAAAGGAAGCAAAGGATTTTGTAAAGACGTGGGCCTCTAAAACTCCGGGTGATCTGGAACTGTATGTAGGCGGATATCCAAAGTTTGAACAAGAAATTTTTGATGAAATATACGAAAAAGCTCCTTACGGCTTATTGCTGGTCCTAGCATCTACTTATTTAATCCTTATGATTGCCTTTCGTTCCGTTTTAATTCCATTGAAAGCAATCATTATGAACATTTTAAGCTTAACAGCTACTTTTGGTTTGCTTGTTTGGCTGTTCCAAGGAGGACATCTCGGTTTAACAGAGTCTAATATTGCTTTAGTCCTTCCGGTATTTGTGTTCGGACTAGTATTTGGATTAAGTATGGACTATGAAGTATTCTTAATCTCACGCATTCATGAAGTGTATGAACAAACAGGAGATAATAACCTAGCAACTGTTGAAGGATTAGCTTCAACAAGTAAAATTATTACAAGCGCCGCCCTTATTATGATTGTAATTACAGGTGCATTTGCCTTTACTGGTATTACACCTGTCAAACAAATGGGCGTTGGTATTGCCCTTGCTATCTTTATTGATGCTACGGTTGTTCGAATGCTGCTTGTCCCTTCTCTTATGAAACTATTAGGCAATGCAAACTGGTGGTTTTTTGGAAAAAAAACTACGAAAGCAAACACACAGCTAAGTAAATAAAAAATAACCCTGCAATTTGCAGGGTTATTTTTGGATAGCAAACAAATCTTCTAAACGATCACTCATATAACGATATGAATCTTCAACGCCTAAGTTATAGAACTCAATAGCAATTTTATCAACAAAGAAATCAAGCAGTAAACTCGCTGCTAACTCTCCAATTTCTTCATCACGTTCGTTTAAAAAATATGTTTGAATTTCTTCAATCAATGCTTTCTTTTTTTCTTTTGATATTGTTAAGGCCTGACTCATCCTTGTCTTACCGTTGCGTAAGCAATAATGCCTTCCTCGTCATCTAACTCTAATTCCAAGCCTGTTGAAAATGGATCAATGTTCATCTGTGTATCTAACCATAAACGCAGTGCCTCAATGATATTTAACGTAATATGAACCTGTTTTCGGTCATTTACGTATGACTCGGCTGAAAAGCCATAGTCATCATCATACATCAATTCAATCTCAACTTCGTGAGGTTGCACTTGCTTTTTATCAGCAATATAAAGACACATTGCATTGATAATGTCTTGTTCTGAAATTTTTAGTTTCTCCAAGAGTTCACTTCCTGTTCTTTACGCTTGTTACGTTTAATGCTTTGAAACAGTCGAATGACGATTAAAATAAGTGCTACAATTGCTAATGCATTAATTAAGAAGCCAATTACTGGACCTAATGCACCTAGATTTCCTAACATACTACCAAACAGTAATCCTGCAAGCCCACCGAATAGTAATCCTTTCATTAAACCACCGCGATTAGAACTTGCTGTGTTCGTTGATTTTGAGTTATTTGTTGTGTTGTTCTTTTGATTTACAGAAGAGTTACTGTTTGTATTATTATTGTTGTTCTTAAACATACTTGGTTGATTGCTGTTTCCGCTATCAAAAGAACGCTTTCCTGATTTATAACCTTTTGCGCTTACAATGGTTGAGCTATCCTGAACCAATGCCCCACCTACTGGTGAAAACATAATCGTAAGCGTTACACAAGCTGCTAGTACTTTTTTCAACATAGATTTTTTCCCCCTACTATATAGTTACATACGCAAAATTTTCTACGTAACTTGTACTACGTTTCATCGTATCAAAAGGTTTCATTTTTTTATATAAAAATGAAACAATTGCCCAAAAACGTTCACAATCTTATCATTTGTTGCCCGCATACCAAAAAAACTGCTCAAATCCATGTTACAAAGGATATGAGCAGTTTCTATAAACCTCGTATTTTATTAATCAATTACTTTTGGATTGTGAATCACTTGTAACTCTTTCGTTGCTTGTTGCATTTCACTTTTACAAAGCGGACAAGTTGGTTGATCACCGCTCTTAAAGTTGTCACGAACCCAACAATTACAGCTATCTGACGTACATTCCCATACTTTTGTTTCTTCAATTACAGCTGGTTCAACATTTTTTCGGTTATACATAGACATAATCTCCTTTTAAAGTAATCTACTATCCGTCTTCATATGGGTATCATCATGAGTTTATTAAAATGGAGCATATCGGTAAATGACCTATCGTGAAGATTTAATATTATCATGAGAGAAACGAATCAAAGATGGAGTATTATTATAAGATTATAAGCGCATGTTTGTCATAAAGCATCTACGCTTATATGAGGATACAATAGTAAAAAAATTACGTATTTTTATTATAGCAGAGTTTAGAAAAAAATTCAATAATACTATATTTTCAGGGAATTGACAACTATATTTTATAAACTACATAAAAGAAACTCAGCATCTCTGCTGAGTTTCTTTTACATAATTACTTTTATGAAATTAGCGTACTTGACCATTTCCGCTCATTACATACTTAATCGTTGTTAGCGCCGGTAAGCCCATTGGTCCTCTTGCGTGAAGTTTTTGAGTTGAAATTCCGATTTCTGCTCCAAAACCAAGCGCACCACCGTCTGTAAAGCGAGTTGAAGCATTATGGTAAAGAGCTGCTGCATCTACTAACGCCATAAACTTCTTCACAACACTTTCATCTTCTGTAATTACAGCTTCTGAATGCTTCGTCCCATATACTTCAATGTGTTCAATTGCTTCATCTACGTTTGAAACAACCTTCATAGCAATTGCAAGGCGTAAATACTCCTCTGCCCAATCCGTTTCTTTTGCTTCTTTAGCACCAGGAATTGTAGAAACTGTTAGCTCATCACCAAATACTTCAATATTAAAGTCTTTAAACGCTTGAATTAAACGGCTGCTGTTTTGCTCAAGCCACTTTTCATGAACTAATACCGTCTCAGCTGCGTTACATACCGCTGGGCGATCTGTTTTAGCATTGATTAGAATTGAAATAGCTTTTTCAACGTCTGCATGTTCATCGATGTAAAGGTGACAGTTCCCTACTCCTGTTTCTAATACAGGAACAGTGGCATTGTTTACAACAGCCTGGATTAATGATGCACCGCCACGTGGAATTAATACGTCAATATGCTCTTTCATCGTAAAGAGCTGCTGCGTTGCTTCACGATTTGTGCTTGCAATAAACTGGACAGCTTCTTTAGGAATTTCTGTTTTATCTAATGCTTTATGCATGACTTCGACAATGGCTTTGTTGGAATGGATGGCAGACGAGCCACCTTTTAATAAAATTGCATTACCTGATTTTAACGCCAGACCTGTAGCATCCACCGTTACGTTCGGTCTCGCTTCATAAATCATTCCAATTACTCCAAGCGGAACGCGAACTTGTTTAACATTTAGACCATTTTCGAGCGTCCATTCAGTTAAGATATCTCCAGTTGGGTCATCAAGCTTTGATACCTGCCTTAATCCATCTGCAAAGTCTTTTACACGTTCAACAGATAATGCTAAACGATCCATTAATGCATCATCAAAACCTTTTTCTTTTCCATTTTCTAAATCTTTTTCATTGGCTTTTAAAATGTCATCCGTGTGCTCTTCAAGTACATCTGCAATTGTTAAAAGCGCTTTGTTTTTTTGCTCTGTTGTTAATAGACTAAGCTGTTTTGCACCTTTTTTAGCTAACACCGCTTGTTGCTTAACCGAAATATCTGCCTTTACCTGTACCACAAAATCACTCCTGGATAAGATTTACAATATTTTTTTAATATTATGATTATTTTTTTTACATCATTATACCATAGATTTGTTGCTCTTCGATTGATTAATTAAAGACCCACAGGAATCGGAATTTCGACGTGACAAACCAATCCTTCACTGTCAACCACAGGTTCATTGATTTCTTGGTTTTGAGCCAATTCTTCGGAAGAATAGTTCGAAACACCTAATGCAAGCTCTTGCTCATCAACATCTAAGATTCTAACAACTGAGTCTTCTTCAAAATGACCTTTTATAAACTTAATATGCTCTCGTAGGAGCGGCTTCTTTTCCTCTACAATAACCGTTCTTGCTTCGTCTTTAATAACTATTTCCCCTTCAGGTCCTGAGTTAAACGCAATCCACTGTTCTTTTTGACTTAAGTTAACAGCATCTTCTCCGGCTTCAAAATACGTTCCAACTGCTTCACCTAACACGGCTTCTGTTAAAATATTTGGAACTCCTGCTTTTCCAAGGAATGACGGAATTCCAGAAGCCATTGAAATTTTAAATGCATCGATTTTTGATCGCATACCACCTGTACCAACTGAACTTCCAGAGTCTCCCGCGCCTTCTTCAATTTCTGGCGTAATTTCAGATACATGTGATAATAACTCTGCATCTGGATTTTCACGAGGATCTGCGCTGTATAGTCCGTCAATATCAGATAGGATAATAAGTAGATCCGAATCAACTAATCCTGCAACTTTAGCAGATAACGTATCATTATCCCCGAACTTCAGACGGTTAATAGTTACCGTATCGTTCTCATTAACAATTGGGACAATTCCTCGCTCTAACAAGACGTTAATGGTATTACGTGCATTGTTATATCTGCTTTCGTCAGAAAAGTCATCCCTTGTAATTAAGATTTGTGACGCCACGTAGCCATGAGATAAGAACAGCTCAGAATATGCTTCCATTAAAAGTCCTTGGCCAATGGATGCAGCCGCTTGTTTTTCAGGTAATGAGCTAGGTCTTTCTAAACAACCAAGCTTTCTGTATCCTGCCGCTACCGCACCCGATGAAACAAGCAGCACCTCATGACCTTGATCTTTCAATTCAACTACTTGGTCAACAAGGCGCTCCAATTTCTTTCGACTAATCTCACCGTGTGAACTTGTTAAAGAACTGCTTCCAATCTTAATTACAACCCGCTTCTTACCATCGGGACTCATCAAATCACTCCTAGTTAATTCATTTCGTTTGTTTATTTTATTGATTTATAAATATGAGGGTAATAACGAAGAATATGAAGTTATGGTTTATGCTTTGCTGGATACCTTTTCAAGCTGTTCACTCATTTCTTTTGAACGGTTTGATGCTCCTTTTACCGCGCGCATAATTGCCGTGCCGCCACCATGTTCTTCAAGTGCTTTCAAGCCTGCTGCTGTTGTGCCGTTTGGAGACGTTACGTTTTCCCGAAGCTCTGTTGGCGTTTCGTCGCGCTCCATCATCATTCTTGCCGCACCATATATGGTTTGTGCTCCGATTGCTCTGGCTACTTCTGGATCTAACCCCTCTTCTTTGGCTACTTTTTCAATATGCTCCATTAAGAAATAAAAGTACGCTGGTCCACTACCGGCAATGCCTGTGAAAATGTCCATTTGTTTCTCATCAATAACGTAAACTTGACCAATTGACGATAGTAGCTCTTTTGTTAAAATGACTGAATCCATTGCTGTATATTGTCCTGGAGATATTGCTGTAGCAGATTGTTGAATCATACTTGAGGTATTTGGCATCACTCGAACAACTTGTTGTTCTTCATGCAATAGATCTTCCATAAAGGCTGTTGAAATACCAGCTAGCACTGATAAAACAACTTGATCTTTTGTGATATTGGGTTTTAAAGAGGATAATGCTTGCTCAGCATCTTTTGGTTTCATTGCTAAAATGAACACATCAATATCCGTCATGTCTAAATTAGCTCTTTTTCTTGTTTGAATACCGTATTTATTTTCCAATTCTAAGAGGCGTTCTTCATTGCTGCGGTTTGTTACCACAATATTTTTTGCTGGAACAATGTTAGAATCAATCATACCAGAAATCATTGCTTCTGCCATTGACCCGGCACCTAGAAAAGCAATCTTTTTTGTTTTGATCATCAAATCTCCCCTGTCAAATGTTCGTATTTTTGTTCGTGTTCTTTCAACGGTAACTATCGTAACACGCTCAAAATGACTGTCAACCTGTCGACAAGGTAGAAATAATGCTATCAGCACATAGTACAAAAGAGATGAAAACGAATTCAAAATTATTTTTCAACAAATTTCTCTATTAGAAAATCCTCCAGAAATCGACTTTTTTTGCTACTTTTATGTTTATGCTTGATAATTGAGGGTAAATTATTTATTTTGGATGTTTTTCAATAATTATAAAGAAATTTACAAAACAGGATTTGAACAGACCTTAAGATTTGCTAAAATACATATATGGATATTTTAGAATTTTTTTCTTTATTTACCTCATTTAAGAATTTCTAATGAGATTTCAGTCTGTAGATAATGATTAGCTTTCTACTCAGTGACAGATGAAGAAAACTTTCGCTGACCATTAATACATTTATACTATTATCGGTAAAATTCACTCCTAACATATAGAAAACAGAATTTCACCGGAACTTGGAGGTCACAATATGAAAAACAAAACGTTTTCTACCATCTTATCACCTGAAGTACATAACCAAAAAGCCATCCATGTCGTAGGAATTGGGGCTTCGGCTGGTGGTCTAGATGCAATTGAGCAATTTTTTGCAAATATGCCTTCTTCAAACGGCATGGCTTTTATTGTTATTCAGCATTTATCATCAAAATATAAAAGTTTTATGCCCGAGCTTTTAGCCAAAAAAACCAATATGGATATTGTTCAAATTGAAGACGGTATGACGTTACAAGAAAATACTGTTTACCTAGCTGCACCTCACTATTTTGTTACTTTAAAAGGCTCTGTATTAGAGCTAACACCTTACGATCAAAATGAACAAGTGAAATTTCCAATTGATAAACTCTTTTCATCTTTAGCTTTGAGTCATAAAACAAACTGCACGGCCGTTATTCTATCTGGAAAAGGAAACGATGGGACAGAAGGCGCTAAGCTGATTCGCGCAGAAGGCGGAACCGTTTTAGTTCAGGATGAAACAACTGCAAAATACCCAGATATGCCTCATAGCGCAGTCCAAGCTCACTTAGCTGATTATATTCTTTCACCCTCAGCTATGCCTGAACTAATTCAAAACAATCTACTAAACTATGACTTTCAATACAACGAAGAAACTCTTCAATATATTTTCACATTAATAAAAAAGAAAACTGGAATTGATTTTTCTCTTTACAAAAAAAATAGCGTGCTTAGGCGCATTGAAAAGCGAATGTCTTTATTAGATACTCCATGTGAGACGCTGGAAGTTTATCGAGATTATTTAAATGCTCATCCTGTTGAAATTGTTGATCTTCAGCGTGATTTATTAATTGGCGTAACGCAATTTTTGAGGGATAAAGAAGCTTTTTCATTAATTGAAGAACAGGTAATCCCCAAGATTGTAAATCGAAAAATTGAGCGTAAAGAAGATGAAATTCGCATTTGGGTTGCAGGCTGTTCCACTGGCCAAGAGGCTTACTCACTAGCTATTCTATTTCATAAATATTTATCAACTGTTAACCATTATTTCGATGTTCGAATCTTTGCAACAGATATTGACAAGCAAGCAATTAAAGTTGCGAGTCAAGGAATTTATACAGAAGATAACTTAAGCGTGTTTTCAGAAGAACAAATCAGTCAGTACTTTGAACCAACAAAGCATAATTCTTATCAAGTAAAAAAAAGCATTCGCAAAATGATTGTATTTGCTCCACATAATATTGCAAAGGATTCACCGTTTGTTAACGTTGACTTAATTAGCTGTCGGAATATGTTGATTTACTTTCAAGCTGAGTTACAGCAGCGAATTTTATCGCTCTTCCACTTTTCATTGACAGATGAAGGGACTTTATTCTTAGGACCTAGCGAAACAACAGGAAAGCTATCTAACTTATTTCAACCTATCAGTAACAAGTGGAAAGTATTCAAAAGCACAGGTCAACCGAACAGACAGCTAGCTAGCTCATTTAAATTATCAAAGTCAATTTCTAACGACTCAACAATGACACATGCGCCAATACCTAACCAGCTTTATAAACCACTTCCTTCTTTGCAGTTGGATAGCATGTATCAAGCATTAATCAATAACTTTATGAGTCCTTGTCTTGTTTTAAATGAATATAATGAAGTAATTTTCTGCTCTAAAGACGCTACAAAGCTAATTAATGTCCCAGCTGGAAAAATTCATTACACAATCTTTAAAATGGTTCCCGTACACGTTTCATTAGCGATTGGAGCTGCTATAAAACGTGTCAAAGAGCAAGGAATTAGCGTTTGTTGTCAAGATATTGACTTTATTATTGATGGATCTACAAGACGGTTTAATTTGACCGTCTCTTCGTTTCCAACAAATGATTCACTCCACCTGCTCGTATTTGACGAGCAAGAAGTAATTGGTACTTCTGCTATAGAAGAGACTTTGTACTTAAATCAAACAAGTACTATTAATGAATTATTAATTGATTTAGAGCAAGAGCTACACTATACGCAACAGCATTTACAAACAACGATTGAAGAATTAGAAACAACAAATGAAGAATTAAAATCAACAAATGAGGAGCTAATTGCTTCTAACGAAGAACTTCAGTCTACAAACGAAGAACTTCAATCTGTCAACGAAGAACTGATTAGCGTTAATAATCAATATGAACGCAAAATTGACGAATTAACAGATTTGAATAATGATATTGACAATCTATTAATTAGTACAACTATTGCTACAATCTTTTTAGATGATCAGCTTCATATCAAACTGTTTACACCGGAAACGAAAAAGGTTATTAACGTGCTACATCAGGATGTTGGAAGGCCTTTCTTTCATATTTCCCATAACCTGCGTTATAACAACTTAGTTGATGATGCTCGCTATGTACTGCAGTCAAACGAAACCATTCACAAAGAAATTCAAAGTGATAACGGACAGTGGTACAGTATGAAAATGATGCCTTATCGCACAACAGAAAACTTAATTAACGGCGTGGTTATTACATTCATTGATATTACGGAAATTAAGCGTTCAAATGAAGAGCTAGCAATTACTTCGTTTGCTGTTGCCCATAGCCCAACAAGTATCTTTATTACGGATCATCAAGGTCAAATTAAATATATGAATCAAAAGTTCACAGAATACAAAGTTGATTTTAAAGAAATGTTTGGCATGCACGTATACGACTTTTATACAAAGCAGCTAGGAGTTAAAAACTTCCCTTCTATCTGGAATGAAGTATATCGTGGAAAGAAATGGAATGGTGAGATTTCTTATACAAACGATGACAGTGAAGCCGTTTGGCAGCGTTTATTATTAATGCCGATTAAAAATGAAGCAAATGAAGTGCTTCATTACATTGGATTAAGCGAGGATATCTCTCAGCACAAACAATCTGAAATCATGCTGAAAAATTCTGAAATGCTATCTGCTTTAGGACAGCTAGCAGCTGGAATTGCGCATGAAATCCGCAATCCCTTAACGTCATTAAAAGGCTTTTTGCAGTTGATGCTTCAAGAAGAAAAGTACAAAAAAGAATATATTGACGTAATGATGTCAGAGTTTAACCGTTTGGAACTCATTATCAGCGAGCTATTGATTTTAGCGAAGCCTGAAGTGGTAAAGTATGAGCACAAAAACATTAGCACAATCTTAATGGATGTCTGTACCCTTCTTCATACACAAGCCATTATGAAAAACATTACAATTACTAGTAATATTGCTGATGACCTTCCTACAATGTATTGTATTGAAAAAGATATGAAGCAAGTATTTATTAATATGGTGAAGAATGCAATTGAGGCAATGGACAATCCAGGTTCAATTTACGTTAATGCAAACTATGACCTTACGGATCAACGAATTGTTGTACATGTTATTGATGAAGGTAAAGGAATGCCAAAAGAACGTTTAAAAAGAATTAGCGAACCATTCTTTACTACCAAAGAAAAAGGAACAGGGCTTGGACTAATGGTGAGTCATAAAATCATTAGCAATCACAAAGGAACCATTTTCTATGATAGTGAAGAAAACAAAGGTACTACCGTTGAGATACGCTTACCCCTCTCTTAATTAACGGCGGCATTCTTTTCATTTAATTGACATAAAAGCTCGTCTATAATTTCATGTGTATGTGAAAGCTGAGTAACGATTAAATCGAAGTACTCAGCTTTTTCAGCTTCAATTACATCCGGATGAATAATCGTCAATAAATCTAATACCGTCTTTACATTTCTTTTCATTTCCCGTAGCTGACGCTTAGATGAGAGTGAATGAAGCTGGGTAATGGTGTCTTGATCTTCTTCAATAACAGTCAATGTTTGCTTTGCATGTTCTGGCTCTTGAATAATCATACTTCTAAATTGGTTTAGCGTTGACTGAATATTTGTCATATATTCATGAACAGGATAACAAATAAATACATCCTGGTTATTATACGCTGCTGGTTTATAGTAAACATCAAATAAAGCAACCGGATTATCAAACGTAACCATATTAAGTTCCACACGCTTTTCTTCTCGTTCTCGAACGAGAGTTTTTAGCTTTTGATGACTATCTTTATCAATTATGTCGGCTATTTCATGAGCTGGTAAAAATGTTTTAGTAACGCTCGGTGTAAAATCAATGATTCGTCCATTTTTATCCACAATAAATAACGGAACGGGAATAGCTTCAAGCGATAATGACGTCATATTTTTTCCCCCGATACAAGAGACTGCTTCAGTGCGTTTTCAAGCAGCCACTGCTCAAATTGTTCAACCTTATTAATAAATACGGTTTGTGTTGAACCATATCCAGTTAGATCATAATGTTGAAGTAACCTACCACCTACTAAAACAGTCGGTGGATAAGCTAAACTTTCTATTTCGTTAATGTATTGCTTTAAGCTTGGCAACAAATGTACCTGTGAAATAGATATTCCAACAACTTCTGGCTTCCACTTTTCAATGCTGTTAATAGCGTATGGTAAAGGAAGATTAGCTCCTAAATTTTTCACTTCCCACCTATATTCTTCAAGCAAAGACGCCAACATCTTCAAACCGATATAGTGCTCTTCTCCTTCGACACAAAAAAGCAAAGCACGCTTGCTTGGAAGCTTATCTTTGTTCAACGTAAACTGTAGTCGAGCAAGTACATAATCACATGTCGCGGTAGCCAAATGTTCATCAGCAACTGAAATTTTATTCTCTTGCCACCATTGTCCAATCTGATACATAGCATTGGTTATTAAAAGATACGTATCCAATAAGGACGAACCATTTTCTAGATATGAACCCACGATCAACCAACTTTTTTGTATCTTCCCTTCTACAAGTGATTTTGCTAATACTAAGGGGGCTTGGTTGTCCAAAGTGAACACACCCTTTCTCTTTTAGATAGAAAGCAAATCTTTCGGTAGCGCCTCTTTTTTACATGACGGACAGTAAGCGTAAACACCTTCTCGAAAAGCAACTTCAACCTCTTTGTTGCAGGCTTTACATTCAGCAGTTACATACCTTAAATAATCTTGGAAAATTTTCCTCGTTATACCACCTGTATTCCCACAGTGATGACAAACAAACCGAACTTTTCCTTTTACTGTCACTTCAGCGTCTCGAACGCTATGACATTCCGAACATCGATCCCATATACTTAAGTAGTCTGCTAATGAATATCCTATTTTATTTATCTGCAGCCAATCTTGCCTTGAATGACTAAAAACGGGCGTCATATCCACATAACTTAAGAACATTTGGACAAAGTCTAAGCACTCAATGCGAACGGTTAAAGGAATAGAGTTTCCTTGATTACTCTCGTTGCTACACCACAAACACTTCTCATCCATCGCAAAGATAAAAAAAGGAAGATGAGAAGGTATAACTTCAACTCCTTCTTTGACCTTAAGCCTTCCAGGTTCTTTTGTCAAAATTGTAACCGTTCCCTGAAATTTATTAATCGCTTCCCAAAGCCTATTTGGCCATTCTTTTATAGTAGGCAACACGATAAACAATTTATTTTTCGCACGTCTAATATCCATTACTATCTTGTCAACATCCATTCCTTTATGCCAAATTAGCTGGCTATCTTGAATCATTTCTTTCAAATATTCATTCGGTTGGTAGATGACATTTTGTTCATTCATATATTGAAGTAGCTTAAAAAGCAAGCGCTCTTTAGGCAAACGTTTAGCTAAGTAAGGAACGTCACCTATCATAATAAATTTTCCTTTTGCTCTTGTAATTGCTACGTTTATAAGGCGGTCTGCTAATTCATTTGTAAGAAGCATGCCTGGCTTTGAAAAAGGATGACTATCAACCGCATCAAAAATCATAAGGTCTTTTTCAGAACCTTGAAACTTATGAACCGTTGCAGCAAGAATATGCTCTTCAGGAATCGTTCCTTTTACTAGGTCTCTTACAAGCTGCGCTTGTGCTCGATATGGGGTAACATAACCTAATGATGTAATTCCACTTTTAAATGCGCGAATAAGCAAGCTACTTGAAATAAAAGCAGACACTAAGTTATACCGTGACCCCCCATTTTTTTCTTTTTGAGCAAATGTCTTAATACCGCTTGTATTCAGAAGTACAAGAGCTTTATCTACAAACGGTTTTAGTTGAGCAACTGCTTCTCGCTGTACTACAGATGGATGATCGCTTACTTTACCACCATATACATGAGCGTTTGTAAACGCTGAAATATTTGGATGCATACGACGTTGCTGCTTTAATATTACTAAATGTGGATGCCAGTTTCCTTCATGAATTTGTGCTGCAATCCCCGATTGTTCAAATATATCACGTCCTAGTGCTTCTTTCACATACGCATGCTTTGATTGAGAAACGGCTGGAAGTTGCTTGAAATCTCCACAAACAACAATGTGCTTACCTAAAGAAGCTGCTAAAGCCACTTGTGGCGTATAAGCCATACTTACTTCGTCTACAATTACTACATCATATTCTTTTTCATAAACCGATGCGTCCGTTGCCATTTTAGTTAATGTTGTTCCAATAATGACTGCTTTTTGTACCAGCTCTTTTTCCAGCTCTGCCATCTCCTGCTTCACGCTAGTGAGCTTCTTTTTAACCTGTTGAATTTCACGCTCTTTAGAAGGATATCTTGTTAAACGTACATATTGTTCTTGCAGGTCCTTTTCTTTTCTTGCAAGATCTGGATGCTCGTGTTCAACTAATAGAGTCGTAGAAAGTTTTGTTTGAAGCTCTTCATTTGCCATAGCTCCATAACGTACAACCTCTCCTTTTTTCCACTTATGCTTCGCTTCAATACGCATTAATGCTTCGTTCATTAATACATCAACCGCTGCATTGCTGTGCGACACTACCAAGACACGCTTCTTCTTTCGGTACATGCTATTAATAATACGTGAAAGCGTATATGTTTTTCCTGTTCCAGGAGGCCCCCATAAGTACGTTGTTTGATTATGGTGAGCTCTCAATAAAATCTCATGAAGATCATTTTTTATTTTGTATTCTTCATGATTCACCTTCGCTGTACCCGCCATTAAACGTTTAACTCTTGCACGCTTTTTCTTATAGTCTTTCAGTTCTTCTAACCGGTCAATCAGTGCCTGTAAAAGCTCCCATGGTTCATTGAACAAGTACAAAACAGGAACATCTGCCCCTAAATAGACCCCTACTTTTATATATACCTCGTGCTTTTCATGAGCTAAAATCTCGCCATCAAGCTCTGCATCTTGAACCCTTACACGCATGCTCGTTCCATCTATTATGTGAAAAAAGCGTACCATCTGAAAACGGTACACAAAAGCTTCTCCATATCGTCCTACGTATTCACCGTTAACTAGCTGCTCTTTTCTCCCTCCTTCTTTCTTTAAGTGGCTAATTTCCATTGATAAAGCCTGAACCCACTCTTTTAAATACTGTGAAACTGTTTTTTTCAATTGAGTTAAGCACTGTCTCAAGGTTTTTCTAACAGTGCCTTTCACCTCCAACTCATTCGTTCCGTTCTCTACAACTTTTCTATTCTAGCATGTTCCAACACTTTATGCAGTCACAAAATCTGACATGTATTTCCTATTTTTTCTATCATTAACTATTGATAGGACTTTATATCTACAAATAACGACAAAAAACACACAATTTTTCTCCTTTATTTTCTTTTTTGTAACAAACTATCTATACTATTGAAACATTCCTGTCACATAAGATTGATAGAATGGTAATAAATTCATAGTCACAAAGGAGAAAAAAGAATGAAAAAACATATTTTTTCACTTGGTGCAACGGCACTTGTTTCAATGGGAATTGCAGGCATGGCATCAGCAGACGCGGAAACTTATAAAGTTCAGTCAGGAGACACGCTTTATAGCATTTCAAAAAAATACAATGTATCAGTAAAAGACCTACAAGTATGGAATAACTTATCATCCACTATCATTTATGCAAATCAAACCTTACATATTAGTAGTTCATCTGACACGAATACAGCATCACCATCACCCTCTACGTCTCAAAATACATATAAAGTTCAATCAGGCGATACGCTTTATCGTATTGCAAAATCTCACGGCTTATCGGTTGAGCAATTAAAACAGTATAATAACCTATCATCCAATGTTATTTACGTGAACCAAGTGTTAACTGTAAATGGCTCCAGCGCTGTAACAGCACCGGCAGATGAAAAAATAGAACAACCAGAACAACAAGCTCCTGTTAGTACATATAAAGTAAAGCCAGGCGATACGTTGTGGAGCATTGCCCAAAGGCACGGTGTTTCAGTTTCAAGATTACAGGAGCTAAACGGCTTGTCAGCAAACACAATTTACATTAATCAAGTGCTTAAAGTCAATGGATCTGTTGCTCCAGCACCAGCTGCCCCTGAGGTATCAAATCCTGTATCTTCTAAGCCACAAACACCAGCCCCTTCTGAAAACCAGGAAGTAAAGAAAGAATTTCAGGTTGTAGCTACGGCTTACACAGCTTTTTGTACTGGCTGTAGTGGTATTACAAAGACAGGTATTGACCTCCGTGCAAACCCAAATCAAAAAGTAATTGCTGTTGACCCGTCCGTTATTCCTCTTGGATCACGCGTTTATGTGGAGGGATATGGAGAAGCGATTGCAGGCGATACGGGTGGTGCTATTAAAGGGAACCGTATTGACGTTTTTATTCCGTCTCAAAGCGAAGCAATGAAGTGGGGTCGCAAAACGGTTACAGTTAAAATATTAAACTAAAAGAAGCCTGGGAGGCTTCTTTTTTTATTTTAGTGTTTAACCCTCTGCATAAAGGGAATAGGAATTCTAAGACAACGTAAACGTTTCAACTATTTAGATTGCTATACTGGAGGTTATGACTATGAATATTGGCACCTTATATTTTCCAACCAGCGTATTATTATTAGTTGCTTTACTATTAGGAGGCTTTTACTTTTATTTTAAAAGACGCCGCAAGCATAATAAAAAATAAAAGAGGGGCGTACATAACAAAGCAAATTTCCAAAAAGACGAATATTTCCTTTTCTGAGCTCTTCGTCATAATACATTCGTTCCATTGCGCTAATGCCTCTCTCCGCGGGGAGGAAGCTGACCCTCCTCGCTGCGGGGACCTCTGTTTATCATCCCGCAGGAGTTGAGTGCCCTGCGCTTTCATTCCACCTTGTTTCCAAATTCATTTTTCCAATCAACAAAAAAAACCTGAACGATTAAAAGTAAGGAACTCTCAACCGTTTAGGTTTATCATTGGCTGTATGACTTATACCCCAGCCTCTTTATTAGGCGCTCTTTGCTTAACGATTATAAAACTGAAAATCCTTCTTGATTTTAGGTAGCTCTCTCACTTCTTGAGACATTTCATTTCCACACATTGGACAATTATAATCTGCCGTCACAAAGTCTTCTCTCATCCATCCGTTACAAGAGTCAGACTGACACGCATAAACGTTTGTATCCATCATTTGAGTAACTTGTTCTTCCATACCTTTTTTCGCGAAATACATGAGCACAGCTCCCTTTTTTTCTTAGTATATGTAAAAAATGCTTTTTTATTTAAGGTATTTTGACAAACTATGTCAAAATTTATGTTTGTTTATTTTGAATCTCTTTGATAAATTGTATATAATTACATAGTGAACAATTATATTGAAGGAGCTTAAAATGACCGATTTATTTTCAAGATTAAAGTTAGAAAATCAGCTTTGCTTTTCGATTTATGCTACGTCACGTGAGATTACAAAAGTATATAAACCCCTTTTAGATAAAATTGGCGTCACGTATCCACAGTACTTAGCTCTTCTTGTCCTATGGGAGCATGGACAAGTTAGTGTAAAAAAAATGGGAGAGCTTTTATATTTAGATTCTGGTACGCTAACTCCAATGCTGAAACGTATGCAAGAGCAAGAGCTTGTAATCCGCGAACGCTCTCAGGAAGATGAGCGAGTTGTGTTAGTAAGCTTAACAGAAAAAGGTGCTACGCTTCGAGATAAAGCGTGCCAAATTCCAGATGAAGTATTTAATATGACCGATTACTCTCCTGAAGAGCTAGCAAATTTAAAACGAATGCTTCATGAGTTGTTAACTGCTATCCATAGTTATAATGGAAAAAACAATTAAATAAAAAAACGGTGCACAAAAGTGCACCGCTTTTTTATTCAGCCGTTGTGTTTAACGTTACATCAATATTTCCTCTAGTTGCTTTTGAATATGGGCAAAAATCGTGTGCTGCTTTCACTAGCTTTTCAGCATCTTCTTGAGATACCCCTTTTATATGTGCATTTAGCGTTACTGCTAGCTTAAATCCATCATCTGCTGGGTCTTTCATTAAACTAACTTCAGCGGTAATAGATGATTCAATAGAATGCTTTTGCTTTTTAGCAATTAAATTTAAAGCTCCGTCGAAGCAAGAAGCATATCCTGCTGCAAAAAGTTGCTCAGGGTTTGTTCCTTCTTTTTTATTGTTTGGCGAAGGCATGACTAAATCTAAATTAATTAGGCCATCATCTGATTTGACGTGCCCTTCCCTTCCGCCTACTGCTGTTGCTTTTGAAGTAAATAAAACTGACATTGAAATCACCTCATATACGTAATTGTAAAGTCCTTGCTCATGCAAAAACGCTCTTGCACGTTCTATGGATATATTACCCTTTTAGAGTGGATTGAAACATCTCGTTCTATACTCACTTTTCCTCTTTTTTTAACCCTTTGCGTATTATTTCGTCACCATACTTACTTTGAAGCTCCTGAACTGCTTTATAAAGCGGTTCATCTTTTGCATGTCGTTCATATGTAAATAAGCTCAGCTGTTCTTGATCTCGAGCATTGATTCTTTCTACTTGTAAAGCAGCTACTCCTAACAATCGAACAGGTTCACCGTCCCAATGCTTTTGAAGCAGCTTGTTTACCCAATGTAACAACACTTTTTGCTGATTCGTCCACTGATCAATGGTTTGGGTTCTTGTAATGGTTTTAAAATTACCGTAGCGAATGGTTAACTGAATCGTTTTGCTGACTACTTTTTTTGCGCGCATTCGCTGGCTAACAGACTCCGTGAGGTCATTTAAAACCGGTACCATTTCACGATCATCTGTTAGATTTTTCGCTAGCGTTTTTGAATTTCCAATCGATTTAAACTCTGACCGGCGATTTGGGTTTACAGATCGATCGTCAATTCCATTAGCTCTTTGCTTCATTTCTATTCCTCTTATTCCCACTACGGTCTTTAGCTTATGATCATCTGCATGCGCTAGCTCTTCAATCGTATGGATATGAACAGCATTCAATTTCTCAGCAGTTTTATCACCTATACCATGCATATAAACTACTGGATGTGGCCAAAGTTTCTGACTAACATCTCGCTTTCTTAAGATTGTAACTCCAAGAGGTTTTTTCATATTGCTCGCCGTTTTAGCTAAAAATTTATTTGGTGCAATGCCAATTGAGACAGGTATTTGTAATTCATTCAACAGGTCGTTCTGTATTCGCTGTGCAATCTCAAGCGGCGTACCTTGATGAAAGCAATCCGTAATATCTAAGTATCCTTCGTCAATTGAAGCAGGCTCAAGAATAGAAGAGATTGTCGATAAGTAAGAAAACATTTGCGCTGATACTTTACGGTAAAGAGTAAAATCTGGTTTTAATACAATGAGCTGAGGGAAAATTTTCTTCGCTTCCCATAGTGGCATCGGTGCGTATACCCCTTCATTGCGCGCTGCATAGTTACACGTTACCACAATTCCTCTACGTTCTTTTGGGTTACCTGCAATGGCCATAGGTTTTCCTTTTAGCGCTGGATTACGTGCTTCTTCCACCGAAGCATAAAATGCATTCGCGTCAATATGCAATATTACTCTTCCCTTTTTTGGATACATCTCTTTCAACACTCTCACCTTCTTTCTATTCGAACCAACAGAATGTACGTTCTTATTTTAAACCAAAAAGCAATTAATGTGAATAATTCTACAGCAGTTTGTAATATGATGGACAAAGAGTTAAAAACGGGCGGATTGTTTAATGAACATCCCTGTAAAGCATTCGTATACTATAGTAACTTTGACAAAAATAGGGAGGAAGCGCCGTGGTGGATCAAATTATTTCAGTAATTCAACAGTTTGGATACGGATATTTCTTTTTATTAATCATCATTGGTGCTAATTTCACACCTATTCCAGACCCTCTCTTCATTATGCTTGCAGGCAATCATGCCACCCTTTCGACTTTTCACCCTTTTGTTGCTTTTCTTCTGACTTACAGTGCCATGATGCTTAGCTTATATATAAAATTCTTATTTGCTAGATGGTTTCGCAAGCAAACGATAAAATCTCTATCTCAATCACGCTTTCAAAAAAAACGATATGAAATTGAAAATCTTATTGCTTCATACGGTTCCTTTGGTATTATGCTCAGCTTCTTCTTGCCGGGAATGCGCCACGTTATGCCCTTATTTTTAGGAACAACGAAAATGCCACATCTTAATTATATAACCACAACATTCTCGTTTGGATTGATTTGGACATTTGCGTTTTTCTTATGGGGGTTTAAAGTTGATGATACCGCTTCATTTGAAACCATTTCTCAATTCACTATTTTGTTTATTGCCATCAGCATTGGAAGTTTAGCGTACCAAAAACGAAAAATGCGCAGTAAGGAATGAAAAAAGCCAATCCTCTAAGTAGAAGATTGGCTTTTTTTCACATAAGCTGATATGCATAATGCTTCATAAATAGCTTGCGTGCTCGATAAAGTGCTGACTTAATAGTCGTCACTTTCATATTAAATTGCTCAGAAAGCTCTTCATATTTCAAACCATACTCATATTTTAAGATAAGTAGGTTTTTGTATTGAGGCTTTAGTTTATTTAACGCTTTCGCATATTGCTCGAATTGCTCTTTTGATAATACAAAATCCATCGGCGCATTTTGCAGCTCTGTTGCTCCCTGTGTTAACACATAGCGAGTTTGAACGGAATTTTTTCTGATTAAATCACAGCGCTTATTTAAAGCAACTCGAAACAACCAGGCTCTTTCTTTCCCGTGTTCAACCTTATGCTGATTTTCTAAGTATTTCATCGCCACATCTTGTGTGATATCTTCAGCATCTTGCTTGCTGACACCTCGCTTTTGCAAATAAGCTAGCACCTGTCGCAAATATGGTTCAATATTGCTAGCACTCATACTTCTTCTCCCTTTATTTTAATAGTTTTTCTTTAACAAAGTCGGGAACTGTTTCTTCAGTAAATTCCTGAACTTCAGGTGTACTAGGATCTTCTTTATAATAGATACCAACTAAGTAAGCTCCATTGTTGGCCCAAGACACGTTTTTCAAAATTTCTTCTTTTTGATCGTTATTCTTCACTTCAATCGTTTGCTCAGATTCTACTAATGAAGGAAACTCTTGGTCTGCATAAAAATCTATTTCATGCTGATGCGGGTTTTTTAACACAACTATTTTTTCAATATCTTCTGGCAATACACGTGCTTTGTTATATAAACCTTTTTTCTTTAACCACTCGCTCACTTCATCATACGATTTTTCCCAGGTTACGTTTTGTTTATTTTTCCCTTGACCCGTATAGAAGTCAATATAAGCCCATGGTACGCGCTCACTGTACATTTCTTCAAACGTTTCGTTTTTCATTGATGTTTTTATTACTTCAGCGAGCTCTTTAATATCTTCAGGATTTCGAATGCTAACTTGCTTACTGATTTGTCCATCCGAACTAATTTGTACACTCGTGACGTCGCTCATATCTCCACTTCGTAAAAATGGATTAAAGTTTTCCTTAAACTCTTTTGTTTCAGAAATTTTCTTATATAGCGGATGGTACGCTTTAAAGTTCAACTCATATTCACGCACAAGCGTCTTTCCATTTTTAAGTTTATATGCTATTGCTGCTGTGCGCCCATTATCTCCTTGAATATCCTTATTTGTCATTGAGACTGGATTCTTTGCTAATTGCTCATGCAGTCGATGAATTGCCTCAACTGCTTCTTTACTTGTGTAGTAATAAGGAGGCACATACTCATTTCCATATTCTGTGTACTGTTCACTAGTTGGATCTTCAGTTAGTAAATAGGTTCCTTCTTCAAAATAAATACTTTCCACTTCATCTAATGCTGGAACCTTTGATTCATAGCCAAATGCATCAATATGAACAAATGCACCAATTGCAAAGAAAATAGCTAATGCAATCACGAACCCTTTCCAATACTTAGCAATCCTCCACGTTTTGTGTAGTATTACCTGAGCAACAATATAACCAATAAGAGCACCTAATATATAGCCAAAAATCATCCAGCCAAACGTTCCTTGCATGGCTCCAAAGTAAACACCACCAACAAGTAGTGCACATGTTGTCGCACCGTAAACAAAGATTGGCTTCACCCATTTAAATGAGATGGACTGAGTTGCCGCTTCGATATGACGCTTTTTATACGCAATGTATCCAATGGCATAAAAGATAATGATAAGTATTACATAAATCCATGGGCTAATTGTTAAATTCTTTTTTGTCATTAACTCCGTTGCATGTAAAAACGGTATTAGCTTTTCAGCACTTTTATTTAAATAATAATCAATTGGGAATCCATACCAATAAAATTTCAAATTTGATAAAAGAAGCATGATAAAGCCACCAGGTAAAAGAAACAGAACGTATAGGAAAATAGCTTGTAAGATTGAGATTCCGGTGAACATTCCGAATGCTACTGTTCCAAAGAACACAACAAGGTTAAAAACGACTGTGTAACCTGCCCATACCATAACATCTTTTACTGTATAGAGGTCTTCAACGTTTAACATCCCTTTTATCAGACCAATTATACCCGCTGTAATTACCACAGGTACGACGAGAATCACGATACCTACAATGATATTTTGGTGATATAAGGCTTCTCTTCGAACTGGTAAACTATGAAAATAATCTGCTGCTGCTTTTGTTTGAATATAGCGGAATATAAACACCGCGAGTAGAACCGGTACTGTAAACATAAAGACAAGCTGTAAGCCATCAAATAGCTCAAATAATGTCTTAATCTTTTCTGGCTTAAACTCTGGATTACCTGTATACTTCATCAGAAGCTGGAGAGGAAGAGCAAACAAAAGAAGAAATGAGTAAACTAACCCAATCCATCCCACGCTTCTAAACGACTGTGTAAACAGCCCTCGATTAAACGATGATATTTTCGATGGCATAACCAACATCCCCCATTTCATAAATAAAGATTTCTTCGAGCGTAAGCGGTAAAATATCGAATACAAGCGGTTTGTATGATTGAATACGAGACGCCAGCTTCTTTTCTTTACCGCGTACAATACAAAGAAGTACGCTTCCTCGCTTCTCTTCGTATAAGATTTCTAAGTCTTCATGAAATGCAAGCGGTACATCGCCTTTAAATGCTACTTGAATTTTATGAATATCGGATTTTAAATCGTCAAGGTCTTTTTCAATTAATAGCTGGCCTTGGTGCAATATGCCGACATGATCACATAAATCTTCCACTTCGCGAAGATTATGAGACGAAATTAAAATAGTCATTTCGCGTTCCGCTACGTCTTGTACAAGCAAATTTTTGATTTTTTGACGCATAACAGCATCCAGTCCATCTAGAGGCTCATCTAATATTAAAATGTCTGGCATCGTAGATAAAGCAAGCCAAAATGCTACTTGACGTTGCATTCCTTTCGACATACGGTGTACTTTTTTCTTCAAGTCAATTGGAAATGCCTGCTTTAACTGCTGAAAACGCTCTTCGTTCCACGTCGGATACATATTCTTATAAAATTGCGCAAGCTGCTTAATAGTTGATTGTGCAAAAAAATAAGGAATGTCTGGGAGAAAAATAATGCTTTTTTTAAGAGCTACATTTTCAAAAACTTCCTCATTATTGATATGTATACTCCCTGAATTTTGACGGTAAATCCCCGCAATTGTTTTTAATAATGTTGTTTTACCTGCACCGTTTGATCCTAGCAAACCATAAATAGACCCTTTTCTAACAGTTAGAGAAACATTGTTTAATACTTTTATATCTTCAAAGGATTTCTTTACTTCTGTTAATTCAATCATCACTTTCTCCCCCTTTGACGGTTTGTTCAGCTTGTGAAATAAGTGATAAGATCTCGTCTTTTCCCATTCCCAAATACATCGCTTCAGCAATAAGTTTTACTAAGTCTTCTTTCATTTTTTTCACCTTTTCATTGTTTAATAGTTCCGATTGCGCCGTCACAAAACTTCCTTTTCCAGGAATTGAATAAATGTAATTTTGATGTTCTAGCTCTCGATATGCTTTTTGAATTGTATTAGGATTAATTGTTAGTTCTTTCGCTAACAAACGTACAGACGGAAGCTTCTCGTCTGCTTTAAATACCTCATGAATAATTAGCTCCTTTAACTTATCAACCAATTGCTCATAAATAGGCTTACGACTGCGAATATCTAAATCAAACATACTTTTCCTCCTCTCTATCTCGCTTATCATTCATCATGCACTATGTTTAGGTGTATTAACTGTATTAACTGTACTACATGTGTTACTACAGTTAGTATTATACATCGTTTTTTGGAAAAAACAAGTACTTTTATTACTTTTATTACAAATAAGTAACAAATAGATGATCTGAAATAACCCGCTTCAATAGCTTATAAATCAGATAAGGAAAATAGGTATTGTACTATCTATTAGCAAAAACTTACTATATAATGAATTCATAAGATGTTTTATGTAAGGAGCGATTCATCATGTATTACGACGCATTACGAACCTTTGTGACCGTTGTAGAAGAGAAAAGCTTTACAAAAGCTGCCGAAAAATTATTAATTTCACAACCAAGCGTAAGCGTACATATAAAAAACTTAGAAAAAGAATTTCAAACATCATTGTTTTTACGCTCACCTAAATTATTAAAAATTACGCCAAGTGGAGAAATTCTTTACACTCGTGCAAAGCAAATGATTCAAATATATGAGCATACAAAACGAGATATTTATGAACATCATCACTTAGTCAAAGGTACTTTAACTATTGGAGCAAGTTTCACAATTGGTGAATACGTCCTTCCTTCTTTTCTCGCTAAACTTCAAGCACAGTATCCCGATATAAATGTGAACGTAACGATTGGAAACACAAAAGAAATTGCTCAGCTTGTTCGACACTTTAAGTTAGATGTAGGATTAATTGAAGGACAAACAGATGATCATGAGTTACATATTGAACCGTTTATGGAAGATGAGCTCGTGGTTGTAGCTGGTACCTCTCATCCATTGGCAGCACAGGAGCATGTTGCAATAAGTGAACTGCAAAACGAAGGATGGGTTGCGCGCGAAACGGGGTCTGGGACAAGAGCCTACCTTGATTTGATGATGAGCTCAAATGGATTAAAAATGAAGAATATGCTAACAATCAGCAGCAATCAGGGAGTTAAGGAAGCTGTTATGCAGAACTTAGGATTGTCTGTACTTTCTAAATCAGCTATAAAACAAGATGTTGCACAAGGCAATTTAGCCATCTTAAACCTTGATACAGAACCATTCAAACGTAAATTTTCGTATATTTATCCAACAACAAATGGGCAAAACAAAATTGTAGAACTTTTTTTACACCTGTTAACTTCTAACCAATAAGAAAGCACACTTCAATTGAAGTGTGCTTTCTTACCTAATTACGCCTGTTGGAATACAAATTGGAGATTGATCCACCGGATTTTTAATAATTGTTGAAGATAAACGAAAAACATCTTCAATCATTTTTTCTGTAAATACTTCTTCAGGTGGACCTTCCTTATAAATAGCCCCTTCAGAGATGCTAATTAAGTAATCACCATAGCGTGCAGCTTGATTTAAATCATGGAGAACCATCACAATTGTTCTCTGATGCTGTTGATTTAACGAACGAAGCAGTTCCAACACTTCAATTTGGTGAGCTAGATCAAGGTACGTCGTTGGCTCATCCAGCAGTAAAAGATCGGTGCCTTGGGCAAGGGCCATCGCAATCCACGCTCGCTGACGTTGTCCACCTGAAAGAGCATCAAGCGTACGTTCACTGAAAGCATCCATGCGCGTTGCACGCAAAGCTTCATCAACAATTTGGTGATCTTCTTGCGTATACCTTGCAAATAGCCCTTTATGAGGGTGGCGTCCATAGTAACAAAGCTCTTTAACAGTTAAATCCTCAGGTGCTTCCGGCGCTTGAGGCAAAATCGCGAGCTGCTTCGCTACTTCTTTAGACGAATGGCGATGAATGTCTTTCCCATTTAAATAAATGCTCCCTTGCGTTGGCTTTAAAAGGCGAGCTAATGATCGAAGAATGGTTGACTTCCCACACCCGTTTGCTCCAATAATAATGCTAATTTCCCCTTGGGGAATGTGTAAATCAATATTATCAATAATTGTATTTTTATCATACGATAACGAAAGTTGCTCTGCTGTTAGCTTGTTCACAACGCTCTTCCTTTCTCACTACGATTAGCTGCTTTGTTCTTTACGTAATAAATATAAAAAATACGGACCGCCTATTATGGCCGTAACAATGCCTGCTGGAATTTCAATTGGGGGCACAAGACCACGTCCTACACTATCAGCAATTAATAGAAACAAAGCTCCTGTTAATGCAGATGTTGGCAACAAAAACTTTGACTGGCTCCCGACTAGCCTTCTTGCAATATGAGGTGCGATCAATCCAATAAAGCCAATTGTACCAACAACAGCAACTGCTACTCCTGTTAAAATCACCGCGATTCCAAGAAGCGTGTATCGCAAGGCTCTTGTTCGCTCACCTAATCCAGAAGCTACATCATCTCCAAGGTTCAAGATATCAAGCTTTGGTGTAAAGATAATAATAATAGGAGTGAGGATGAGTGCTGGTAGTAAAAACCATAGTTCGCTCCATCCCCTTCCCCAAAGACTTCCTGTCAACCAAAGCAACGTTGTATTTACGTTGTCTGGGAACTTAATCATAAAGTACTGAATACCAGCTTGACAAATTGCACCGAGCGCGACGCCCACGAGTGCGAGGGTATATGGTTTAGCTCCAGAGGTATGCGAAAAAATCATTAAAACCAGTGCGATTACCGCTGCTCCTAGAAAAGCTGCTATCGGTACAGCTATCATTGAAGCACCAGGAAAAATGATAATAACAAATACAGCCAACAGTCCAGCTCCTTTCGTCACACCAATGACGTCAGGAGATGCCAAAGGATTCTTTAAGATTCCTTGCAAAATCGCTCCTGCTACCGCAAGCGACGCTCCTACAATAAGTGCAATTAAAATACGGGGAATTCGATAGTTGTTTAAGATAAATAAACCATCCTGCGATGTACCCAGAAGCGTTTGGATAACTTCCACTGGTGAAATGTATACTGCTCCGACTCCTAAACTAATAACAGAGGCTACAATGACTAGCAGCACCAGCATCAAAATCTTCATGTATGTTTGCTTTTTTTGTTTCATTGCTTAATTCCCCTCCCTTTACGAGCAAGATATAAAAAGAACGGTGCACCAATGAGCGCAGTTACAATACCTACAGGTGACTCAAAAGGGTAAGCGATAAATCTTGATAAAATATCCGCATATACAAGCAAAATCGCTCCAAACATTGCTGAAAACGGGAGTATTCGCTGATAATCTCCTCCCACTATCTTGCGAGCAATATGCGGAGTAATTAACCCAACAAATCCAATAGGCCCAGCTACAGCCACAGAAGAACCTGCTAAAATAATGACCAACACTCCAGCTGCAGCGCGAATCCATTTTACTTTTTCACCTAGACTAGTTGCCATATTCTCACCTAATGCAAAAATAGAGACAGATTTTGACAGAATAAAAGCACCAAGTAAACCTAAAATAGTCCAAGGCAGCGCAATTTTTACATGCGTCCAATCTTTACCGCTAACAGAACCTACTAGCCAATATAAAACGTCCGTTGCTTGTTCATTTAAAACGATCGCACCTTGTGTTAAAGATGATAAAAACAAATGCACTGCCATGCCAGCTAAAGCCAATTTAACATGCGTTGTTTTACCACCTGCAGCAAATGCATATACGGTTACGCCTCCAAGTGCAGCTCCGAAAAAAGCAGCATATACGGTTACTTGAGATGTAAACATCGGGAAGAAGAGCAATACTAAAACAATGGCAAACGAAGCCCCTGCATTTACGCCAAATACCTGCGGTGAAGCAAGTGAATTTCGCGTAATAGCCTGCATTAATGCCCCAGCGACTGCTAAAGAAGCTCCAATCAAAGCTGCTAACAGGGCTCTGGGAAGCCTTAAGGTTTGAATAATAGTTGCTTCTCTGGAAGCATCATGTTCATTAAAAAAGGTGCTGAGAATCTCTTTAAGCCCAATAGATGAAGAGCCTACACCAATATGTATCACTATACCAACGAGCAGCAAACAAGCGCTAATTACAGCAACTGCGTATTTATTTATTTTCTTGTCTTGAGATTTTTTCGTCATGATACACACACTTTCTCATAGTTTCTCTTTAAACAAATAGAAGCAAGAATAGAATCTATTCTCGCCTCTAGTATTTCGCCGCTACGTTGTTATTTTGTCTTGTTGTCTAACAACTTAACTGTATCTTTTCCGATTGCTTCAGCCGAAATTACGCCTCGAAATCGTGTCCATAAATCACGATCAACTACGAATACTTTATCATTTTTCACAGCATCTAAGTCTTTCCAAAGAGGGTTGTTTTTCCATTCATCTGTAATTAGTTTACCTTCATTATTTGCTAAAATTAAAATTCCTGGGTTAATGTCTGACAACTGTTCTAAGTTCATTTCCGCATACGCTTCTTCTGATTCAACAGCATTCTTTAAGCCTAGCTTCTCTAGAAACTCCCCATCGTATGAAGAAGATGTATGAGCTTGGAAAGAAGTGTCTCGTACAACAGCTGGCAGCACTGTTTGACCGGCTTCTTCTTTTAACGTATCCTTTAACTCTTGAATGGTTTGTTCGTGCTCTTGTAACCTTTTGTTCGCTACGTCTTCTTTCCCAACTGCTTTTGAAATCGTTTCAAATGACTCTATGTTCTCTTCATATGTAGATTCACGGCTTTTCAGTTCAATGGTTGGTGCAATTTGCTGTAACTCTTTATAAATGGCTTTATGACGCTGAACATCCGCAATAATCAAATCCGGCTGAAGGGAGCTAATTACTTCTAGATTCGGCTGTTGACGCGTTCCAACTGATGTGTAATCCACTTTACCATCAACTAGTTTTTCAATCATGTCTTTTTTATTGTCATCTGCAATCCCTACAGGCTGCATACCTAATCCTTCAAGCGCATCAACAAAAGACAATTCAAGCGCAACTACTTTTTTCGGTTCTTTTGAAACATCCGTTTCGCCAAGCTCATGCTTCACGGTTACAGTGTCACCATTTTTTTCACCAGTTGATTTAGACTCTTCAACCGCTCCGCCGCAAGCTCCTAAAAACAATAGCCCTGATAAAGCAGCAACCATCCCCAAGCTTTTTTTCATTCTTATATTCTTCATATGTACTTCCTCCTACTGCATATAAACCTTACCGTATATGATAATCATTATCATTAATACTAGACGTTTCAATTAGAACCGTCAATAGTTTTCTCACAATTTGGTAGATTGTCTTAGCAAATAAATAATATTTTTATCAAAACAAACCGCTCCTTTCGACCTGAAAGAAGCGGTTTGTTCTTACTCATAGTACATACGTAGCAAGTGCTTTTTGTACTGCATAAATGTTTTTATCTTTACGAAACTCTTTTACGATTGGAGCTGTTGAGCCTGAAACCCAGATAACCAGTTCTGCATCCAAATCAAATGTTCCAGCCGTTTCGACGCTAAAATGCGTAATATTTTTATATGGAATGGAATGATAGCTTGTTTTCTTACCAGTTACACCTTGCTTATCGATTAATATTAATCGTTTATTAGAAAAAACAAAGATATCGCGAATCAATTTAAACGCATGCTCTACCTGTTCTCCCTGTACTAAAATATCTCGCAAATCTTTTTCTACTGAAGACACGCTTACTTCTGATGCATTGCCCATTAAACCATCTAGTAAACCCATATGATTCACTCCTTTACTTTTCCTACTGCTTTTACCCTATATCATAGGCTCATAAACAGCTGGTACTATTTTATACGGCTCAAATATAGTTATGTTTCACTTTTTTTACATAGATTGTAAAGTGAACTGAAAAAGACAGGATGTTGTTAATGTTTTTCCATAAAAAAGAACTCCAATACCTTTCAAAGCCAGACAGACCCGACCCCGTTTTTGCCAGACAGCTTCAAGAAGTTTTAGGTGGCCAATTTGGAGAGATTTCAGTTGCCATGCAGTACCTGTTTCAAGGCTGGAACGTTAGAGGAAATGGTAAATACAAAGATTTATTAATGGATACAGGAACGGAGGAGCTTAAGCCTAACTTAAACCCTGCTCCTTCTTACATTCATAATACACTTCCGAAAAACTTACGTACCTCTTCCCACACGCTTCCTCCGTCACATATGTAAACAAGCTCATTCTCCATCACAAGTTGATGGAGATTTTTTTATCATTGCTCTTTATTTTCTGTTAGGATAAGAGTTAGATACTGAATTTTTCTTTACAGGAGATGACAAAATGATTGAAAAAATTTATTATACGTCCCCTTATACAACAAAGTGGACTGCTTCTATTTTATCTTCATTCGAAAGCAACAATCGTTATTACGTTGAACTAAACAAAACGGCTTTTTATCCAGAAGGTGGTGGTCAACCTTCTGACATAGGCACTATTGCAGGACATAAAGTGTTAGATGTCACGGAAAAAGATCATTCTGTCTTCCACGAAATTGATAAGCCATTAGAGGTAGATATACAAGTAGAGTGTGAGATTGATTGGAATCGTCGCTTTGATCACATGCAGCAACATACAGGGCAACATTTACTCTCAGCAATCTTAAGTGATGTGTTCAACATACATACTGTAAGTTTTCATTTAGGTAAGGATATCGCTTCAATTGATGTGAACGTTCCTTCAATTGATGATAAAGCGTTGATAGAAATTGAGCAGACAGTAAATAAAGCTATTTATGCGAACAAGCCGTTGAACACATATTATGTATCACAAGATCAGCTATCCACTCTTTCTCTTCGTAAAATGCCTGAGTTAGAAGATGAACAAATTCGAATTGTGGAAATCCATACGCTAGATACCTCAGCATGTTGCGGAACTCATGTGAGAAGTACAGGTGAGCTAGGCATTATTAAGCTATTGAAAACTGAAAAACAACGAGGACATACTCGATTGTTCTTTAAATGCGGAATGCGAGCGCTAAAAGACTACGAACAAACCCACCGTATCCTTTCTCAAGTCAGCTACCATTTTAGTACAAAAAGCGAGCTTGTCTTAGAGAGATTGGAAAAACTAGAAGCTGACTTCAAGGTCCTTAGTAAACAAAACGACGTGCTAAAATCTGAAAATGCTCATTACTTATCTCAATCTCTTCTTGATAAAAAACAAGGCTTTGTTTTAACTCATGAATTTGAAGATAAGACGTTAAAAGATGGACAAGCTATCATTAAGCAGCTGCTTCAAACTGAAAACATAATTGGTATCTTCTCTTCGTCTTTAGAACCAAAAGTGTTATTAGCACACAATACTGATAAAATTCACAGTGGAAACCTTTTTAAAGAGCATCTTTCTCAATTTAACGGAAAAGGTGGCGGAGGTGCAAACCAAGCGCAGGCGCAGTTCTTAAAGATGGAAGATCGTAACCACTTTATCTCTTATCTCCAAGAATACTTAGATAAAGTATAAAAAAAACCACGCGTTAAGCGTGGTTTTTTTATAAGTAATAGCCAATAAACAATCCAACTGACAACAATAGTCCGAAGAACGTATTTGTCTGCGCAGTAGATTTCATTGCAACGATCATATTCATCGGTGGCGTACCCGACACAAACCCTTTAATTGCTCTAATCGGTTTTGGGATACTTAAGAAAACTAACAGCGCAAACGCACCCACAACTCCTGTTATGACAAGAACAACAATCCAGATATATGAAATAACAAATAAAAATCCAAGAAAATAAACTGCTTTCTTTTCGCCTAATAAAATTGCTAGCGTTTTACGTCCACCTTTTGTGTCTTCTTCAATATCACGAATATTATTTGATAAATTAATCGCTCCAACTAAAAAAGCAATAGGAATTGAAACAAGAATACTTTCTGTCGTAACGACGCCTGTTTGAATGTAGAAAGAAATTAAAATAAACAGAGCACCCATACATACACCGGCGAACAGCTCTCCAAAAGGTGTATAGGCTATTGGCAACGGCCCTCCAGTATATAAATATCCAATCGCCATGCCGAATAGCCCGACAAGTGCTAGCCACCATGTGCTACTCATACAGATGTAAACACCTAATAACAAAGAAATTCCATAGCAAGCTAAGGCAAGCTGCAACACAGTTTTTGGCTTCATTCCGTCGCGTACAATGGCACCGCCAATCCCTACTGAATCTTCTGTATCCAGTCCTCTTATAAAATCATAGTATTCATTAAATAAGTTCGTTGCAATTTGAATAAATAAACATGCAAAAAGCATGGCTAAAAATAACCATACATCAACTTGTCCAACATACATTGCCATTACTGTTCCAATTAACACCGGTACAAACGAAGCTGTTAATGTATGGGGACGAGTTAACTGCCACAGTACTGTTTTTAGCGGTCTTTTAGGTTGAGCGTAACTCGTTTGACTCATCTTCCTCTTCCTTTCATTTTAAAAGTGAACATGTCACCTTTCTCTTTCTAGTTGATAATTGTAGAAAGCGACCATACACAGCTTACACATTTCTAAAAAAACAAGTAAACGTTTTATTTTCATACTATTTTTTATTATCTGGTACAGCTTTTCCTATTCAACGCCTATCCATTATAACAAAAAGTTCACACATTCGACATAGAATTATATCAAAAAAATAACGACTGGAAGGTGGTCAACGTCTATCACAAAACATTTCATGTAAAAATGTTCGTTTTCTTGCACTAAGGCTACTCGCTTTGCCTGGGGAGGAACTGACTTTTCTCAATCAACAAAAAAAGCCTGAACGATTAAAAGTTGTAAACTCTCAATTGTTCAGGTAGTGAAGGGGCTGACCTACTTATGTCTCAGCTTCTCTTCTTTGTTCATACGACGCAAAAATAAAGCGACCTTGATCATAAAATACGTAACCTCTTCAGGTACGGCTTCTTTAATTGGCTTTAGCTTATCGTCTCCCACCAATTCAACCGCTTCGTTGATAAGCTCTTGCTGTTTAGTTGTTAAAAACGGCTGCCAATCTATTTCGTACCCTTCTTCAGCACATTTAAATAAATGATTTTCAACTGTTTGCGTACTTAACTCTCGCTCTGCTGCAATCTCTTGAATAGAGGAACCCGTTCTCCACATTTGATACGAATCTAGATGCGACCCTTGCTTAGATGCACTTTTCGCTTTTCTTTCCCTCTGTACTTCAACGACCTGCCTCTCGCGATCAGGATGTTCTGCACAAAAGTTCACAATCGCTTGAATAAAACGGCTGCCATACTTATCGAGCTTTTGGGAACCTACTCCTTTTACATTCTCAAATTCAGATAATGTAAAAGGAAGCTTTGCACACATGTCCTGAAGCGTATCGTCTGAAAAAATAACAAAAGGAGGAACATTTTCAAGCTCTGCGATTTCTTTTCGTAAAGCGCGCAGATGCATAAACAGCTCATCATCCTGTACAAGCTGACTCACTTGAATCTGTTCTTTTCTCATTACTTTTTCTTCACCAAGAAGTACTCCTTTCCCCTTAGCTGCAACAGAAAGAGTTGGAAAAGCCCCTTGCCCAACCACAATATACTGCTCTGAAATGAGAAATTCTATAAACTCACTTACTTCTTTTAACGACTGCTTGTTCATCACTCCATAGGTAGAGAGTTGGTCAAAGCGAAAGTCTAGAATCTTTTTGTTTTTAGAACCCGTTAATACTTGAGCAATCATCGTTTTACCAAAACGCTCTCCCATTCGGATCATACAAGATAAAACCTTTTGTGTATCAACGGTTACATCAACAGCTTTACGAGTATCCGTACAGTTGCTACAGCGTCCGCAAGCATGAGCTTCCTCTTCACCAAAGTAGTGTAAGATGTATGCTTGCAAACATTCTTCTGTGTGACAATAATTTACCATTTGCTGTAGCTTCTCCAGATCTTGAACAAGCTTTCCTGAATGGTTAGTTGACTGCTCGATTAAAAAGCGCTGAACGCGAATATCTTGAGCAGAGTATAAAACTATACACTCACTTTGCAAACCGTCTCGTCCTGCGCGACCCGCTTCTTGATAGTAGCTTTCCATATTTTTGGGAAGTTGATAGTGAATGACGAAACGAATATTGGACTTGTCAATTCCCATTCCGAAAGCAGAAGTAGCAACCATAAGCGTTACATCATCCTGTAAAAAGCGATTTTGCTCATGCTCTCGACTTGATGGACTCATTCCAGCATGATATTTTCCGACTTGTACACCTAAGCTTTGCAAATGTTCATGTAAACTATCCACTTCTTGGCGCGTTGCTGCATAGATAATACCTGCTTCTTGCTTATTTTTCTTTACATACTCATCGATATAAGCTAAGCGATCTTGCCCTTTAACAACATTAAATGACAAATTTGAACGCTCAAACCCTGTCATGACCGTATTTTGTTCCTGGATTTGTAGAGCTGTACAAATATCTTCTCGTACTTGAGGCGTAGCAGTAGCCGTCAGCCCGACCACAATTGGCTTACTCGGCAGCTCGCAAATCAAGTTGCTAATGCGTAGATAGCTAGGCCTAAAATCATGCCCCCACTGTGAAATACAATGTGCTTCATCAACGGCGATTAAAGGAATAGGTAACGATTTAAGCTGTTCAAAGAAAAAAGGTGACTCCATACGTTCTGGTGCTATGTATAAAAGTTTATACACACCAAGAGAAACTTCTTCTAATCTCTCTTCCACTTCTGACGCTGTAAGTGAACTGTTAATATACGTTGCCGATATTCCAACTTCATTCAGCGCATCCACTTGGTCCTTCATTAAGGAAATCAGTGGCGAAATAACGATTGTTGTTCCTTCTAATAAAAGGGATGGAATTTGATAGCAAATGGACTTCCCTCCACCTGTAGGCATAATACAAGCGGTATTGTGCCCTTCCAAAATATGACGTATCGTCTGCTCTTGTCCTTGGCGGAAGCTGTCGTAGCCAAAATAGGTTTTTAACTGTGATAACGCTTTTTCAAATAACAAAGAAACTCCTCCTTACAAAATACATATCGGGGAATAAACGAAGAAATTATCTTGTGGGTAATGGATTTATTTTATCAAAAAGCACTAAGAGTTCCTAGAAAATCTTTTGTTTTTCTAGGCAAAGTGAGTATTATTTCATAAAAAGGAAACAATTTAAATATAAAAAATACAAAAGGGTTGATGGCATTGATTCACGCTATTGAAGCATTAACAACATATTTAAAAACAATTAATACTAACAAGCACGAACCATTACATATAGGAGAAGCTATGGGATGCTGGCTTTATTTTACGGCACTTACTGAAGAAATACCGGCAATTGAAACATCCTTACATACAACAACCGATGAAACGCTATTAGAACTTGCCCATGAATCAAAACTGTTAGCCTTGACTCAACGAAATAAGTTAAAGGAATTCATGCTACACGAAGGAATCCCACTTTCTGATATTCCAGCCCAAAAACCAGAATCTGACCCTTACCAAATACCTCCTGGTGTACGCGCAACAGATTCTGAAATTGCTAATTTAATATCGGCAAAAGTTGCTTCAAACATCATTATGTGCAGTACAAACATTAGTCAATCCATCCGAAATGATGTCGGTATGCTCTGGCTAAAATTTCATAGTGAAAAAGTTGCATTTGGTTTTAAAGTAAAAGAAACACAGCGAGAAAAAGGTTGGTTAAAAAAGCCGCCAAGCTATACTCCTCCTGGTTCTTAAATTCATATGTATAAATTTTTTTACCATTTTTGGTTTAACCTTCTTTAAAACGTCTATATACATAGCAAGGAGATTGATATTCTTCTTAAATCACAGATGAAGCAAGAAAAAGCACGTTGCACGTACTAAAACTAGGAGGTTTTACAAATGACAAACGTAAAAGTAGTCGAAAATGGTGTTCAAGCAAAAGAAACGATTGATCAATTCTTACGAAGTGGATATACGAAAGATGAAGTTTATTTGCTCGCACATCACAAAGAACGCTCCAAGCATTTAACAGACGCAACGGATGTAAACAACATTGGATTATCAGAACAAGGGCTAACAGATTCAGTCGCAAATATTTTCCGTTCCCGAGGAGACGAGCTTCGTTCAAAAATGGAATCGCTTGGGTTATCTCGAGTAGAGGCTGAAAAGTATGAAGAAGAATTGGACAAGGGTCGCGTCTTAGTCGTGGCTAGTAAAAGTGCATAATTAAAAAGACGCGACTAGTAATAGTCGCGTCTTTTTATTTGGTTATCCTTAACCGTTTTTAATGTGAAGTCATATTCCCAAACCCTTGAAGTGGTTAATTCAACACATGCTAATCTCCCTTTACTCACAACCTGAGCTCCGAGGTCAATCCCAATTCTCGCCCCATCAAACACCACGTTCGGTGCTGGCGTATGTCCGTGGACGACAGGCTTACCGTTTGTTTCTTGTAAGAGGCGATTAATTGAAGTTTGATAAAACTCTTTTCGGGGTAGCCACAAATTACTTCTATTATTAAAAGCAGTTTTATAAGGTAGTTGAAAGCCCGCATGCGCATAAACGTATTCATTATCTTCAAAAATGAGAGGTAATTTTTTCACCCAATGAATCGCTTCATCAATTCCCTGTTTGCCAAATGCTTCAATAATAGTACTCGAAGAACGTTGCCCACCAAACTGCGACCACATGGGATTTTTACCTTCAATATACCAAAGCATCATCTCTTCGTGATTACCAATCGTAACGTGCACATGGTCATACGCTTCATTTAAGCTTTTTATTTCTTTCAAAACCTCGCCGCTATAAGGGCCACGATTGATTAAATCTCCTACTATTACGAGCTGATCTACGCTTGGATTAAACTTTACGGCTTCTAATAAGCGCATCATTTCGTAATAGCTACCGTGAATATCACTCATTGCAAATTTCCTCATGTCGCCCTCTCCTTTTTCATTTCATAAATTTATTATACTCGTAGGCTAGGCAATTTTGCACCAGGCAAAAAAGCCGCCAGTACTAGCGACTTTTCATCATGAGTGTTTATGTATTATTTTCAACCTTTACTTTTACGCTCCCGACTTTCATATCTAGTCCGTAATCAATAATAAATAAAATGACCGCTAGGGCGAATTCAGCACCAAAAGATAGCGTAATTCCTTTAACGAATGTATCCGCTGTGTAAATAGCAAACCAAGAGAACCAAATGTCGATAGTGGCAATTAAAATGAAGCGACTTAAAGTTGATGTAGCGAAGGGTTTAAATAGTGAAATGAGTGCTCTAGAAAGCAAATCTACTATGCTTCCAACAATAAGTAAGAGTAAAACAAACCATAAAAAAGCACTTGTTGTTGTATACGTAACTCCCATAAATTTAAATATGCCTAAGAGACCAAAAAAGTACACTCCAGCAATAGCAACAAGCGCTACGACAATAATTAGCATAACGAATAAAATCGCAATTATCTTGGACATCATATCTTCTTTTTTCTTTTGTTTTCTCATTCTATCTCCTTTACTGTTAGCTTTAAGTTAAATTATACCAAAAAACAACAAAAAAAGGGCTAGAAAAATCTAGCTCCTTCTTTTTTCTCACTCTTTTTTCTTCAACGCTTGCTTTAATGCATCCCCTAAACTTGAGCCAAAGTCACCGTCATCACTGTATTTATTAAGCAGTTTTCTTTCTTCTCGCTTCGTCATCTTTTTCTTTTTGTCCTCTGCTTTTTCAACAACTTGACATTGACGGCATTGGAAATACTTACCTGCTTTCCCCTCGTGAATTTCCATCTTTTTATGGCACTGTGGACAGCGACGATTGGATAGCTTCGGATCTTTAGCACGTCGATAGCTACATTCAAGGCTAGAACAAACAAGCACTCTTCCCTGCTTTGTCTTTTTCTCTTTTAAGAACGAGCCGCACTCTGGACACTTTGATCCTGTTAAGTTATGAGGCTTATACGTTTCTTCACTTGTTTTCACTTGTTGTACAAGCTTTGCTGTTTGTTTTCGAATGTTAGCTAAAAATTCTTTGGCATTTCCTTTTCCTTTTGCAATTGCTTCTAGCTCTCGTTCCCATTTTGCTGTTAAATCCGGTGATTTTAGTTCATCTGCTACAAGGGAAATGAGCTGCTTTCCTTTTGGCGTCGGATGCAGACGATTATTTTGACGATCAATGGACTCATTTTGTAACAGCTTTTCAATAATATCAGCACGAGTTGCTGGCGTTCCAAGATTATGCTTTTCCATTTGACCAAGTAAATCCGCTTCTGAGTGACGCAGAGGTGGTTCTGTTAAAGCATGCTTCATTTCAACGGCTTTAATCGATAAAGTAGCACCTTCTTGTAAATTAGGAAGCGTTGACTCTTCTAAATCACTACTAATCACTTGTTTAAATCCAAGTTTTATCACTCTTTTCCCTTGTGCTACAAGCTGCTCTCCGTTAACTTCAAGCTCTACTTTTACTACTTCAAATTCGTATGCAGGATAAAATAGTGCAATGAAGCGCTTGGCAATTAAATCGTACAGTTTACGCTCATCTGAAGATAAATCCTGTAAGAAGACAGGCTGATCTGTTACGATAATCGCATGGTGATCGCTGACTTTTTCATTGTTCACTACGCGCTTTGGGAGCTGTGCATTTTTAGCAATCAGCGGCCTCACTTCTTCTTTATAGGCACCTGATACGGCTTCTAATCGCTCTTTCATTGTTCCGACCATATCCGTTGTAAGGTAGCGAGAATCTGTTCGTGGGTAGGTTACGAGCTTGTGTTGCTCATATAATTTTTGTAACACGTTTAACGTCTTTTTCGCTGAAAATCCAAAGCGCTTGTTGGCATCTCGCTGCAGTTCATTTAAATCATACGGAAGCGGCTGCGATTCTTTCATTACTTTCTTTTTGACATGCTTAACTACCGCTTGGCCCATAAGCTTTTTACGCAGCTCTTTTGCTTTTTCTTCATTAAAAATTCGCTTTTCTTGTCCACCTTGCCACTTTGCTTCAAACCCAGGTAAAACTGCCGTTAGCATCCAATATGGTTGCGGCTTGAATGCTTGGATTTGTTGTTCTTTTTCAATAATCATAGCTAGAGTTGGCGTTTGAACTCTTCCAGCTGATAACGGCTCTTCATATTTTGTCGTTAGCGCACGCGTAACGTTGAGGCCAATTAGCCAATCCGCTTCTGAACGGCACACGGCTGATTCATACAAGCGGTCGAATTCTTTTCCTGGCTTAAGCTGTTGAAAACCTTGCTTGATTGCTTTATCTGTTTGAGAAGAAATCCATAAGCGTTTAAACGGTTTGTTCCATCTCACTTTTTCCATAATCCATCTTGCAACAAGTTCTCCTTCACGCCCTGCATCTGTTGCAATAACTAACTCTTTGATGTCGCTGCGTTTAGCCAGTTGAGAAACTGTTCGGAACTGCGGGCTTGTTTTTTTAATCACCTTTAATTTCATTTTCTCTGGCATAATCGGTAAATCTTCCATGCGCCATGTTTTATATTGATTATCATAATCTTCTGGTGTTTGTAGCTCAACTAAATGACCTAACGCCCAGGTTACTACATAATTAGGTCCTTCAATGTAGCCTTTTTTCGATTGAGTGCAGCCAAGCACACGCGCCAAATCTCGCGCAACGCTTGGCTTTTCTGCTAATACAAGTGATTTCATTTTATGTATACCTCCAATTCACTTGTTCCATTATACATGTATTGTGATTGTTTGTGTATGATTAGATAAGTTTACATAATAAATTTATAGTTAATAAAAAGTGCAGGCTAAAAACTGCCTGCACTTTCTGCTCATGTAAAGTATTCAATTTTTGCATTTGGAAAGAATTGCCCAATATAATATTCAAGCGTTTCACGCAGCTCATGCTCTTCGTCTTTTGTATACACATATTTTCCAATTCCATAGCGCCCCCACTTATAACGACGCTCTTCTTCATTCATTTGCAGCTTAGATTTTGGATAATTCTTTTCAATGACACGCTTAGCTGGTTTGGTAAATCGATGCTGAATCATTTCAAATGTAATATCATCTCGTGATTCCTGTGGAATGGAAGCATCCAGCTTTTCAAATAGCTCCCGATATCCATCTCTCCACCCCTCATGGATATAGATAGGTGCTACGATAAATCCTAGAGGATAACCGGCTTTTGCAACTTTGTTTGCCGCTTCAATCCGGTAATCTAATGGTGATGTCCCAGGTTCGAAATATTTAATTACATAATCAGCGTTCACGCTGAAACGAAAGCGTGTTTTACCGTTATGTTTTGCATCAAGTAAATGATCGACATGATGAAATTTTGTTACAAAGCGGAGTTGTCCTAAGTCGCTTTCTCCAAAATATTCAATCGCATGCTTTAACGTATGAGTTAAGTGGTCAATACCTACGATATCAGACGTACACGCAGCCTCAAATCGCGTAATTTCTGGTGCTCTTTCCTTCATGTATTGCTCAGCTCTATCTAGAATTTCTTCTACATTTACATACGTTCGAATGTATGGCTTACTTCCCATTGTTGTTTGTAAATAACAATAGTGGCAATGTCCCATACATCCTGTGGCAAAAGGAATTGCATATTCTGCTGAAGGCTTGGAAGTATCAAAATTCAGCGTTTTACGTACACCCACAACAAGCGTCGATTTTGCATTGCGATATTTTTGAAGATGATTCTCTCCAGGAATATTTCGAACCTGGTTATGAGACGTTGTTTCGCGAATTTCAATGCCCATTTTTTCAAATTTGTCTTTTAGCTCTACGCCTAATGGATATTCTAAAGCTCTTGGCTCAATATATACTAATTGCGGCACAAACGGTTTTATCACATTCATCACTTCCCTTTACTATTCACTTCATAGCATATAGTCTTTGAAGAAAAGAAAAGCATATGCCTGTTAAATGTAGGCTAAAAAAAGACGCTGTTTAATACAGCGTCTTTTTTTAGCCTTGGTATGGTTCGTAATCAAATAGTTCGTTATATGCTCGTTCTGCTTCTTCATAGCTTGTATATATTGCGTCATCATCTGATAATAAGTGATATGACTCATGTAAAAGCAGCGCAACGTCACTGTCATTTTCAGGATGCTGAACTACTTCTCCTTGCGTAATATTAGCCACGTTTGCCGTGTGAGGATTTCGATAGATTACAAAAACTTGGTCACCAACATGATATTCTTTTTTCATTATGTCACCTTCTCTATTTAGCTTTATCTCTATAGTGTCCGCACATAATGATTTTATAATGGTGCTTTTTTACACTGTCTGGCGCTCAATAAGCTGAAATGGAAGTTCCATATATTGAAGACTTTTATCAAGCACGAGTTTAAATAAATACTCCCCCATTTCAAAAAGAGGTAGCTCAATCGTTGTAATGTCTAAATAAGCTGTTAATGGATGATTATCAAATCCAATAATTGCAATATCTTTGGGAACTGATAAACCTTCTTTTTTACAGCGAGTAATAACTCCTACTGCAAGCTGATCGTTGGTCACAAGCAGCCCTGTTGGCCGATCATCCATTGCAAGCAAACGATCTACAATCATATCTCCGTCCGTAATGTATAAACAATCTGTAAATATCCACTCTTTTCTTATCGGTTCTTGCATTCTTTTCATAAAATCACCGTAAGCGTTAGCTCGCTGTTCGCTGTTTGTGCCACTCATCCTACCTACGCAGTAACCAATTTTCTGATGTCCGTTCTCATGCAGGTAAGATAGGGCTTTTTCAAAAGCCGCGTAATGATTAACATAAACGGATGATACCTTTTTAGCTGTTCCGTTTTCACATACAGCAATGGGTCCATAAGATTGGTACTCACTAAGAACATCCCAGTCATTTGCCCTAGAGCAAATAATTACGCCATCTACCTGCTTTGTTTTCAGCATATGGAGTGCATCCATCTCTTTTTGTAGATCATAAGCGGTTTGACACAAAATAAGCTGACAGTGGGCACCAAGAGCTTCTTTTGCAATGCCTTCAAGAATAACACTAAAGTAAGGATGGTTGATAAAAGGGAGGGCAACTGCAATTCGATTAGTTTTTCCTTTTGATAAATGAACTGCATTGATATTCTGCTCATAGTTCAGTGCATCTACTACGGCTTGTACACGCTCTCTCTTTTCTTCGCTTACATAGGGGTGATTGTTCAAAACTCGCGATACGGTAGAAACGGATACTCCTGCTTTCTTTGCAATATCTCGAATATTTACCATTTTTCTCTCCTTTTGCTCTTGTTCTGAAACGCGTTTCATCATTTATGCTGTTTTTATTATAACGGAAGGTGGTCATAAATGATGCTTGGATTGGTTATTTTATTTATTTTATGTGGAGTTGAACTTCTACTAGCTGCGATAGCTTTAAATCAAAAAACAGATTTATGGAAGGAGATTGAACTCGAAGATTTTTATGATTTTTATGATTTAAAAAAGCGATAGAACTTCTATCGCTTTTTCTACTTATTTATGTACAAGTTCTTCAATGATTGACTGACCTTTTGTTTTATCCGTATCTAACCATTGCCAGTCTTCATGCAGGCGAATTCTTCCATCTCGCAAAACTTCCGGTGTAGAAAAGCACGTCCCTCCGCGGATTTCATAAGCTTTGTTAACATGCTGATAGCGGAATGTAAGACAGCTCTTTTCATCTATGGTCCCCACTAACGTCCCATATAAAATGTCTCCACCTTCATATGTTGCATGAATAATTTTACCTTCCTGCTCATAGCGAAATGTCGTATGAGAAGAAACTTCACCGTTAGCCGTATTCTCTACAGAGCGAAATACTCGATTCTTAAAACAAATCATCCCTTCACCTCTTTTTCAATTTTCTAACATTTTAACCCTAAAAAAAGATGACATCAACCCTTCTTTCTGGTTAATGTCACCTAATGAAAATGATAACGTTACGCTATTTGTTTTTTAGCAGGTTGTTTACGAGTTAGCCTTGGATAATTAAAAACAATCGCTAAAATTCCAAATACCGCTGTTAAAATCGGATAAAATGCGAATGGCATTAGTTCAACTGAGGATACTTTTGCAAACTCTGATGCAATAAGCATTTGTGCTCCATATGGAACAAGTCCCTGCACGCTACATGAAAATAAATCAAGGATACTTGCTGACTTGCGATTATCGATTTCATATTCATCTGCAATCTCTTTTGCTAAAGAGCCCACCGTAATAATTGAAATTGTATTATTAGCTGTAGAAAGGTTTGTTGCGCTTACTAACCCTGCAATACTAAACTCTGCGCCTTTTCTTGTTTTAATATTACGTGTTAGCAACCCAAGCAAGAAATGGATTCCTCCATTATGCTTAATCAGTTCAACAACTCCACCAATTAAGATACTAAGAATAATGAGTTCAGCCATACCGCCTATTCCTGTTGTAATAGCTTTTGCAAACGATGCTAGCGTATAACTTCCATCTGCCAACCCAATAATCCCAGCTACAACAATACCACCTGTCAAGATTGCCAATACATTAAACCCAAGTAATGCCGCAACCAAAACGCCTATATAAGGAAGCATTTTTACAAAGCTAAAGCTTTCAACATCTATATTAGAATTATTTCCAAGCGTCATTACTAGTAAAAGAACCATTGTAATAATTGCTGCTGGTAATACGATTAGAAAATTAACTTTAAACTTATCGTTCATTTTTGTCTTTTGCGTACGAACCGCAGCAATTGTTGTATCAGAAATAATAGATAAATTATCTCCAAACATCGCACCGCCAATAACGGCTGCTACGGCTAGCGCTGCAGAAATATCCGTTTCAGCACTTACTCCAACTGCAATTGGTGCTAGCGCCGCAATGGTACCAGTCGACGTTCCCATTGCAAGTGAGATAAAAGCACCAATAACGAATAACCCAACTACAAGCAAGCTTTGTGGCAAAATAGACAAAGCCAAATTAACGGTTGAATCAACCGCTCCCATGCCGCTTGCTACTTCCGAAAAAGCACCCGCTAGAATAAAGATAAAGACCATAATCATCAAATCCGGATGTCCTGCGCCTTTAGCAAAGCGCTCTACCTTTGCGTTTAGCGTTTCTTTTCGATTCATCGCTAATGCCACAATAGCCGCTACGATGATTGCTACAAGTACAGGCAGCTTATAAAAATCACCTGTAATAATCCCTGAGCCTACAAACAAAGCCAAAAACACTCCTAGCGGAAGCAGTGCCCAGCCGTTTTCTTTTTGTTTTTCCATGTTTACACCTCTTTACATAAATAAAAGACCTCTTCATCAAGAAGAGGCCCTCTTATAATTCTTTATAAGAATACGCTCTTCTCATCTTTCAAACAAAATTGTTTGCTGGATTTGGCACCGCACTCTGTGAGTCAGTTGCCGAGACATCATCGGGCCAGTCCCTCCGTCTCTCTTGATAAGAAGTATAATATTTTTTAAATTTATTATTCAAAATTAACTCTTAACTACTGTAATATCTTTTACTTTCCTTGTCAAACACTATTGTAGAAAAACAAAAAGAAAGAAAATTCAAACTTCAGTTCGCTACGTCTCGCTTTAGGAAAAACAGCCAAGCCGTTCCTACAAAGAAAATCAGGTGAGCTATAATAATAAATAAAGAAAACGGTAGGGTCATGCCTGGGAAATAAGTTTGGCTCCCTTCCATATATTGACTAAGGTTCGTGTTAGCAAACAGTAAAATAATTCCCCACTGCACTTGAAACTCAGATAAAATTCCAGCAAGCATTTTTGCTCCTACTCCAACAACAATGCTAAGACCAACGGCTAATGCACTATTTCGGAATACCGAAGATAGCATAAATGCAAAAGCAACCATCATAAAGGTTTCAAGGTATGAAACGCCGTATGCAATCCATATCCCTTGCGCTTCTTGACCACTAAAAGATTCTCCTGAAAAGAAGATAGCTCCCCAAATGACTGAAAAGAAAAAGAAGGCAGCCAAATAGTATAAACTAATCAAAATACTAGTCAGGTATTTCGATAAAAGAATAGTTGAGCGACTCTTGGGACGAATTAACAAAAGTTTAATCGTTCCTTTTTCGAATTCAGACGCAACAATTGATCCTGCAGCAGCTACAGCAAAAAATTGGACAATAACTAAGAAGTTTGAAGTGAAAGCAACAAAGCCTGGCAGCGTTTCTGTAATTCCTGCATTCGTCGTAATAGCCCTCATTACAAGAGCCATACCAAGCGTTAAAGCAGCAAGTGCTAAAAATACGACCTTCGTGCTTTTCTTCATAAACCATTTCATGTGTTCATTTTGTATTAAATTAAGCATTGAAATCTCCTCCCGTAACAGACATAAACGATTGTTCTAACGATTCATAAATTGGGGTAATTTGGTACACTTCAATGCCTTCTTCCACTAGCAGTTTATTGATAGTAGCAGCTTCTTTCGGTTGAGCTTGTACAGAAAGCTGATTTTCTTTTATCACACAAGTATAACCTTTAGCTAAAAGCAGCTTTTCCGCTTGCTCTAACGCGCTAACTGCAAATACAATTGTTACCCTCTCTGCCGTATTACGATTAGCCAATTCTTGAACAGATAGTAATTTACCTTCTTGAATAATTCCTACGCGATCACACAAAGCTTCCACTTCTTTCAGCAAATGGCTAGCGATAAGAATGGAAATCCCTTCTTCTTTGCACAACTGCTTTAAATATGCTTTAAACTCAATCATTCCTGCTGGGTCCAAGCCGTTAGTAGGCTCATCTAACAGCAGCAATGAGGGCTTGTGCAAAATAGCTTGTGCAACACCGAGACGCTGACGCATCCCTAGTGAATACGTTTTTACGGGTTGATGAATGCTTTTTTCTAATCTTGTTAACTTTACTACTTCATCAATGCGACTTGCAGATACACCATGCATCCGTGCAAAATGCTTAAGATTTTGATAACCAGTTAAATATCCGTAAAACTCTGGATTTTCGATGATTGCCCCAATTGATTTTACAGCTTCATTAAACTGTTTGCGCAGGTCTTTATTGTTAATGATAACGTCCCCTGTTGAACTTACTAAACCTACAACTGTTCGAATAAGCGTGGTTTTACCTGAACCATTTGGGCCTAGTAGCCCAAAGATTTCTCCTTCTTGCACAGATAATGATACGTTATCTAAAATAATCTTGCTGCCAATCTTTTTCGTGACGCCATGTACCTGTAGTACCTCTCTCTCTGACATCATGTTCATCCTTTCCTCTATGTAATCCGTCTTTTATTTTTCCTTGTTTTAAGGTATTTGTCTAGATTAAAGCAAACTATTCGTTTATCTTTGTTTTTTTTGGTAAGCTATATATACATATATTTCTTTATAAAGGGGATGCCGTTATGGAATTAGTCGTTTATTTAGCAGGACAAATTCATGATAATTGGAGAGACGATATTAAAAAACAAGCTGAAGACTTAAAGCTCCCAATTACGTTTGTAGGACCGATGACCGACCATGATCGCTCGGATAATATCGGCGAAGTAATCTTAGGTAAACAAGACTCAGCTGTTTTAAAAGATGAAGCTGCTTCAGCTTTTAATAATTTGCGTACAGAAGTACTGCTTAAGAAATCCGACGTAGTCATTGCGCTTTTCGGTGAAAAATACAAGCAGTGGAATAGCGCAATGGATGCTGCTACAGCCGTTGCATTAAACAAGCCGCTTATTCTTGTTCGTCCAGAAAAGTTGCACCATCCTTTAAAAGAACTTTCAAACAAAGCACAAGTAGTTGTTGAAACACCAGACCAAGCGATTCGTGCACTAGCTTATATCTTTGAATAAGGTTGAGATATACCTACCTCAGTCAATAAAATATCCGAGCGATTGCAAATTAATTTGCAATCGCTCGGATATTTTTTATTTTTTTCAAAAACAACTTAAATAACTAGTGGAATGAAGCATAAGACATTCCACTTCTTCAGAAAGTAGAAGAAAAATTCAGAACCAGTCGCACAACAGAGCGAAATTGTTTTTCCAAACGAAAGCCGTTAGAAAAGTCATGATTTCCCTCTTAAAAGGAATCATTTCGTTATGACGTAGCCTCCTTGACGTTATTTCTTTGTTCATGTACACTTTATGTTCAATTTATTGCTATTGATATCGCTCTTGTAAAGAAAGAATGATATAATTTGATAGATATTGAATTTGGAGGATTGCTCATACATGATTACAGTTAGTAATGTAAGCCTACGTTTTGCAGACCGTAAGTTATTTGAAGATGTAAACATTAAGTTTACTCCTGGTAACTGCTACGGATTAATTGGAGCGAACGGTGCTGGAAAATCAACATTTTTGAAAATTTTATCTGGTGAACTTGAGTCACAAACTGGTGATGTACATATGGGACCAGGCGAACGCCTAGCGGTCTTAAAACAAAACCATTTCGAATACGAAGAGTACGAAGTATTAAAAACCGTTATTATGGGTCACGCTCGCTTATATGAAGTGATGCAAGAAAAAGATGCTATTTATATGAAAGCTGACTTCACTGATGAAGATGGAATGAAAGCAGCTGAGCTTGAAGGTGAATTCGCTGAACTTAACGGTTGGGAAGCTGAATCAGAAGCTGCAATTCTTTTAAAAGGTTTAGGCGTTTCCGAAGATCTTCATGATAAAAAAATGTCTGAGCTAACAGGTAGTGAAAAAGTAAAAGTGTTACTTGCTCAAGCCCTATTTGGTAAACCGGATGTTTTACTACTAGATGAGCCGACGAATAACTTAGACATTCAAGCAATTCAGTGGTTGGAAGAGTTTTTAATTAACTTTGAAAACACAGTAATCGTTGTATCCCATGATCGTCACTTCTTAAACAAAGTTTGTACACATATTGCAGATTTAGACTTTGGTAAAATTCAAGTTTACGTTGGTAACTACGACTTCTGGTATGAGTCTAGCCAACTTGCCCAAAAAATGGCATCAGATGCTAATAAGAAAAAAGAAGAAAAAATTAAAGAACTTCAAGCGTTTGTTGCTCGTTTTAGCGCCAATGCGTCAAAATCAAAACAAGCAACATCTCGTAAAAAACTACTTGATAAAATTACGTTAGACGATATCCGTCCATCTTCTCGTCGCTATCCGTACGTAAACTTTACACCAGAGCGTGAAATTGGAAATGACGTACTGCGAGTTGAAGGTTTAACAAAAACTATTGATGGTGTTAAGGTACTAGATAATGTAAGTTTTACGATGAATCGAGAAGATAAAATTGCCTTAGTTGGTCGTAACGAAATTGCAAACTCAACGCTTATGAAGATTCTAATGGGTGAAATGGAAGCAGATAGCGGTACATTTAAGTGGGGTGTAACAACATCTCAATCTTTCTTCCCGAAAGATAACTCTGAGTACTTTGAGAATAGCGATTTAAACTTAGTTGAGTGGTTACGCCAATACTCACCACAAGATGAAAGCGAAAGCTTCCTTCGTGGATTCCTAGGAAGAATGTTATTCTCTGGTGAAGAGGTATTAAAGAAAGCCAACGTATTATCCGGAGGCGAAAAGGTTCGCTGCATGCTTTCTAAAATGATGCTAAGTGGTTCAAATGTTCTTCTTTTAGACGACCCTACCAACCACTTAGACTTAGAGTCAATTACGGCATTAAACAATGGATTGATGAGCTATAAAGGTGCAATGATTTTCACATCTCATGACCATCAGTTCGTTGAAACAATTGCGAATCGCATTATCGAAATCACGCCAAACGGAGTGGTTGATAAGCAAACAACATATGACGAATACCTAGCAAATACTGAACTACAAAAACAACTAAAAGGTATGTATGCTTAATTTAAAAAGGTGACGAATGTTCGTCACCTTTTTTTATACTCGAATTCCCCGTTCCATCAGTTTTTGTTCAAGGTAAGAAATCATCATGCTTAAGGTTTTAACTCGCGCATATTGCTTATCATTACCTGCTATAACAAACCACGGTGCTTGATTCGTATTCGTGTATTTAAACATATGCTCTACAGCTTCTTCATACTCGTCCCACTTGTTTCGATTACGCCAATCTTCTTCCGTTAACTTCCAGCGTTTAAAAGGATCTGCTTCTCTTTCTTTAAAGCGCTTGAGCTGTTCATCTTTGCTAATGTGGAACCAAAACTTCGCTACAATATAGCCGTTATCTGTTAACGTACGCTCAAACTGATTGATTTCTTCGTAAGCCCTTCCCCACTCACTTGTTGAAATTAAATTTTCAACTCGCTCGACAAGTACGCGACCGTACCAAGAACGATCGAATAAAGCTATTTGTCCAGCGTGTGGCAGCCTCGTCCAAAACCGATGGAGGTAGTGATAACTGCGTTCATCATCAGTTGGTGCACTAATTGGATACACATGAAAGCCTCGGGGGTCCAACTTTTGTGTAATACGCTTAATAGCTCCCCCTTTCCCTGCCGCATCCCACCCTTCAAACGCAAATATAACAGGTACCTTTTCCATATAGATAATGTGTTCTAATCGCAATAAGCGTAGCTGCAAAGATTTTAGCTTCTTTTTATATTCTTTTTTAGATGAAATCTTTTTAGACAGATCAATATCTTCTAAATTCATACAATCACTCCTACCTACTAGTCAGTAGTATAGTATGAACGTTCTAGGATGGAATTATGTTAGTGAAACACTTTGCTAATCAGTTCATAAGAGTGTAGCTTCGCTTGGAAATCGTGAATATTAGTAATGATTAAAAACTCATCGTTATTATATTCATTTTGTAAACGCAACAACTTAGCATGAACAGTTTCTGGAGACCCTACAATCATTCGACTTCTATTTTTCTTTATTTTTTGTTGCTCATATTCAGAATACACACGCTGATTAACTTCATTGATAGAAGAAACCTTTGTATCTTTTCCTTTTTCTACTTTCAACAACCAATCATCAAGCGTTTTGGCATGTTGTTCCGCTTCCTCCTCTGTATCAGCACATACGACAAATACACAAACGTTCGTATGAGGCACTTGCTGATAGTCTGATGGAACATATGTTTGCCGATAGTGTTTCAGCGCTTCTTTTCCTCCGATTGGGGAGATAAAGTGTCCAAATGTAAAGGAAACTCCAAGTTCCCCAGCTGCTCGCGCACCTCGTTTATTAATTCCTAACTGCCACATCTCAGGCTTAGTATCACTTTTGGGATAAGCTGTTACCCCGTAATAAGGGTGATTTTCAGGAAGGTTTTGCAGCAAATGTCCCTGTAGCGCTTGAATTTGACGTGGAAATTCATTCAGACTTTTTCGTACTCCGTCTGTTAATGCTAATCTCGTTAGTGCATCGCCTCCTGGAGATCGACCTAATCCCAAGTCAATTCGCCCTGGAAACAAATTCTCTAATAACTGTACGTCTTCAGCCACTTTATATGGGCTGTATTGAGGGAGAAGCACGCCTCCAGAGCCAATTCGAATCGAACTTGTTTGAGATGCCAAATGAGTCATTAATAAAAGTGGCGAAGAACCTGCCAACCCATTTGTATTATGATGTTCAGCTACCCAAAAGCGATGATATCCTAGTCTTTCTGTCCACTTTGCTAGCTGTACCGTCTGAGCAAGCGCATCTTTTGCTGTTTGGCCGCTTGATATTGGAGACTGATCTAATACGCTTAAAATCATGATTGATATCACTTCCTTTGCTTTTATTTTAAAAGAAAGAGGCTTTCTCGTCCGTTATTTTGCTTAGTCATTTATGTATACATATTTACAATTTCAGTTGCTTTCTTTTTTAAGGACTCCCTTAATTCTTTTGGTTCAACTACTTCTGCATAGCATCCTAAATTCAGTAATATATTTGCCGTAAAATCAAGGTCATCTCGACCAATTACTGATTTTATTGTTCCCGTTCCATCGTTATTTATGGTTATATGAGGCCCTAAACTAGGATTTGCACTTGCTAACCGCACGCCTTCTTTTGTCATTTCAATATGCAACAATAGAGCCTTTTTGGGAACATAGTCTTGAGCTAACCATTTCTTTAACGTTAGAGATTCCGTAAAATCCTCACCTAAGTGCTCAATTTTTTTAACTCTATCTGCACGAAAAAGCAGGATTTTTTCTTTTTTATAGCTATAAGCTGGAAAATACCATAGACCTTCATGTGCATAAATACCAATTGGTTTAACGATATGCCCCTTTATCCCTGTTTTACTTTCATACTGAATCGCTACTTTTTTATGCTTCATTGCTGATAACAATAAGTCTTTTAAAAAGGGGGCTTCCTCTGAACGATTTGGCGTTAAAAATACAACAAAATCATTTATTTGTTCTAGTTGATTTCTGACATCTGCAGGTAAATGAGTATAAAACTTGGTTTTTACACTTTGAGCATCTACTTGAAATGGGATTGTAGGATAATGAGTAATCATTTCAAGTAAAAAATACATCATTTTCCCTTCTTCCTCAGAAAAGAATAAAGGAGGCAATACGCGATTGTTCAAAACACGATAGCCGCCATATTTTCCTTTTTCAGCATATAAAGGAACCCCTAGTTCCTGTAAATCCAACAAATAGCGCTGAACAGTTCGCACAGACATATTAAACTCTTCTGCAACTTCCCTGGCAGTAAAATAGCGCTTCGCATTGATGTAAAACATCACTTCAAATAACCTTTTGGTTTTCATATTATTCACCTATTCATGACAGATTTTGACGTATTTAAGTGTTATTATCATACACGAAGCGGGTAAAATATAATAGCGGTTTGCTAAGGAGGAACATGAAATGACAAGAAAAGTAATCTTATATATTGCAACTACAATTGATGGCTTTATTGCACGTGAAGACGGAAAAATTGATTGGCTAGTGGAGAATGAAACAAATGAAGATTATGGATATAATGAATTCGATGAAAGCATTGATACTGTATTCATGGGGCGGCACACATATGAACAAGTATTAACCTTTGGCGAGTTTCCTTATAAAGGAAAAGAAGTATTTGTAGTAACGACAAAAAAAGGCGGCAACTCTGAAGATGTAACGTTCATCTCACCTACAGAAGTACACGATACCGTTATCAATTTAAAACAGCAGCCAGGTAAACATATCTTTTTAGTAGGTGGCGGATCACTAAATGCACTGTTTTTAAATGAAAACTTAATTGATGAGTATTGGATTTTCCAAAAACCTATATTGCTAGGAAGTGGCATCCCTCTCTTCCAAGGAAACGTAGCCGACACGCCTCTTTCGTTAATTGATTCAAAAATTTATCCTTCTGGATTTGTTTTTCTTAAATTTGTGAATGGTAAGAAGCCGACAGCGTAATGCTGACGGCTTTTATACTTCGCTATTCATCTGTTTTACTTCCTTGTCACTTGGCAATAACCACGTTAGAATTCCAAGCAGAGGAAGGATACTGCAAAACAGCATAATAAATTGCAAGCTATATATATCCGCTAACTTTCCAAATATAACGGCTCCTAGCGCTCCCATTCCAAACGCTAATCCCACGATAAGTCCTGAAACAAGACCGATTTTTCCAGGTAATAATTCTTGAGCGTAAACTACGGTAACGCTGAAACTAGACTGAAGGATAAAACCAATAAGCAATAACAACGGTGCTGCTACACCAAGCGTTACGTGCGGTAGCATAAGTGCAAATGGTGCTGATCCAAGCATGGATACCAACAAAACATTTCGCTTTCCGAAACGATCTGCTAAAGGTCCCCCAAAAAAAGTCCCAAACACCCCTGCAATCATAAATAAAAAGACGTAGATTTGTGCATGTTTTATCGTTACTCCATATGCTTCAATTAAATAGAACTGAAAATAATTCAAAATTCCTGCTCCATACCATGAACGAGCAAACACTAAAAAAATTAATAAAGCAATGGCAAACATTAATTTTTTTGTCACCTTCATTTTGTTTACTGATTGTTTTTTTTGCAACTGTTTTCGAACAATTAGCTCTTGCTTATACCACGTTGATACGTAGTAAAGGGTTGCAACTCCAACTGCTGCTAAGATTGTAAACCACATCGTGCCAAACTGCCCTAAGCTAATAAAGATAAAAGCGGTAAACAAAGGAGCCATTGACTGACCCGTATTACCTCCTACTTGGTAAATGGACTGAGCTAGTCCCCTTTTCTGTCCAGCAGCCATATAGGCAACGCGCGAGCCTTCAGGATGAAAAATGGCTGATCCTAATCCAATAAATAGTACGGACGCTAAGACAAAATAAAAGTTAGGTGCTAGCGCTAAACCAATAATACCGACTAGACTTAAACACATTGCAATTGGTAATAAAAACGGGAGTGGCCTCTTATCTGCAAAGATACCAAATACCGGCTGCATGATGGATGATGTCATATTCAAAGCAAATGCAATCCAGCCAATTTGCGTATAATTCAAATTCATGGATTTTTCTAAAATAGGAAAAAGCGCTGGAACAACTGATTGCATGCAGTCGTTTAAAAAATGACCTAAGCTGATAGCGAATAAAATACGATAAATAGTTTGTTCTTGTTTAGTTTGTAACTTTACTACTGCTTGCATAAAAAACCTTCTTTCTATTGCCTACTTGTCTCTACGTCAACTTTCTATGAACTTGTATTATATTCTTCAAACAAAGAAAATTTCCTTTTTTGAAATGTAATTATATTTCTATCAGTCTATTCTTTTGATAAAATAAAAAAGTAAGCGTTTTATATAAAACGTGTGGGAGGAATGAATAATGGTTAAGAATAAGGTTGTTTTAATCACAGGGGCTGCTCAAGGTATTGGCTTTCAAATCGGTGAGCGTTTTGCTGAAAACGGTGCGAAGGTTATCTTGACTGATTTAAATGAAGATGGTGTAAAAAGAGCAGAGCAAGAGCTTTCTTCAAAGGGGTATGACGTCTACGGTGTAAAAGCGGACGTAACGAATGAAGATGATATTAAGTCAATGATTGAAGCAGCATCTGCAAAATATGGCCGAATTGATGTCTTAATTAACAATGCAGGCATGCAGTTCGTCTCCCCAATCGAAGAATTTCCAACTGAAAAATTTGAACTCTTACTAAAGATTATGTTGACTGCACCATTTGTTGCTACTAAGCATGTCTTTCCTCTTATGAAAGCGCAAAAATTTGGCCGAATTATTAATATGGCGTCTATAAATGGCTTAATTGGCTTTGCAGGGAAAGCTGCTTATAACAGTGCAAAACACGGAGTTATTGGCTTAACAAAAGTAGCTGCGCTAGAAGGTGCTGAACATGGTGTGACCGTTAACGCTATCTGTCCCGGCTACGCGGATACACCTCTTGTCCGCAATCAATTACAAGACTTAGCTCGTACAAGAAACGTTGCGCTTGAGAAAGTACTTGAAGAAGTAATTTATCCGCTCGTTCCTCAAAAGCGTTTATTAGATGTACGTGAAATTGCCGATTACGCCCTCTTTCTAGCAAGTGATGCAGCAAAAGGCGTGACCGGTCAAGCTGTCGTTATTGACGGTGGATATACGGCTCAATAAAACTAGAGGGAGGCTCTTTTAGAGTCTCTTCTTGTTTGCAAGATTAAGATAAAGATGAAGCCCGCTTGCTCAAATGCGAGAAATTTTACTTCATCCTCTTTTCATTACACTACTAGCTCTTCACTCCCACTATGCTACACTAGTGATAGAAACCGAACGGAGGAATATGCATGATGATAGCATCCTTAGCAGATAGCATCATTTCAGAAATCAATCATCTAATTCATGAAGATTTAATTGTAGCTGATACGTCTGGCATGATTATTGCCAGCACGGATAAAAACCGAATAAATACATTTCATGAGGGAGCTCTTATTTGCACGCAAAAAAAGAAAAAGTTCATTATTACTCGAGAGGATCAAGCGACTTTAAAAGGCGTCAAAGCAGGTATTAACCTTCCAATCCTTTTTCAAAACCAAATTGCTGGTGTAATTGGAATTACAGGTAACCCAGAACGCGTATCTGCCTATGCAGAAATTTTAAAAAGAATGACCGAATTAATGATGAACGAGCGTTACTATTCCGAACAGCTTGAATGGCAAGCACGGGCACTTGAAGCATTTGTTTTCGACTGGGTGCAAAAATCTGATTGGAGCGAAGAATTTATTCATCAAGGCGAGCTGATTGGCATCGACCTTTCAATTGAAAGACAAGTGTTGATTGGCCACTGTTCAGACATGATGACGAATCAAATTTTAAAAGAGCTCATGGAAACTTTCGATAAGAATAATACAGATGTGTTTGTTCGCTGGGGAAATGAGCGCTTTGTTATTTTACAAGCTGGTAAGAAGACAAAAGAACGTACGCTTTACTTTGCTAAACAAATTAGTAGTTACCTTCAAAACAGATATCAGCTAAGCGTCGCAATTGGAATTGGACAACCTGCTTCCCCAAAGTCAGTTCATCAATCCTTCCACGAAGCGGAACGAGCTTTGAATACTGCCAAAAAATCAGCCTCCATTATATTTGATGATGACCTTCGCCTTGAAATGTTGTTAAAGGATATAAAGAAAGAAACAAAGGCTGAATTTGTACGCAGAACCATTTCCCAGGTTATGAAGGACCAAGAATTAGTAAAAACCGTTAAGACGTTTTTAAGAAAGAATCAATCCTTTAAAGCTACAGCAGATACAATGCATATTCATATCAACACGTTACACTACCGCATAAAGCGAGTCGAAGAATTAACTGGACTAAACCTTCGTCATACCGAGGACTTGCTCATTTTCCATCTCGCTTTCTTATTTTTAGATGAATAACCAACTATATCAGATAAATAACCGCTACATTTTAGAGGATTAACTATAGTTAATCCTTCTTTTATTTCTTATCATAAAAATAAGAATTTGTTTACTTAAAAGGAGCTATAATCATGATACCTATTGAACTAAAGAAATCCTTTGAAGACATTGTCGGTGCCCATAATTATGATGACTCAAAAGCCGGACGACTCGTTTATTCCTACGACGCTACGCCTCAATTTCAATCGCTGCCCGATGCCGTTATTGCACCCAAAAATACTGAAGAAGTAGTAGCTATTGTAAAGCTATGCAATCAACATAATATCCCGATTGTACCTAGAGGATCTGGTACAAACTTATGTGCTGGTACTTGTCCAACTGAAGGTGGAATTGTTCTTTTATTTAAACATATGAACAAAGTGCTAGAAATCGATGAAGAAAACTTAACAGCTACGGTTCAGCCTGGAGTCATTACATTAGACTTTATCCACCAAGTTGAAGAAAAAGGACTCTTTTATCCTCCAGACCCAAGCTCAATGAAAATTTCTACAATTGGTGGCAACATCAATGAAAACTCAGGTGGGCTTCGCGGACTTAAATACGGAGTTACGCGCGATTATGTGTTAGGCCTTGAAGTGGTGCTTGCCAATGGAGATATTATTAAGACCGGAGGAAAACTGGCAAAAGATGTGGCTGGCTACGATTTAACACGTTTATTTGTCGGCTCAGAAGGAACTCTTGGAATCATTACAAAAGCAGTCTTAAAACTAATACCAATGCCTGAAGCGAAAATGACAATGCTTGCCCTTTATCAAGACCTTGAAGCTGCAGCAAAGTCCGTATCGACGATTATTGCCAATAAAATTATTCCGACCACTCTTGAATTTTTAGATCAGCCAACGTTGAAAGTTGTAGAGGACTTTGCAAAAATTGGCCTTCCTACCGATGTAAAAGCTGTTCTTTTAATTGAACAAGATGGACCGATTGATATCGTCAAGCGAGATATGAGTAGCATGGCTGCTATTTGTAAAAGAGAGCATGCCCTATCGGTAAAGGTAGCTAGTTCGGAAAAAGAAGCGGATGATTTGCGTACAGCAAGAAGGTCTGCCCTTTCAGCTTTGGCTCGTTTAAAACCCACGACGATTCTAGAAGACGCAACGGTTCCAAGATCTGAAATTGCTAAAATGGTTGTGGCTACTAATGAAATTGCTGAAAAATATGGGTTAACAGTTTGTACATTCGGTCACGCTGGAGATGGCAACCTTCATCCAACATGCTTAACCGATGTTCGAAACCATGAAGAAATTGAGCGTGTCGAACAAGCTTTTGAAGAAATTTTTATAAAAGCTATTGAACTTGGGGGCACCATTACTGGTGAACACGGAGTTGGCGTCATGAAAGCCCCTTACCTTGAACTCAAGGTAGGTAAAGAAGGGATTGCTGCTATGAAAGCTATTAAAGCCTCTCTAGACCCAAATAACATTCTAAACCCTGGTAAAATCTTTGCTAAAGACTCGCGAAAACGGGTGGTGATTTCAAGATGACAACAATAAAAGAGCGAGAGCTTATCCAAAAACAATTTAAAGAGAAAATGAACGAAGATGAACTATTAAACTGTATGCGCTGCGGGTTTTGCTTACCAACCTGCCCTACTTATATTGAATCAGGTTTTCAAGAATCACATTCTCCAAGAGGACGAATTGCGCTTATGAAAGCTGTTGTCGATGGGATTATTGAACCTGATGAAGATGTAGAAAAATCCTTAAACATGTGCCTTGGCTGCAGAGCTTGTGAACCTGTATGTCCTTCAGGAGTCAATTATGGACATTTATTAGAGGAAGCAAGGGATATTATTAATCAAAATAAAAAGCATTCCATTCCTGTAAAAGTCGTTCGAAAAGTAGTGTTTGAAGGATTGTTCCCTCATCAAAACCGCATGCAAAACATGACGGGGTTACTTGGCTTTTACCAGCGCTCTGGTTTACAACGCGTTGTTCGCTCGACAGGAATATTAAAGTTGCTTCCAGATAACCTAGCATCAATGGAAAAAGTGTTACCTACTGTTCCAACTTTAAAAGAGATGAAAGAACGCCCTACACACCTACCTGCAAAAAATGAAACCAAAAAACGCGTTGCATTTTTTGCAGGTTGCTTGATGGATACGATGTTCATGCAAACAAATGACGCTACGATGAAGCTTCTTCAGCTTGCAGGTTGTGAAATTGTTATTCCTCAAAATCAAGCTTGCTGCGGGGCTCTACATGGCCATAGCGGTGAAAAAGATGCAGCTAAAAAGCTCGCGAAACGTAACATTCAAGCATTTGAAGATTTGAATGTAGATTACATTATCACAAATGCAGGAGGCTGTGGTGCCTTTTTAATTGATTACGATCACCTGTTAAAAGATGATCCTCAGTGGGCTCAGCGTGCTCAAACGTTCTCAAGTAAACTAAAAGATATAAGCAGCATTCTTGTCGACCTTGAATTTTTCAACAAGAAACTTTCATTACCTCAACAGGTGATTACGTATCAAGATTCTTGTCATTTACGAAACGTTATGAAAACATCAAGTGAACCTAGAAGGTTATTAAAAGCGATTGCTAACGTAGAATACCGCGAAATGAAAAACGCAGATAGCTGCTGTGGATCTGCTGGTATTTATAACATTGTTGAATCCGAAATGTCTATGCAAATCCTTGATACAAAAATGCAAAGTGCTGTGGCTACGCAAGCTACAACAATTGTGACAGCTAACCCTGGCTGCCTGCTTCAAATGAAGCTGGGAATTGAAAGAGAAGGATTATCGTCAAAAGTAAGAGCTGTTCACCTCGTCGATTTATTGCTTGAAGCCGTGCAAGAATAATCCTAAGAAAGGAGCTCTACTACTAGAGCTCCTTTTGCTATTTCTGTTATTTCCACCATGCATCAAACATCGTTGCCGGTAGCTGGCGCTTATGCTCAGTCATGCGATAGCGCTTCTCAATTTTTTCAGCTACTTCAGGTGTCACTTCTTTTCCTTCTAAATAATCATCCAGCTCATCGTACTTAATGCCTAATTCCGTTTCGTCCGCTTGGCCTGGCTTGTTATCCAGTAAATCTGCAGTTGGAATCTTCTCATATAAGCGCTTATCTGCACCTAGTTCTTTTAATAGTGCTTTTCCTTGGCGCTTTGTTAACCCAGATAACGGCAAGACGTCTGCTCCCCCGTCTCCATACTTCGTGAAAAATCCCGTGACTGCTTCGGCAGCATGATCTGTTCCTATTACCAATAATCCATTCTCTCCACCAATTGCATACTGTGTAATCATACGAACTCGTGCTTTTACATTTCCTTTATGAAAGTCTCCTAATTCATGACCAGCTGCTTCATTAAAAGTTTGTGAAAACGATGTGACTGTTTTTTCAATATTAAATGTAATTGTTTCATCAGGCTTAATAAAATCCAAAGACGCTTGCGCATCGTCTTCATCTTTTTGAACTCCATGCGGCAAACGAACCGCAATAAATTTTGCTTCATAGCCTTCTGTACGAAGTTCTTCAACGGCAAGCTGAGCGAGCCTTCCTGCTAGGCTTGAGTCTTGACCTCCACTAATCCCTAACACAAATCCTTTTGCATGAGCTGTTTTCACATACGATTTCAAAAAATCAACACGTTTACGAGCCTCTTCTGATGGAGTGATTGTTGGAGAAACATTTAGTTCTTTCATAATTTGCTGTTGAATTGTCATAATAAGCTCCTTTCAATTTCTCATTTTATCTTTTATATAAATGATGATTTTTAATATAGTCGTAACATGCGTCCGGCAATAAATAGCGAGGCTCTCCGCCTTTAGCGAATTCTTCTCTGATATAAGTAGAGCTAATTTCCATGGCTAATCCTTTATCTAAGAGCTGAAAGCGACCATCATCATAATTGCGTAAAAGAGGTGAACGACTAATGGCTTGTAACATGTCAATGCCATTTCGAGCCATGACAATAAATTGGTTTTCACTGACAAGCTCTTCTGACATTTTCCATTTACCATCCGCAATATCAATCAGTAAATCTGCCCCCATGATGAAATAAAAACTTGCTTTTGGCAAAAGTTTTTTAAAATAATCCATTGTGTAGTATGTGTAGTGATAACCTGGTAATACGTTTAGTTCATAAGTATCTAATAAAAACTTAGGATTAGTTGAAATAGCTTTTTGAATCATAGCAACGCGATGTTCATCTGTTGTCTGCAAGCGTTTATCTGTGCGTTTATTAGAAGATGGAAGAAATATAATATAATCAAGCTTTTTACGATGAGCTACGGTTGATGCGGTCCATAAGTGTACATTAGTAACTGGATCAAAAGATGAACCATATATTCCAATCTTTACTCCCGGTGAAGTAAGTTGATTAAGTTGCTTCGTATTATTTAACTGCTTTAGCTCGTTCCACTTGTTTTCTTCCATCTTCAGTATCCCCTTTTAACCTTGATTTAATTTGGACGAAACTTTTTTACGCACTTCATTTATTTGACGCGCTTTGTTTTCCCAGCACTTTTCACTTAAATCAACCGGGTATTCTTCTGGATTTCTCGTGCGCTTATATTCATCCCAAAGCAACTCTAAATTATCTTCTGCATATTGCTGAATCGCCTGTAAATTTGGTGTTTGATACACCAGCTCTCCATTTTTATAAATATCTTGATGAAGTTCTTTCGCCTCAAAGTTGGTTACAAACTTACTGATAAACGTATGAACTGGATGAAACATTTTCAACCTTTCCTCACTTTGCGGATCTTCACCCTCAAGAGTAATGTAATCTCCTTCTGATCGTCCATTCAGCTTATTAATGATACGATATACGCGCTTTAAACCTGGTGTACTTACTTTTTCTGGGTTAGCACTAATTTTAATTGTATCCACCATTTCACCGCTGTCTCCTTCAATAGATACAAGCTTGTATACAGCACCTAATGCCGGCTGATCATATGCCGTAATAAGCTTTGTACCAACACCCCACATATCAATTTGAGCACCTTGAGATTTTAAATGCATAATAGTATCTTCATCAAGGTCATTTGAAGCAACGATTTTTGTATCAACAAATCCAGCCTCATCTAAAAGCTGGCGTGCTTTTTTAGAAAGGTATGTTAAATCTCCACTATCTAATCGAATCGCTCGAAAGTTTATTTTATCGCCTAATTCTTGTGCAACTTTAATAGCATTTGGCACGCCTGATTTTAAGGTATCATACGTATCAACTAAGAATACACAGTCTTTATGGCGGCGAGCGTATTTATGAAACGCTACGTACTCGTCTTTATAAGCTTGAACCATTGAGTGCGCATGCGTTCCTGCCACTGGAATACCAAATTTCTTTCCTGCTCTCACGTTTGACGTGGCCTGAAATCCACCGATGTATGCCGCTCTTGTTCCCCAGATTGCTGCATCCATTTCCTGAGCGCGGCGAGTACCGAATTCCATTGCTATTTGCTCTCCAACTACATGTTTAATTCGAGAAGCTTTTGTAGCAATTAGCGTTTGATAATTGACGATGTTTAAAATAGCTGTTTCAACAAGCTGAGCTTCAATGAGGGGGGCTTCAATTCGTAAAATAGGCTCATTTTGAAACACAAGTTCTCCTTCTACCATTGAGCGAATATTCCCTGTAAAGCGTAGCTCTTTTAAAAAATCTAAATAGTCTTCTTTAAATCCTACTTCTTCACGTAAATACATAATGTCTGATTCTGAAAAACGAAAGCTTTCAATATAATTTATAATGCGCTCTAACCCAGCAAACACTGCATAGCCGTTTCCAAATGGAAGCTTGCGAAAGAATACCTCAAACACTGATTTCTTATTATGAATGCCATCTTCCCAATAAGTTTCACCCATATTAATTTGATACAAATCCGTATGAAGCATAATGCTGTCATCTTTATATAAAGTCATTCTATTTTCCTCCAAATAATCAATGCACAACTTATTTAATAACCGTTGCGTTTAGTGAATTCGTAAAATGAGTTAATGCCCATTCATGCCCTGCTTGGTTAAAACTTGCAACTGCCTTTTCATACACTGTGATATTAAAGCCTTTATTATAGGCATCTACAGCAGTATGCAAAACACAAATATCGGTGCATACCCCTATTAAATGCACTTCAGTAATGCCTCTTTCCCGAAGCTTCATTTCCAAATTTGTGCCTGCAAAAGCACTGTACCTTGTTTTATCCATCCAGTAAGTGTTTTGGCTTTCTGTGTACGTATCATATACCTCTTGTAACCTACCATATAAACTTCTTCCTTTTGTTTCTCTGATATTATGCGGCGGATATAATTTGGTTTCAGGATGGTATTGATCATTTTCTTCGTGCAAATCAATCGCAAATACCACATAGTCACCGTTATCAATAAATTCCTTGGTTAAGCTAACTATTTCCGATTCAATTCGCTGTCCAGGCTCTCCACAAGTTAAAGCTCCCTTATCGTCTACAAAATCATTCGTATAATCAATGTTTATAAGTGCTCTCATTACTTTGCCCCCTTATTGGTAATTAACAATAAACAAATTGTTGAGTAGTTAATACCTAGCTGTGTAGATAGATGTAGCAAAATCTGCATCAATAAACTGATATAGCTTTGTTGGCTTTTTAGATGTTCTAGTTGTTGTTTGTCCCTCTACTTCTTCAATAAAAGGCAGCATGCGAATCTTACGCGCAAACGCCTGATCACTCCGAATTGCTGGATTATCCGTAATTGTAAGCAATACAGCCTGAAGTTCAGAGTAAGTAAACATTTTAGGTAAAAACTTTTGTGCAACCGTCGTTTGTAGGAGATCTTTTTTTATTTCAGTAATGCCATCTTGAATAATTTGAGCGTGATCAAACGCCAATGGCAGTGAAAAAACTTCTTCTAGGTCAAACAACTCAACGTTTGCTGCATCGTCATTCGCTTGCCTTTTTGCCAACATTTCTTCTGGCACAATAGCATAATGAGCATTTGAAATAACCCATCCCCGTGCGTCTCTACCAGGTTTATCGTATATTCCGTACTGCTTCATATGAATACCCGATACGCCCGTTTCTTCTTCTAGTTCACGCTTAGCTGCTTCATAAGCCGATTCGTTAGGGTGTACAAAGCCACCTGGAAGCGCCCATTTACCTGCTTCAATGTTTTGTTCACCTTCGGCATTTAAAATTGCTCGTTGAATCAACATTAATTTTAATACCATTTTTGGTGGTTTATATGCTTCTTTTTCAGTAGCTACAATCGTAAACACAGCAATATCTGCCGTATATCCGTATGGCTTTGGGTATTCTTTTTTTACACTTTTTTGATCATGATTTAACATTGCCCTGTCTCCTGATTGAATTTATAATTAACAATTTGATTAATGTTAATTATACGTACTTTTTTTATAATGTCAACAAAAAGTAGTAAATTTATGCTTGCAAAGAAAAAAGCACCGTCGTATAGAACGACGATGCTTTTTATGTGCTACCTTGCAGCTAGTCCGATAGTAAAACACTTCTCTTTCACCCACTCAATCACATACTCAATTGTTGGGCAATAAATAAACAAATGACAGTCTTGAAGCTTTGTCACGACCGGTAATGCTTCTTTTAAATTTACTCGGACAGCTGGAATTTGATAATCTTTTGAAAATAGAATAACGTGTTCATCATAAATTTTCATCGTTTGTAGCCATTGAATAACCTGCTGAACCTGTTCACATCTTTCTTTGATTAGCACGCGTTTCCAATCAATGGTATTGGTTTTTGTAAAGGGAAATTGTCCCACTAATTTTTCAAAATAAATGCTCGACTGCTTACTTGTCAAGACATCGACTTTATTTCCTAATTCTTCAATTAGTTTTTTAAATGGTTTCATTGTCTACCTCCATCCACTCATCTTACCCTTTCTGAAACAACACTTTCAGAAAATAGCTACATTTACTGTATCATAAATTCCACAGATTCACTTTGATGAGATAGAATGATATTTATGGAATTTTTTTGATAAAAGTGAATGGATAGACCTAAGAAAAGAGCAGAAACCTTCAAAAGCAGTAAAAAGTGGTTTATTTTTGCTACCTCTACTTTATCTGCTGTTATTATACCTTTGAATGCACCACTTTTTTATTTCTTTAAAGCTATACGTAATTAAATCATAGTTAAAAAAACGATGTGATATACGATCAATATATCTTATCAATGAAACTTTAGTATGACGATGGACATAATAGTCGAGCTTGTATTTTTCGTGATTAATAGCCGAGTAAAAACTTAAATGTTCTAACTCAGGATATGTTTGATGAACAATAGATAGCGTTTTTTCTAAACGTTTTCTTGTGTGATGCTGCTTGGAGTCTGTTAGCATTTTTGGAATATCAATTTTACCTTTTAAAATCTCACACATTTGAATGATATCTAAAAAATACTTTGCTGCGTCTAAGTTATGTCGCCATCCATGCAAGCAAATCATATAAAACTCATGCTGAGGGTCTAAGTTTCTAATATATGGATTGTTTTTTTCAGGGGTGGAGGCCGCCCAAAATTCTTCAATGTTTAATACAGACGTGTTACTTCTTAAAATGTTCCAGTGAAGTTCCACCATCAATGGTACGATAGAGCCTGGCATATATTTGCTAAAAGTAACATGAAAATGCCCTTCAATTGGCTCATTCTCAACATTAAATCCCATAGAAATCACGATTTCTTTTGCTTTGGCTAGATTATCTGGCTTAATTAATACGTCAATATCAGAGGTTGGTCTTGCACCTATATGCCCATAGTACCGTTCTGCAAAAGAAGTACCTTTAAGTACAATGACTGCTATACCAAACTCTGTAAGTGCCTTTAAGACATCATCTTTTTCTTTCTTAATAATTAAGTTTTGAAACACTATTTTTTTATAAACTTGTTCAAGTCTGTTACGCATATCTAAAGGTATTTCTTCTAGTTTTCCATATTTTTTTAGCAAGCAATAAACTTGAGAAGACACGGCGTCTTTCTCAATTTCATTTAGTAACTTTTGATAGTCATGTTTTTGATATGCAAGAGGGTGGTCCATGTAAATTTGTTGTATAAATGTATGAATCATTGAACTCTCCTTTCTCTCCTCTCAACATGTGATAGGTTGTTGAGAAGGTTCTTCTTTAAAAAATTGTTTATCATGAAGCTCTCGATATAACCCCTGTTCCTTTATTAGCTCGGTATGAGCACCTACTTGTACAATCTTTCCTTGATCCATTACTACAATAAAATCAGCGTGCTGTATGGTCGACAATCGATGAGCAATAATTAATGTTGTTCGATTCTTCATAAGTTGACTTAAAGATTCCTTAATAAGATGCTCCGCTTCATTATCTAAAGCAGATGTTGCTTCATCTAACAGCAGAATAGGTGCATCTTTTAAAAGCGCTCTTGCAATAGCAACACGTTGTCTTTGCCCACCTGACAATTTAGACCCTCGCTCTCCCACTTCAGTGTCATATCCATTAGCTAAAGCTTCAATATCTTGATGGATATTAGCATGACGTGAAGCTTGATACATCTCATCATCCGTCAAGCAAGGTTTTGCCATTTTTAAATTTTCTCTTACAGTGTCACTGAATAAAAATGTTTCTTGCGGCACATAGGAAATTGAGTTTCTCACTTCTTCAATACTTAAGTTTTGAAGAGGATTACTATCAATTAATACACAACCTAAATCAGGTTCATAAAAACGCTGTAATAATTTAAATAATGTAGACTTGCCACCACCACTTGGCCCAACAATTGCAGTCACTTTTCCAGCTGGTACTTTCAAGTTTAGATTACTAAAAAGGTCTTCACCCTCATTATATTTGAATGAAACATTTCGAAATTCAATTTCACTATGATGAACTGGATATTTAGCCGATTGCTGAGTAGGTAAAGCTTTTGATGTTATTGGCTGTTCAAATACATCTACAATTCGTTCTAAAGCAGATATTGCACGCTGATAGCCTGCCCACTGACCAGCTAACCCTGTAAGTGGTGAAATCAGGTGATTAATTAAATTGACAAAAGTTAATAATGCACCTATTGTAATGACATCACTTGTTACAAAATAAGCTCCAACTACTAGACTAATTAAAAATGCGGTTGAACCAACCGCTTGTCCTCCCGCATAAAACCAGCCTTTAATCTTCGTTTCTTTAAGCTCTAGGTTATAAAGATCCTTAATTTTATTTCCATAGCTTTGAAAGAAGACGTTTTCCAATGTAAAAGACCGAATGATTGTAAGACCTTGAAATGTATCATTCAACTTTCTGATAATCTGACTAATCAACTCATTGACAATTCGACTGTTGTTTCGTAGAAGGATACCAAAAACTGCTCCTCCTAGCATTGCAACCGGGGCTACTGATAGACTAAATAATGAAAGTTTCCAACTAATATTAGTTAGATAAATTAACGCGGCAATTGATATAACTGGAAAGCGAATTAAGTTAATTAATCCCCGGCCGATGACTCCTTCAATTTTATGAATATCGTTTGTAAAGTGTGAAACAAGCTCTCCCGAATGCTTATTAGATATATTTTTTTCACTTAAAAGTAAGAGACGCTTATATAAATCCAAGTTCACGTCTCTTTTTACTGCATTTATAGCAATTGCTTCTAAGTATGTATCAATAAAATTAGTTACGATACTAATAAAAGACAATCCTATTCCTACCAAAACAAACCACTTTAATTTTTCAAAATCGCTGTGGACAGCTGCATCTGTTATATTTCCAAAGAACCAGGCAAACCCCAAGGTTACAGCTATGTCTACAAATAGTAAGACAAACAGTCCAATATAAGCTATCTTATATCGCTTAACATACGGGGCTACCCATACAAAAATGCGCTTCATATCTTTAATTGATAAGTACTGCTCAATGTTTAACCCTTCAATGAATCGTTTAACATTCATGTTCTTACACCTCTATATTCACTTCCCAAGAACGCGATGAATATATATATTTAACAATCTCGATAGAAATGGCAATGAAACTACTAGTCTTCCCCATAGTTTATTTAAGAAGCTTGTAGACTCGATTATCCGATTACCTTTTTTAATTGTTTCTAACTTTCCAATAATTGAACTTGGGCGAATAACATCATCTAGACGTAAGTTCGTATCACCTTTAAATAAGTAAAAGCTTCCTTTGTCGTCTTGTTTCCTAGAAATAAACCGGTGTGCCACAAGCTTTCCTTCTTGAGATTCAAATAAAACAATATCACCCTTTGATAAATAGGATAGATTGCACGTTACAAATCGACAAGAATCTCCTTCTTTAATGTTTGGGTACATACTCATTCCAATTGCGGGAATATTGATCCACCCTTGTTGTTCCATAATCTTTTTCACCAAATAACTTTGACCTGTTTTAGTTTGCATGCTCAATTAAGTTACAACTCGTTAACTCTAGTAAAAAAGACTCTATGTCACTTTCTAACGCATTTATACTCGTTTCATATTTATTTATAATAGCTTGATATAAGCTACTGCTGCTTTGTGGGGTATTTAGTAACGTCCAACAATATTTACCCAGTTCATTAATAGTTGTTACAGTATAAGCATCTGTGTTTAAAATAACCCACTCTTGATCTATTTCCACAATCTCATAATTTTCTTTTCTGATATAACAACTCATTACGAAATCAACTCCCAAAACGTATTGTTTTTTTGAAAATGCAGATGATACACTGGTACTTCATCTGCTACTTGCTTTAACAACTTCATAAGTTGAGAAACCTGCTCTTTTCTATATGACCAGTAAAAAACCTTATCAATTAACTCCACTAGAGCAACGGATTTTCTTTGTTGAATTCTTACATTTCTAGGTGCTTGATATAGTAGTTGAATACTCGCAAGCGGAATGGGTTGTTCAACCTCTTTTGCGTGAAGTTCACTGCGGAACGGTGAATTATATATCATAACGCTACCTGTTTGAACTTTTACTATTGTCGCTTCATCAGATAATAACAATCTAGGCTGTGACAATTGTGCTGCTGTTGATTTTCCAGCCCCAGAGTGGCCTGTAAAAATATGTGCTTGCTCATTGTCTACAGCACAGGATGAATGAAGTAAAATTCCCCAGTTGTGGTGAACGATAAAAGCGCTGTATAGATTCATTGTGGCATGCTTTAAAGCTAATTCATCATACGCCATTATTTTCGCTTTTTTATACCCATGATCTACTTCAATTTTATAATCTGCTCTTTTAAAAGTAATGACATCAAGCTCGTCTTTTGTTTCAACACTGTAATCAGTAAAAGATACGCCATAACCCATCTCTATTTCTATTTGAAGATGGTCGCTATCTTTCTCTCTACGTTCGAAACAGAAAAAATATTGACTAAGAAATGCCCAAGCACGTTTGGAGTCCGTATATATATCAATGTTATGATCAGCAATTCGTGTATGCATGATTTTCATTTTTTTATCTCCTCAATCCATAACTTTTAAAACAGCAGTCAATGGAAACCATTGACTACTAGCCTTACTTTAACAGGAAGCTTCTTACTTCTTCCCATTACCTTTTCCTGGCGTGCCTGCACCACCTGGTGGATTAGGGTTGCCTGGTGGAAAGTTTATTCCATCGTTTCCTGTTCCAGGATGATCTCGGTTTCCCTTGCCCGGATTCCAGCTTTGAGCCGTTTCAAACTGAATAGCTTGATGATTTAGTACTTTGGGCGCTTCATGTACGTTATTTTGCACCTTCTTCTCTCCTCTTTGTTCTTTATTGAGAACGAAACCATGCAAAGATTTCTTTTTAACTAGTTCTTTAGCATGATTACTAGTTCTTTTTCATTATAAAACATTCTTCGTTCTTTTTAAAGAACATTTTTAGAAAAATATAACTATTAAATAACTTTATACAAAAAGTTGCTCTTCTTTATTGCTATAACAAGTTGGTACCTTCATTTAATTTATTAGAATTATATGCATATATACAATCGGAAAGGTGCTTTAAGCTCTTTGATTCTACACTAATCATATTTTATTTATCATTACCTTGTTCTTCTTTTTGCCATTTGATAAATTTCAATATCTCCCTGTACTCACTCAGCTGCTCTTTTTTTACTCCCATTTCTTTTAAATCATTAATAAAATCTACCCATTCCGGTTCTAAAAGCTCGCCTATTTCAGAGTTTGCCTCTACTAGTATTGTGAATTCAACTCCGAGTACCGCGGCTAACTTTTCTACAACTTGTATAGATGGATTTTGATTTACATTTCTTTCGATATTGCTTAGATATGATTTCGATACATTTGCTCTTTCAGCAAGCTCAGAAAGCGTAAGCCCTCGAGATTTACGAATTCTATAAATCTTTTCTCCTATCATTTGTATCCCTCATACTTTTTATTATTTATTCAATTATATTCCTTAACTCTGGTTTCTAGTCATTTATAGCAGAAGATCTATCAGTAGGTAAATTTTATTTTTAATGCTTAAACGGATAGACAGATTGACACCGCTATGATGAAATACCTTTGCACTGATAGCAGCGAAATCAAACTAGAACATTTAAATACCAACATTTCGTTCTTTATAAAGAACGAAACAAGTTATTTTTTTAGTTTCTTTATAGGATATAGCGCTCATTACAATATGCACAGGAAATTATTTAGAAGTTCCTATAATTTTGTGCTTCACATCTTTATAGTGAATACTAAATATAGAAAGCAACAGAAATAACAAATGTTCTTTATAAAGAACATAATTAAAAACTAACACTTTTATTTTTAATTGTCAATCGCTCTGTTTATTATAAACTAATTAAATCTTTACATAGATAAAGCTAAAAAGCAAAAGCGCCCTTATGTACCTTTTATAAAACAGGTATCAATTATTACATTTTGTTATAATAATTGATACCTGTTTCGTTTAATAACAATATGAACAAAATTAAGACTGAAGAATACGTATGATATATCTAGAAATGAATTATTTATCAAGGAAAAATATTTGCAGAAGTATAGAGGATCTGAATGTTAAGAAAATATTATAACAGCTACTGCAGTTGCTAAATTATATCATTGTTTTATTTGTTGCCATTTTTGAAACTCCAAAAACTGCTTAAACTGTTCTTTGCTAACACCCGACTGCGCCGCTTCTTTTGCTAGTTCCATCCACTCCGGGTCTAACTGTGGTTCTTGCTTATTACTGCTATCATTAATAAGCGATTCGACGCTAACATGTAATACGGTTGATACTTTTGTTAAAAACTGAATTGATGGATTAAGCTGAATTCCTCGTTCTACCGATGAAATATAGGATTTAGCTACTCCTGCCCGCGTAGCAAGCTCCGTTAAAGACATTCCTTTTTTTCCTCTTAGTTCTCTGATACGCTGACCAATTTCCAATTATCATCACCCTTAACTGTTACTATTAGAAGCATTATAACATATTTTTTCTAATTTTACTTATGACCAAAACGTTAATTGTAAAACCTCATTAATTAAATGAGTGTACAATTACTTTTTATTCTCAGACGCTTTCTTTCCACCATCGAAATAAAACAATACAGCCACCCACTAAGAAGTCAGTAAAGAATCCTAGCAGCAAAATCTCCAATCTTTTATAGATAAAAAGTCCAGCAATAAACCCAAATAGAATATCCACAAAGATATACTACCCGATGATTCAGCTTTCAACACTATAAAATCTCTTTCTAGCTCTCCTAAAATAAGCCATTTGACTTACTTCAGTATAAAATACATACAATCAAAAGTATAGCATTTTAAGGTACAATTTAACTGTTTTATTAATTGAAATATTTATGTGCTAGCCTCTCCTGACCTACTTAAAATTTACTTGTTTAATTTCCCAAAGGTCATTGACCGCAGACCTCTCTAAGTCAAATTCCATTGATAAACTAGTTTGCCCCTTTCCTTTCTCAACTGCAATGGTTAAAATCTTCACCTTTCCCTTTACAACAAGGGGACTGTTTTCTATTTTTTCTTCAATTTCTTCTTTTTTGTAGTTTAAAGCTTCAATTTTCTTGACTTTTGAATAGATTTTCTGCAATTGCTTCTCACCTACTGCTGCTTTCAACAAAGTTTCATCCTGCTGTTTTACTCCGACTAAGAAAAGCTGAATGAGCTGTTCTGGTGTAGCTGTAGAAACAAATTTCTCAAGATTATCTCCGGCTTTTAATACCATCATTTGATGATCTGGATCTGTATGATTTCGTTTATGTGTAGTGCTGTTTAAAAAATGAATGCAAAAATGGCCTGGAAATCCGTTATCTAGCGCTCCGGCTCCATGTGGCATACCATTCATTGATGCAGCTATAAGCTCTCCCTTTATAGGGATCAAAACTGCTTTTCTATCCCAACTCCACTGGTTGTCATAAATGTATTTCATAACAGCAGTATCCGTTCTTGTTAAGGGTTGTACATCTGCATGCTTGTTTCCGGCTCGTCGCTGCACGTTAAAAGATAAACCAGTATCCATATCAATTATCGTAAATTTCTTACCTTTAGGAAGTAAATATTGAGCTTCTTTCCATGGTATAATTTTACCTTTTTGTACTGTTCCATAATATGTTAAAGGGTGGTTTTTGATTTTTGCATCCGCATGATTTGGCGTGATAAGACCTATAAACAATAAAATAATGAAATATTTATTCATACATAAACCTCTTTCATATACATTTTAGCTTTATTAATATACGACGGTTCATGTATTTTATAATTGGCACTTAATAGCTAAAAAGTAAGCTTTATTCGGTTACATGAAATTCGGGAGCTTATCCATACTAACATTGGGAGGGAAATGCGTATGAAACTAACTTGGATGTTAGGTCTTATGTTGGTTGCTCATCCAACTTCGTTATCAGACCATTTGTTATTAACCGAAGACAATAAACCAATTACAACTATTAACCGTGCGGATATTGAAAATGATATTCCAGGTATTCCACTTATTGATGATGATAAATACGACATGCTACTGAAAAAAATTCAGCCTATTGCCTATAAACCACCTATTAATGCAAAGCTTGATCGTGCGGGCAACATTATTCCTGAACAGCCTGGATCACAGCTCAATAGCGTACTGTTTAAAGAAGAGTTCTACAGAACGTTTTACAATCGTTCACAAACATCTGTTCAGATTCCAAAGATGGCTATTTATCCTAAAGTTGACAGCGAGCTGTTAGCTTCCGTTCGCTCCAAGCAAATTAGTCATTATTATACTTATTTTAATACGCATAATAAAAACCGCTCACACAACATTTCTTTAGCTACAGAAGCTATTAATAATCAAGTTATTTTCCCTGGGGAGACATTCTCGTTTAATCGTACTGTGGGACAACGTACAAAAGAAAAGGGATATCTTCCTGCTAAGATTATTATTAGAGGTGAATTTTCGGAAGGTATTGGTGGTGGAATTTGCCAGGTTTCTTCAACTTTATTTAATGCTGTTGATCGAGCAGGATTAGAAGTGACTCAGCGATTTTCACATAGTAAAACCGTTCACTATGTTCCACCTGGAAGAGATGCTACGGTAAGCTGGTACGGACCGGATTTTAATTTTCGAAACAACTATGACCAGCCGTTACTTATTCGAGCGTATGCAAAAGGGAGCACAGTAAGTATTATGCTCTTTTCAACGAATGACCTTCGTTATGAACCAAAAAGTGTACCTAGCATTCAAAAAGAAAAGCTTGTACCATCGTCTATTGATTAAATAAAAAGATGTGTTCTGCGTGCTATGTGGAACACATCTTTTTATTAAAGAGGGAGCTGTACGTAAACGGCAATCCATTCCCCATCATGCTCAGCCCATACTTCTCCATTATGTAATTCTACAATACGCTTTGAAATAGAGAGACCTAACCCCGCACTTCCATCGTTTGTTCTCGATTTATTTGCACGATAGAATTGATCAAACATTTGATTTGTATCAACTCTTTGATTTGACTGAACCTGGTTATGAATAGAAAATAAAACATCCGTTTCGTTTCTCTTTAGAACAATAAATACATCAGACGGTTTTACTGCATATTTTCTCACGTTATCCAATAAGTTTGTAAATACTCTTACAATTTTGTCAACATCTACACATAACGTCATATCCTTGTTCATTATTTCTAAATTCACTGAAATCCCTTCGCTTTTTAATATGGCATGATACTCACTCGTTAACTGCTGTAACAACAAACTGATGTCTATGTTTGAATAAGTAAGAGCTAAATTAGGGCTTGTTAATTTTGTATACTCGAAAAGATCATTGATCAAATAGTTTAAATTTTGTGTTTTGGCATCAATGATATCTACGTATTCTAGAAACTCTTCTTTATTAAGGTGATGATTTTGCTTTAATAAATCTAGATAGCCAATAATAGAAGTCAATGGAGTACGTAAATCATGAGAAACACTTGAAATTAGTTCATTTTTACTTTGTTCAATTAACCGCTCATGCTCAAACTTCGCCTTTAACTCCGCAGACATTTTGTTAATATTTTGGGTAAGGTTTGCTAGTTCATCATGACCTCTAACTTCTATTTCTACCTCTAAATCACCGTTTGCAATATTTGTAATTTCATTTGAAATCTTTTTTAAATACAGAACTTTTTTCCTAACAAAGAGCAAAAAGCTAACGATAAAAACTCCTACCGTAGTAAGGAGAATTAAAAATAGGATTATGTTATAAAGGGTTGGGTTAATCTCATACGTATGTAAAAGATAAGGTTGTACTACATATTTTGAAAACAATCCCAATATGAAAAAAGCAAGAACATAACTAACAAAAATCGCCAGTAATAGTTGTAAGCTAATTTTTCTAAAAATCACCTTTTTCCATTTCATACTTTGTAGCCAACTCCCCAAACCGTTTTCACATAAATCGGCCTTTTGGGATTTGGCTCAATTTTGTCACGAAGCTTTGTAATATGAACCATTACATTGTTATCTGATTTTAAGAAAGGATCTTTCCATACCTCTTCATATATCTTATCTACACTCAATACAATTCCTTTGTTTCGTACTAATAACTCAAGGATATCAAACTCTTTTGGTGTTAAATGAACTTCTCGACCGTTTACTTTCACACTCCTTGTTTCTGTATTTATCGTTAAGTCTTCAATCTCAATTTCACTTTGAGATTTAGGTTGTGCGTTGTACTTTGTATATCGTCTAAGCTGAGACTTCACTCTTGCTAGTAACTCGAGTGGGTTAAAAGGCTTTGTTAAATAATCGTCTGCTCCTGCAGTTAAACCTTGTATTTTATCCAGGTCTTCAGACTTTGCTGAAAGCATAAGGATTGGAATATGAGCTCTCTTTCGAACTTCAATACACATTTCAATTCCATCCATTTCTGGCATCATCACATCTAAGATTAACAAATCAAATGATTGATTGTTCAGAAGTTCCAAAGCCTCTAACCCGCTTTGGCATTTCCAGACGTTAAAACCCTCGTTCTCTAAGTAAATTCCAATTAAATTTCTAATCTTTTCATCATCATCAACAACCATTATAGCTTTACTCATGTCTATTCTTTCCTTTCTATTTTTGGCAATGAAATATATACGCTGGTGGAAGATTTAAAAATTCTCTTTGAATTTTCATTGAGGAAAAGAACTGTTCAATAAACATTTTTTTCATTTTTGTATACTGAAATGTAATAAACATACCTTCTTTTCTTAAAATAGACGTAGCTTCCTTTAAAATAGAAATTGAAAGGTTTTTTGGCAATGAAGAAAATGGTAATCCGGACACAATGTAGTCAACACATTTTATACCATAACCCTCCAAATATTGCTTGATATGCTCAGCGGATCCATGAATAATATGAACGTTTTTCTCTTCACTATATTCTTCAAGCAGATATTGATAAAATTCTTCATTAATTTCAATTAGCAAAAGAACTGTCCCCTGCTTTCTTCTTTTTAACAGCTCCTTTGTGAAAACCCCTGTACCGGGTCCGTATTCAACAATTACATTAGCCGTTTCAAAATTAATCTCACCTACCATTTTGGCAGCTAAATAACGAGAACTTGGTAAAATTGCTCCTACTGTTCTTGGTTTTTTCGCATATTGAGAAATAAATAATTCACCCATTCTTCATCACTCCATTATCTTTTCTTATTTTTTAGGATAAAAGATAAAAATGAAGATTTTATGGATGAAAATCTTAAGATTTCTTAAGATTTTTTGTCACTATATTAAACTTAGTCGACTAGTGCACACTCTTAATAATTAGTTAGAACATATATTGATTAAATAAACTGAAAGCAAAAGCCGTTTATCTTAGCTTTTGCTTTCAGTTCTTATTGGTTTAGTTGAATTGCACTTGCTACGGAATACTCATCAAGAGGCAGTTCAATTTCTTCTCCAAGCGCAAGTTTAGCAAGCTGTGAGCCTAAATAAGGCCCTACCGTTAAGCCAGATGCTCCAAGCCCATTTGCTAAAAAGACGTTGGAATGTGACGGAACAGGTCCGATAATCGGTAAGAACCCTGGCGTAAACGGCCTAAAGCCTACACGGATTTCATCTATTGCCCCATCGGCTAATCCAGGTGCTATCTCTAAAGCTTTATGCAGCACTTCATAAATCCCACTAGCTGTTACCCGGTAATCAAAGCCTGTGTCATTTTCATGTGTTGCTCCAATTACAATCTTACCTTGTTCAAAAGCAAGTATATATTGATCATTGGGAGGCATGACAACAGGTAAAGAATCTGTTTCTTCTTCATCAAGCTGCAAATGCATAATTTGGGCTTTTTGATACGTAATCTGCAAATCAATCCCAATTGGTTCAAATAGCTCTCTTGCCCACGCTCCTGCCGTAACAATAACATAATCTGCTTCAATAGTAGCTGAACTTGTAAGAACTCCTTTTATTTTTTTCCCTTTATATAAGAGTTCGGCTTTATCATGAATGAGTTTTGCTCCATGTTTTTTGGCCCCTGCAAGCAGAGCTTCACACAATGCTCTGCCATTAACGCGAGCAGCTCCGCTAATGTGAACAGATTGAAAGCCATTTTTTAAAAAGGGAAACTCCCGTTGAGTTTTATCTTCTAACAAGCGCTTGATATCACCAATTTCAGGCGCATCTTCACGCCGCTTGTAAGCACGCTCTTGCATTTTATCAACTTTATTTTCATCTGTATGAATACCGATGGCTCCAACCTTTTGGTAACCTGTACTTGTTTCTCCATCTGCTTCTAAGCTTGCAATTAAGTCTTGATAATATTTTGCTCCGGACTTAGCTAAGCGGTACCAGGCTTTATTACGGCGCTGCGAAAGCCATGGGCATACAATTCCTGCAGCTGCATCTGTTGCTTGTCCATCATGCTTTTTGTCTACAATCGTTACATCTGCTCCTGATTTGGCTAAATGATAAGCAGTTGATGCTCCTAATATCCCTGCTCCGATGACGATATATGTACTCATTTATAACATTCCTTTATTCTCTATTAGTCATTAAGTGATAAAGGTGGTTCTCTACCACTTTGTTCTTTAATTCGCTTATCGATTGCTTCTTTTGTTTGCTTACGAATCTGATTTTTTCGCTCATACTCGTTTTGGTAAAAATCTTTAACCGTCTGATAACGCTCCTTAATAAGATCACGATAATTTTCGGCTTCTTTTTTATTTTTAAACTTAAATGGCTGAAGCAAAAGGTGTCCAGCCTGTTGCTTCAAAAGAAGCTAGTGCTTTTTCAAACTTATCCTGATTGTATGTGCTTGAACTATAGACTACTTCATTGCTTTGACAAGAAGCAAATTTATCACTCTCTTGTTTTGATCCTTTGTGCCCATATACCCGAAGAGATATGTTTGCTCCTGTTAGCAAGCTATTTACATAGTCACGTACCACTTGTTTGCCCAGCTCCATTTTTTGGCCGCCGATTACGCTTCTATTCATACTTTTGCTTGCATCAATTAAACATGCAACGTTTAGCTCTTCGGCATCAGGTATGTTCACCTGCTGAGTTGGCATGTCACTCTCTTCAATTCGAACAACCGAATCTAACTCTTCAAGCTTAATGGCATCTTCTTTTATATTAGCGGCTAATAAAGGAACAACCAAATCGTAAACTTCAATACCTGTTAACTGCTGATCAGCTTTTAATAGTTCTTTTTCTACCGCTTCCTCTTCATAACTACTTCTTTATGTCCCCCCTCTCTCTAGGAATCTCTCTAAGATCTTGCAATGCGCTTTTAGGCTCTGTTGCCCTGCTTTCTCTTCCTTTACTTCAACACCTACCGTTTGTTGCTTATTACCTTTTTCAACTGACTCACTTGATGATGCTGCACAGCTCGTCAGCATAAAAACGGCACTTACGCTAAAAGCAACTGCTACATTTTTTATGTTTTCATGCCCCTTTTCATACTCTATTTATCATTCATATGGTACCACAAAAGATCTATTTGAAATCCAGTTTTTGTATAGCGCAAAATTTGAACTACTTCTTTATCTGCTACCTTCAAGATCTATAAAATTGTGATATGCTAGAGAAAGGAAGGTGACTATATGAAACAAATTAAAGTTAATCAATATGATGCGTTTAGTCGAAAACCACATAAAGGAAACCCTGCAGGAGTTGTTTTTCATGCCGATTCCTTAACTGATCATGAGATGCAGCTCGTTGCAACAAAAGCAAAGTTTAGTGAAACAGCTTTTATTTTACCATCTTCATCCGCAGACTTACATATTCGCTACTTTACTCCTGGACAGGAAGTTGATTTATGTGGACATGCCACCATTGCGTCTATTTACGCACTGTATACGAATAACATGCTCTCAAAAAGAGAACTGACGATTGAAACCAAAGCTGGCATTTTACCAATCAAGATAGAAGATAACGACCAGGTGCTCATTACAATGAATCAAGCAAAGCCTATTTTTCAACCTTTTAAAGGTTCAAAAGATGAATTAGCGGGCGCTCTTGGAATTACAGTCCATGACTTTGCTTCTGATTTACCTATTGTTTACGGAAGCACGGGAAGTTGGACTTTAATTGTGCCATTAAAATCGTTAAATGCTTGTCAAAAAATGCATCCTTTGTCCGAGAAATTCCCTCAAATACTAACAGATTTTCCGAGAGCTTCTATTCACCCTTTTTGCTTTGAAACCATTCATAAAGCAGCACATATGCATGGGCGCCACTTCTCTTCTCCTTATTCAGGGATAGTAGAAGACCCGGTAACAGGGACTGCTTCCGGCGTGATGGGTGCTTACTATGCGACCTATGTTAACAACTCTGCTTTCAGCAGTATGAATCTACTTGTCGAACAAGGACTGGAAATAGAGAGAGACGGGTTGGTGTATGTAAAAATTGAAAACTCCAGTGAATTATGCGTTTCAATTGCTGGTGAAGCTGTCTATGTAGAAACAAAAACAATTTTAATTTAATAAAACACTAAAAAATCGTACATTTTCATGTACGATTTTCCTATGTAGAGACTTATGAAAACACAGCTTGAACGCTCATCACGGTTACAGTTAATACAAGCACTACATTTCCAATAATTAACCAGGGCTTCACGCTTCCACGCTTTCCTTTAATGGCTGTAACAAGTCCAGCTATTGGGAGTAATGCCATTAGAATGACCCAAATTTTTCGGATAATTGCTGATTCTAAATAAAATCCTACTTGCACCATTGTAAATAAAACAATTGTCAGTACAAACAGTAGGCCCGGAATAAATAAATGCACGCCTCTTGGCCTTGATGAATAGTACAAAACATCACTTTCTTTCTATATATAGTTTTAGCTAACAACAACGTTATCATTTACCAAAGGTTTTGACAACTTGTCAGACAAAGTTGTTAACAAAATTTAATAAAAGGTAATCAGTGCTTTATTTCTTCAAATGGAAATGGCTCTGTTGTATGAATAATTCCTTCTAAGTATGATTTATCCAACGCTTTACCTTCTATCCATTCTTTAAAGGAAAAGATGAAGGGCTCAGCTGATCGGCCAATTCCAACTGCTACTTGCAGCGTATGAGGTTCATATGCCACCGTATGCAGCGTTCCAGCTGAATTTTTATAGTCTTCTTTAAAGACTCCATGGACTGGGTCATTGAAAACTTGAAATGCATCCCTTATGGATAGTGCTTGGTCAATATGGTTACGGATATTCTCTAAACGCTCTGTTGATTCAACGAGATGATGGCGATTTTCTTCAATCAATTCATGAAAATGATTTGTACAAGCCATCGCCCCTCCTCTCAATACGCGCACTCCTCTACCTGATGCCTCAACAACAGCTGCATATCCATTCCGATCATAAAGTGAATAGTTAAATGCGTGCCTATGAGGAGCTCTCTCTAAAACAGCTACCGCTTCTTCTGTTGTTTCGCATGATTCCAAAATAAAACGAGCTAACGTACAGCAAATGAAGCCATCTGTTTGCCTACGACGGTTAACAAAATGGTAACCGATTACAAGGCCTTTTTCATTCATGCCATCCATTCGGCCAATCATTCTAGTTCCAAATCCTACGCTAGCAAAACCTCGATCAGGTTGAAAGAGTAAAAATCTTCCCTCGTATGTTTTAGGGTGATAGTCATAGTTGCGCACATACACCCCGTTTTGCATAAGAGCCGAACATCCTGTTTTATCCCAATTTTGTTGATAGCCGCTATACTCGTGAACAACATCTTCAAGCGACCAATCTAACCCTTCACGCAATCCTTCTAGTTCACTCCACAAGTCAGGTGCAAACAAATCATAATACGTTTTAGCCTGGCGTTGATTCGCCTTATAACTTCGAGTTGAACGCTTTCTTCTTTTTAAATGATTTTCTTCAAGCTTTGTACCCTTATGTTGTAACCCTTGTAGTACTCCAAGATTATAATAAGAGCCTCTTCCTTGAATAATCTCTACCTTTATGTCTTTCATTTCCTTTTCACCTCATTTAATCTACTCTTATTTTGCAGGAAATGAACATCGATTTGCAACTTTCAATCCTCATACAAGACATCCAAATGGAATAAAGTTAAAGAGTGAGCGTTTTGAATTAACAAATATTAATTTGAGGTGATGACTAATGCTACAAGAGAAAATAGCAAAAGAAATCCATTATTATATACAAAAAATTCAAAGCAGACAATCAGCTGATGGTTCCTTTCAGTATTGCTTTGAAGGGGGTGTTATGACGGACTCTTTCTTAATTATGCTCTTGCGAAGCATTGAACACCCGGACGAAAAGCTTGTTGAAAAGCTTACGAAGCGAATTGTTTCAAAACAAAATAAGGATGGAGTTTGGACCCTGCACGATGATGAAAAGTCAAATCCTTCTGCGACTCTTCAAGCCTATGCAGCCCTTTTATACTCTGGCTTCTATACGCGCGAAGATCGCATTCTTCGAAAAACAGAGGCATACCTCATTGAAACCAATGCACTATCAAAGGCTCATTTTATGACAAAATGGATGCTTGCAGCAAACGGATTATACGATTGGCCTTCGTTGTTTTATTTACCACTTTCATTTCTAGTCGTTCCGCCTAACGCTCCCCTTAGCTTTTATAATTTAAGCGCTTATGCACGCATTCATTTTATCCCAATGATGATTGTTGCCAATAAAAAATTTTCAGTCACGTCTAAGCACACCCCTTCTCTCAATCATTTGCTGACACGGTCAGAGGAACTAGATATGCAACGAAATATTCAATCATCACCATTTCTTAAGCAAGTTAAGCACTTAACATCCCTTCCATCTTATATTCATCGACTTGGCTATCAAGCGGCCGAACGTTACATGCTGGACCGCTTAGAGGATGATGGGACATTATACAGCTATGCTAGTGCTACATTTTTTATGGTGTACGCTCTATTAGCTCTTGGATATGAGCGTACTTCTCCTATTGTTCAACGGGCCGTTGAAGGGATTTGTGGATTAGCTAGTGAATGCTCGGCTTATACACATATTGAAAATTCTACATCAACGGTATGGGATACAGCTCTTTTAACTTATGCGCTTCAAGAATCCGGCTTATCTTGGAAAAACCCTATGATAAAAAAAGCGACTTCTTATTTACAGAAAAAACAACATTCTCGCTTTGGAGATTGGCGTGTTCATAACCCAGGTATTGAACCAGGCGGATGGGGATTTTCACACAATAACACCATCAACCCTGATTTAGATGACACTTCTGCTGCAATTCGTGCATTAACTAGTCGAGCCGCAGGCGACCCATCTTATTTCCACTCGTGGCAAAAAGGAATCAACTGGCTGTTATCGATGCAAAATCGAGACGGTGGCTTTGCTGCCTTTGAAAAAAACACTGATAGCACGTTGTTTACGTACCTGCCCCTTGAAAATGCAGAAGATGCGGCTACGGATCCTGCAACTGCTGATTTAACGGGCCGGGTACTAGAATGTCTTGGTTCATTTGGAGGTATGAACAAGAATCATCCCAAAATCCAAGCAGCCGTTGAGTGGTTATTAGACAATCAAGAAGAGAATGGCAGTTGGTATGGGCGCTGGGGAGTTTGTTATATATATGGTACTTGGGCAGCTGTTACGGGGCTTTTAGCAGTAGGTGTATCAAAACACGATAAGCAGATTGTAAAAGCAATTAACTGGCTTAAGAGCATCCAACGTTCAGACGGCGGATGGGGAGAATCATGCTCCAGTGCTAAATATAAGCGCTATATGCCATTATCGTTTAGTACACCTTCTCAAACAGCTTGGGCTATAGATGCTCTACTGGGTGTCTGTCCAAAAACTAATCAAGAAATAATAGATGGTGTTTCCTTTTTACTCAATCGCTCAGAACAAACCATGCAGCAGCGAAACTATCCGACCGGCATTGGACTTCCTGGACAATTTTATATTAATTACCACAGCTATAACGACCTTTTTCCTTTATTAGCTCTTTCACATTATCGTGCAAAAACTTAAAAAAACTTCTCCATTGATTGGAGAAGTTTTTTATTTGAAAATTCTATATTTTCAATAGGGAACTTTCTCTTTTAGTGATAGCCACGTACGATCCTGTATTTTTTGAACTCCTACTTCCTGTTCAAAAAACGCAGAAAGCTTCTTTTCCGTTAACAAATCGGCTGTTTTGCCTGCTGAAAACACTCTTCCTTCTTTCATCAACATGGTGTGAGTGAAGCTAGATAAGATCTCTTCCACATGATGCGTCACATAAATAAGAGTTGGACCATCTGGTTCCATCGCAATTTGTTGAATTAACGATAATAATTGCTCTTTGGCCAAAAAATCTAAACCTGTACACGGTTCATCTAGAATAAGAAGCTTTGGAGATGCCATCAATGCGCGTGCAATTAACACTCTCTGACGTTCACCTTGAGATAAAGTGCGATAGGGTTGACTAGCAAGGTGTTTGCACTTAAGCTGATGGAGAAATTGATTTGCACGTTCCACATCTTCCTGAGTTACACTCTCATATAGTCCAATTGAAGCAAACTTCCCACTTAAAACAATTGTTATTGCTGTTTCATCCTCAGGAAATCGCTGCTGTAAAGACGAACTGACCCACCCAATTTCTTTGCGCATTTCTGGCAAATTGGTTTCACCAAACTTATGATTTAAAACGGTAGTTTCTCCTTTAGTTGGCCATATGTATCCATTTATAATATTTAAGAGCGTTGTTTTGCCACATCCATTTAACCCTAGTAAACACCAATGCTCACTTTGATTAATTTTCCACGATATATCGTTTAGCAACAGTTTGTTTTCGCGTATAAGCGAAACATTTGTTAATGTTACAATATTAGTCAACTGACATCCCTCCTGTTTGGATTGAATAAACATCAATAGGTTTATTCCACTTTATAATCTGCTTTTCTTTTTTCATCCCTATTTTCACCACTACTTTTTGCGATGCGTGATGCTTAGGATCTATTAAAGCTGTAATCCTCGTTAATCCAAGCTTGTGAAATCCATAGTTAATACAGCCTTGAGCCGCTTCAGTTGCATAACCTTTCCCCCAAAAATCTTGAAGAAATAAATACCCTAACTCTACCTCTATAACGCCATCAACCTTTTGCAACAACAAGCCACACTGTCCAACAATTTGTTTTTCACCTTTCTTTTCAACGGTCCACAAACTAAAGCCGTAAGACATATCATGATTTCGAACAGATTGAATCCAAAGTTTGGTTTCATCTACGCTTTTTATATGCGGATAGAATTTCATCGCTTTTGGATCACTAAATATTTGAAACAGCGCTTGATCATCAGACGCTCTCATCTTTCTTAAAATTAACCGCTTAGTTTCTATTATAACAAAGCTCATCCCTCGACTCCTTTTTTAATTTATGATGATAAATATAATTTGCGAAACGCTGTAGGGGTCAGGTTTTCATATTTCTTAAACTGCTTAATAAAATAGCTGACATTTTCATATCCAACTAATGCTGCCACCTCTGAGACAGACATTTGGCTATGTTTAATTAAAAGCTCTTTCGCTTTTTGAATGCGCACTCGCGTAACGTATTCGATTGGTCTTAAACCAAAAGCTTGTTGAAATAAAAGGCACGTATACTGAGGTGTTACGTTTAAAGAGTGAGCGATAGCATCTAGAGTCACAACGCTAGCATACGAACCTTCAATATAGTCAATGGCAGGCTGAAGCTGCGCATGATGCTCATGTCTCGTTTTTCTTTCAGACAGCAGGCAATCATTCTGTAAATGAAGCAAAAAGCTATAAATTAACTCAGAAGCCTTTAAGCTACTCGATGACCCTTTGACTTCAAAAGCTAAAATCATATCTTTTAGCTTTTGTAAAAGAGTTTCAGCATATGTTACCTTAACTTTTGTTGAGGTTAGCAAGCCAAATGTACGAAGAGTTTCATTGATTTGTGCTCCGTTAAATGAAACCCAACATACTTCCCATTGTTCACTTAAAGGATAATATTCATGCGGAACGTAGGGAGTTAGAAAAAAGCCTTCGTTCTGTTCAATTGTATATGCTTGATTATTCACACAAAGCTTCCCTTTTCCGCTCATACACTGAATCCACTGAAAGTCTGGAAACTCGTGTTCACGTACAATATGCACTTGGTGTTTCCAATATCCTACACTTGATACATAAAAGGGTAATCTAAGGTCTAACTCTGTCAGCGTGGGAAAAATTGCTTTATCCACTTAACTTCCTCTCCTACTCATCATTCTTCATATGAATTTTGTTATATTTTTTTAAAATTGTCTCATTGATTCGCCTTTTGGTAAGCGTTATCATGTTCATATACCATTATAAATGAATAAGGGATGGATGAACATGTTAAAAACAATTAAAAAATTCAACTACACTCCACCAGCCAACGGATTTCCTGAGTGGAATAATAACCCTGATATTTTCCAGCTAAACCGCTTACCAGCTCATTCAAATACGACGATTTACCAAACGTCAGAACAAGCTTTACACTCTAACACCTCATCTTCTTACTATCAGTCTTTGAATGGAGATTGGCAGTTTCATTGGGTACCGCGCCCAGATGAACGCATTGTGGATTTCTATCGCAAAGATTTTGATCATAGCACGTGGGACTCCATTTCAGTCCCTTCCCATTGGCAACTTCAAGGGTATGATTATCCACAATATACAAACGTAACGTATCCTTGGATACATCATGATGATATCAAAGCGCCTTTTGCGCCAACGAACTATAACCCTGTAGGACAATATACGCGTACTTTTACCGTGGATGAAAGCTGGAAAAACCAACCTATCTATCTTAGTTTCCAAGGAGTAGAGTCTGCTTTTTATGTATGGGTAAACGGTGAACTAGTCGGTTATAGTGAAGATAGCTTTACGCCTGCTGAGTTTGATTTAACCCCTTATATTCAAGAAGGTGAAAATAAATTAGCTGTAGAAGTGTATCGTTGGAGTGACGCTAGTTGGCTTGAAGATCAAGACTTTTGGAGAATGAGTGGGATTTTCAGAGACGTTTATCTCTATTCTACTCCTCCAGTTCATATTTTTGACTTTACCGTCCGCGCACAGCTAGATGAAAATTATGTGAATGGAAAACTAGCAATTTCTGCTGATATCACCAACTATATCGAACAGAGTGCTGAAAATGTAACGCTTGAAGCCATGCTTTATAATGATGAGCTTAAAGAAGTGCTAAACCAGCCGCTGCAAACATCAATTTCAGTACATGAACAAGAGACTGTTTCGCTAGACTCAAGCATTGCCTCACCAAATAAATGGAGCGCAGAAAGTCCTTATCTCTATACGCTTGTACTTACTTTGAAAGATGAAAATGGAAACGTAATTGAAGCGCAAAGCTGCAAGATTGGGTTTCGCACATTTGAACTAAAAGACGGATTAATGAAGATTAACGGGGAAACAATTGTTTTTAGAGGTGTAAATCGCCATGAATTTTCTGCGACGAAAGGTAGAGCCGGCATTACAAAAGAAGAGATGCTTCATGATATTTTATTAATGAAGCAGTTTAATATCAACGCAGTTCGTACCTCTCACTACCCTAATGCTTCAGGCTGGTACGAACTTTGCGATGAGTACGGCCTTTATGTAATTGATGAGACCAATCTGGAGACACACGGGACATGGAGTTACCTGCAAGAAGGTGAACAAGATGCAATTCCAGGAAGTAAGCCTGAATGGAAAGAAAATGTTTTAGATCGCTGTCGTTCTATGTACGAACGTGATAAAAACCACTCTTCTATCGTGATTTGGTCTCTTGGAAACGAATCGTTTGGTGGGGAAAATTTCAAGCATATGTATGATTTCTTCAAGCAAAAAGATGATACGCGTCTCGTTCATTATGAAGGAATATTCCATCACCGAGATTACGATGCATCTGATATCGAAAGCACGATGTATATTAAGCCAGCTGACATTGAAAAATATGCGCTGATGAACCCCAAAAAGCCTTATATTCTCTGTGAGTATAGCCATGCAATGGGGAACTCATGCGGTAATTTAGCTGATTATTGGAATGTTATTAATCAATATCCAATCTTACAAGGTGGCTTCATTTGGGATTGGCGAGACCAAGCTCTTGAAACAACAACACCAGACGGAATTACTTATTTAGCATACGGTGGCGACTTTGGCGAGAGTCCACATGATGGTAATTTCAGCGGGAACGGACTTTTATTTGCTAATGGTGACGTGACGCCAAAGTTATATGAAGTTAAAAAATGCTATGAAGCTGTATCATGGAAAGCTACTGATCTTAAACGAAAAATCTTTACTGTCCAAAATGATTACTTATTTACAAATTTAAAAGATTATGAGTTTACGCTTACAGTAACAAAAAATGGCGAAGACATTTATAACCATTCATTTATAGTAGATGTAAAGCCTCAAACAACAAAAGAGATTCAATTACCATTGGATGATTATAACAAATCTCAGATTAATGATGAATTTATTGCTACTCTATCAATGAAATTAAGAAATCAAACTAAGTGGGCTGACAAAGGGCATGAAGTAGCTTTTGAACAGTTTATTCTACCAGCACAAGTTGTTTTACAACGTGCAGTTGAGACAAAAGCACCACGCTCTATAAAAAATACAAGCCAAGAACTTATGATTAAAGCTGACTCTGCTACTCTTACATTCAACAAACAATCTGGCTTGATGACTTCTTATTTATATAGGGATACCGAATTATTGCTAGATGGATTGCAGCCTAACTTTTGGCGAGCAGTAACGGATAACGATTTGGGTAATAAACTTCAAGAACGCTGCCAAGTTTGGAGAGAAGCAAGCCTTAACAGAGAACTGGAATCGTTTACTGTACAAGAAGAGAAAAGTCATATAACTATTACCACACGCTTTTGGTTTCATTCGCTTGAAAACACAAGCTGTGAAGTTGTATATACTGTAGATAACAGTGGACAGGTTGCTATTCGCCAAACGCTGATTCCGGGCAGTACGCTTCCTGAAATTCCTGAATTTGGCTTACGCTTTACTATGCCAAAAGAATTCAACCAGCTTTCTTGGTATGGAAAAGGACCTCATGAAAATCATTGGGACCGTAATACAGGAGCAAAAGTTGGCTCCTATACAAGCGATGTAAACTCCCAGGTAACACCTTATTTACGTCCACAGGAATGCGGGAATAAAACGGATGTTCGTTCAGCAAGCATTCTCAATGAAAACGGAGTTGGTTTCTTTATTCAGGGTACACCGACGATTGAATTAAGTGCATTACCGTATACTCCGTTTGAGCTTGAAAGTTATGATCATCATTACAAGTTACCTAGTAGTGATAAAACGTCGATTCGCATTAACTATAAGCAAATGGGTGTAGGTGGTGACGATAGCTGGGGAGCCAAAACGCATCCACAATATACGCTGTATGCTAATCGTCCATATGTTCATGAGTTTACGATTAAGCCAATCGTTTAATCATTTAAAAAGAGCGCTGAGTGCGCTCTTTTTTTTAGAAGAAAAGTCTATTTATCTAAAGGGTATAAACACTTTTTTTCTAACCCCTTCTTCTATTGCCCCCCAATTTATTTTTAAAATATGGTTGCTTTCTACATGATTAACTGGCAAGCTTAAAGAGGAACTAAAATTTAGAAGAAAGAATAAATAGGTGAACACATGATTGAAATTAAGGCCTCAACATTAAGTGATGGTGAGTTTAATCGAGGGGTATTTGCAACGCAAGATATTAAAAAAGGTGAGTTAATCCACGAAGCACCTGTTATTGCTTATCCTAACGAAGAGCATGAACACATTGAAAAAACGCTTTTAGCAGATTATTCATTTGAATATGGGATTAATCACTCTGCTATTTTATTAGGCTATGGGATGCTATTTAATCACTCTTATACCCCTAATGCTACTTATGAAATTAATTTTGATAAACACGTATTCGAGTTTTATGCCTATACAGACATTAAAGCTGGGGAAGAAGTGTTAATTAACTATAACGGAGACGTTGACGACCAAGAACTGCTTTGGTTTGATAAGGAAGAAGAATAAAAAAAACAACCTGGGAAAATCCCAGGTTGTTTTTTATTCAGTAATGGTAATGTGATCTTGGTCTTTACTTTCTACTCCTTCGCTAAAAGTTAACCTTGTTTTAAACCTGTATGACCGTTTATCGTTAGAAGGTAAGAGCTCTGCTGGTAAGTCAAATGTAAAAGGAATCTTCTCTTGATGTCCACTTTTAATTTTTCTTGATGTTAAAAGGCTGGTTGAACCAATCACTACTTCTTCCTTGCTGTGATGATCTGTTACAATCAAGTCACATTCAATGCGCGTAATTTCCTGCTCAACAATTCCACCTTTTAAATGAAACTCTCCTTTTACACATTCGTCTTTGCAATACTGATTTTTTAATAAGATTAAATCAATCTGAGCCGCCCCCACACCTAACAGGGACATATATTTTCGTAAAACCATGTTATTTTCTCCTCTAATTCTAATGTCTATATTAAATGAAAAAAGCCTCTACCAATGTGGTAAAGGCTTTAAACATAAATACAGACCTTTACCGTATGGGTAAAGGTCTCGCTAACAATCGTTCGTTGCCAATAAAGCCGAGAGCAACTGCTCTGAAATGACGACTTTATTGTAAAAGCTACTCCCCTCTAGGAGAACATTTTTCATTTATAAGCTTATATTAGTCGATAATCTGTATTTCTGTCAATATTCTTAAATACTTTTATGAAGTAACTTTTTTAAAAGTGGAAATAACACATCCGGTAATTCTTTGATGTCTGGGACTAATATGCTATATTTTCCATACATATTTTGAATTGTTTTTCGCTGTCCCTCATCAATTTCCCCGTTTGACAAGAAAACATTAATTACTTCCATTCCATGTTTTCTTGCTTCAAGTACTGCTTCATGCGTATCAACAATACCATTTTGTTCATATCCCATTGCTGCAGGCTCTCCATCAGAAAACACCAGAAGAAACTTTTGTTTTTCCGTTCTCTTTAACAAGCGTCTTGTCATGTGGCGAATAGCAAATCCGTCACGGTTATCTTCCTCTGGCTCCAGCTGCATAATCTCAGGACCGCTTTTAGGTTTGAGTGATGATTGGAAGTCCATCACTGTCTTTAAATAGTTAGGCTGACTTGTTTCAGTTGCATCATTCGTATCTTCCCAAAAGCCAACAATTTGATGTGGAACTCTCACTGATTTTAGCGCTTCATGGAATAAGATAATGCCAAGCTTTGTTTCATCCATTTTGTCATACATTGATGCTGAGCAATCAACAAGTAAAGAGAAAACCGCGTCAATCTGCGGAGATTCTTGGTCTTTTTTATAGAATAAGCGTGGGTTATCGTCTGTCCATAACTTTAACAACCTCTTATTTAAACGACCAAATTGAAGTTCACTTCTCGGTAACGTTTTTTTGTGCTCTAACGTCTTCTCAATCATTTGCTTGAGCTTTTTTTGAAAAGATGAAATAAGTTGCTTATTTTCACCATACAAAGCAGCTTCTTCGTCTGTGGGAATGGTTGGATCTAAGAACACTGGAAATGCGTACTTATTATCTTTTCCATACTCATAGTCAGCTGCTCCGTCTTTTTCTGGATGCGTTTGGTCCATCGCTTCCATTTGTGAATAATCGTTTCTTGACGTTTTTTGTGAGGCACCTTGAACAATACCAAGCGCTTGATCGCCATCATCTCCTTCACGGACGCCATCACCTAGCATATCTGTTTTAGAACCTTGATCCATATCGAATTGTAAAAAACTTTGCGTTGCTTTACTTGTTTCACGATGCCACATTTCCATTTTCTCTTCATGAATATCTTCATCGCCATCTTGTTCATGCTCCAAAATATCATCGTTTGCAAGTTTCGATTCACGCTTCAAATCATCAAATGTTAGGCCTGTCTCCAGCTCTTCATAATCAAGTTCTGCCAAAAAGAAATACGTATTAAGCATGTCTTTTTCCAAAATATCATCAAACAAATCGACAAGCTCTAAGCAAATACGTGAAATATCTTTAGTGGTTTTCGCTTCATACACCTTTACTAGCTGGCTTCGAATAAACGGCATTGCCATATCAACTTCATTTGTAATAAACGGAATTTCTTCAAACGGGTTTTCCGCTGTTAATAAAAGGTAGATACCGTTAAAGAGCGCATCAGTATGAACGCTTTTAGTTAAGTTTGCATTGATCTGAGTAGCAAAATACTTGCGGTACACATTTCTACGTGTAGCGAAAGCTTTTTTCGTACCAGGTCTTTCTTTCGTACATAAATCTTCCAAACGCAAATCTTCAAAGAGCATAAACAACTGCTTTGCGAGGCTTGATACAGATGAACGCTTCACTTTTTTCAGATACGCGTTTACCTCTTGGAAATCACAGTGGTAATAGCTTCCAACCGCTCTTAAAAACACGTCGCTCTTCAGGCCATACACTTTATCACTATCAGGTCGATTATCCCAGAAGTGACTTAAATAGATAATTTGCTGCAGCGGATCATAGTAAGACGAAACTCGATACTCCACTTCAATATCATCGTTTTTTGTCAATGTTTTGGTTAAATCCGCAAGCTCCATATATAAAAATGAATCAACGTTTTTATCGTTAAACTTAATAAATCTCATAGCGCCACCTCTTATTCAAATAACGTTTCTGCAATGTTTTGAATGGCTGCCTTTTCCCTTTCATCTTCTAACTTTTCAATAATTCCTCTCTTAATAGCACGCAGTGGAGGCATGTATAACGCTAAATCGCACGTATCTAATAGTGCACGAATCGATGCTGCTTCTTCTGAAATATGACCGTTGCTAACCTGCGTAATTAAATCTCCTGAAAGCTGTACAAATTGGTTAATTAACTTTTCATCTTGAAGCTGTGATTGTGTTTTTAATACTTGTCGTAAGCTTTCTCCTTGAATATATGGTACATCGATAACAACAAATCGATTCTTTAATGCTTCGTTTAATGGAACTGTTCCAACATAGCCTTCATTAATGGCCGCTATAACACCAAAGGTTTCTTTTCCTTTTACAACTTCACCTGTAAATGGATTTGTAATCATTTTACGGTAGTCAAGAACACCATTTAAAATTGGTAATGTCTCAGGCTTTGCCATATTAATTTCGTCTATATAAAGAAGCTGCCCTTTCTTCATCGCGTTGATAACTGGTCCAGAAACAAATTCAATCCCTTGCTTTCCATTTTTCTCAGCGATTGTTTTAAAACCTAATAACGCTTCAGCATCTAAATCCACTGAACAGTTAATGCTGTGCATTGGTTGTGAAAACAAATAAGATAATGTTTCTGCAAGCTTTGTTTTACCAGAGCCTGTCGGGCCTTTTAAAAGGACGTTCTTTCCAAGAGCTAGAGCAATAAGAGCATCTTCTAAAATATCAGCTTCTTCTGCAGTATAGCCGCCTTTTCCAATTAAAAATTCATCTTCTGTTGTTAATTTTTGTTTTCTTTCTTGAATGCGAGTAAGTACCTCACTTGGTAATGCTAAATCTGTTAATTCAATTGCCATAATTCATATCCTTTCTCTCGGTTTGCTTTCTTCATTCTACAAGATTTCACTTGGGTTCTCAAAGGTTTTACGTCATGAAAAAAAGTAGGTAGATACCTACTTTTTCACAATTTTATAGTTTTTGTGATTAACGACTGTTTTCATTGATTCGCCCGTTTCAGCGTCTTTTCCAAAATCTACGATGACGGAGTTATCACGAACCACCATGACAATACCTTTATAGCCTTTAAAATCACCTTTTTTGGGCTGAATTGTGTCACCGACTTTTGCTGCTTTTACTTTTGGTGCTTGCTCTTCTGTTCCTTGTGTATTTTCTACATCCATGATGATCCCACCTTTGTATTTTATTAACTATATACATCTTTTCTCTACAAAGCTTGATTTTCACCACTCGTTTGAGCTATCTTGTGACTTTTCCCGAAACTACTTTATTTCAAACGTTTAAATAAAATTTTATGAGAGAAGTTTCAACGAGCGTCATTTTTAAAATGCTATGTACGCCATCAATATGACAATGTATACCTTCTGAGTCTTATCATACCATTTTCTTGCCATTCCGAACACCAATTAAACCTTAGTTTTTAAAAAAAATGACATTTACCACGGAATTTTGTCGAATTTCATCGCATTTTCTCTTCTATATGGTATGCTAACATTTATGTTTTATACGCTTAGAAAACAGTTATATTTTCCTATATTATAATTAGAAACTTTTGACGAACATTTCCGTTAGTTAAAGGAAAGGGGGAGAAAATGGCACCTAAGCATCATTTCGAAGAAATTTATGAACAGCATATGCACGACCTTTTCCGCTATCTTCTCTCTCTTACGCGGCGGAAAGAAGCTGCAGAAGACCTTATGCAAGAAACGTTTTATCGCGTATTACTACATTTAGAAACATATAGCGGTGAAGAAGTAAAACCTTGGTTGTTCAAAATTGCTTATCACGCATTTATTGATTGGTATCGAAAAGAAAAAAAGCGGCCAACTGTTGAACTGGAGGAATGGCATTTTTCACCACAGCCAAGCGCTGAAGATAAAGTGTTTATACAAGACGAAATTAATACGTGGCTTTTAGAAGTATCCACTCTTCCAGAGCCCAAAAGAAACATTGTACTACTTCGTGATTATCACGGTTTTACATATGAAGAAATTGCTGAGATGACTGGCTTTACTCTAGCAAAAGTGAAAATGGATCTTTATAGAGGACGTCAGCAATTAAAGAAAAGAAAGGAAGAGAACGTATGAGCTGTCAAAACATGCAGCACCAATGGAAAAAATACAAAGACGGAACTTTGACAGATGCAGAAATAGAAGAGCTCGAACGTCATACTGAAGAGTGTGATGAATGTATGAATTATCTTCAAAATCTGCTTGATGAAGAAGAAATACAGCCAGTCACTGCTTCCTCTACGTTTGATCACGAAAAAGCAAAACGCTCAATGATAAGAGCGAAATGGAGGCAACGCTTTACTAATGTATTGACTGTGCTAAGTGCTATTACCTTACTCTGGTTAGGAGGCAGCTTTTTATCAGTTATTTATTATTCTTTCACTCATAAAAGTGAATATTTACGAACCGTTGATAAAGCAGCAATCGAATCTGCTTTACCAAACGTATACGTCCAAAACTCAAAAACCGAAGCAAAGCCTTTTTTCCGCTTACAAAACGAATACACGCTGTATAAAGAAGTTGGCCATGAACAAAAGAGTGTCGGACAATATACGTTTCACCACCTATTTGAACGAGTTACAAACGTCGACAAAAACTTTTTAAACGATCATTATAATATGAAGTTATCGTTTGCTTATCCAGAGCGAGTAAAACAAGAAAAAGATCCTTCTTTCTATCAAGATTGGTCAAATGAGACATGGGGAGCACTTGATCAACTTCCAGAAGGCACAGTTAGTGAAGTTGCGCTTTCTTTTGATCAAGCCTATACCATGGAAGAAATTGAAGAAAAACTTAGCTCTACACTTTCTAGCGACATCTCACCCGTCTGGTATGCCTTAGACACTGGTTATGAAACAAAAGGAAGCGATACAAGCAATCCACTTGTAGATTTAACCTCTTCTTTTGGATTCCCATCAATGCTAGAGTTACCGTATTATGAAGAAAAAGAAACCTTTACAGATGAAGAACGCGTCGTACAGATGCTAAAGGTGCTTGCTGATAACGAGCGGACGGTTCAACAAATTAGATGGATGAATCCAGATGATCTTCAGTTAATGAATCGATACAAATTTGTAAAAAAGAACGGTGTTAGAATATATGGCATTGTCTTAACAGGACCAACAAAAGAACTGCTAAAACTAAAGAACGAACCGTCGATCACCTATTCTTCTTTAGGAGAAGTAGAATTATGGAACTGGTTTACTCGTCCCACTCAAGGTACCTTGCATTAAAGCATGAGAACATTACGTTTTCGTGCTTTTCTTTTTACATGCTATGATAAAACGAAAAGGAGTGAGAATTTTGAAGTATTTATCTATGTGGACTTTCCTTATTATTTATGCATGGCTATTAGCACCCGGCAGTAAAGGAAAAAACGACCTCATCATGATAAAGCTAATCTCTGGGCAGTTCACAACGGTGGAGCCACTCGTCGTTATGATTTTTTCATGTTTAGGACTATTCCCTCTTTTATTTGCATCACTAATTATGCCAAACGATTCGTTTAAACTTCCAGGCTGGCCTTTTTCACTGCTCTCCTTTGGATTAGGAGCTTTCGCACTTTTACCTTACTTTGCACTAAAGGGCGAAAAATCAACTATGAATCGCGGGTTTAGCTCTCTAAATAAATGGTTAACTTCACGCACTTTCTTACTGTTTTTGTTGACCATGACTCTTGTTCTTTATTTGTATGGCTTTACAACAGGCTCATTTTCAGGCTATATAGAAGCTTTCAAGCGTTCTCAACTAGTTAGCGTGATGACGATTGATTTCTTTGCCCTTACTTGGTTAACCTATATTCTTTTTAAAGGTCATCGTTACCGATTCGTATGTGTCCTGCCTATCTTAGGGCCCCTCATTTTACTTTTAACGATAAATAACGAAAAAAGCAATACACCTTTAAATACATTTTTTAGCATTAAATAATTATGTTGCATTTCTACAGATATTGCTTTATAATCATCTCTTGTACACATGATTGCGATTGTGTAAAATTCCTAACACACACCATGTATACCTTTTACCAAGGTATACCTACATACCTGCGCTGTGCGTATACTCATGTTGTCTTAAACCTTTGAGTGTTAAAAGGGAGTTCAAAATTCAGTTGCGGATAGCATGCCCTTTTTGGGACGCTAAAACCGATTGTGCGAACACCCACCTAGTTGATCTGGGTATTTAAGACACTTCGGGTTACGGCAGTGCGGGCTTTTTACTTCACTATAGTTTACATAATGATATTATTGTCTATTCAAAAATTCGTAGTAAAGCCTAAAAACATAAAAACGAACAAAAGAGTAGTAAATCATTACGGTTTTCTACTCTTTTTTGTCGACGCCATATAAACTTATTAGACACGTAAAATAAGTATTTTCACTGCCGCTGTATTTTCCCTCAATCAAGAAAATACTTTTAAACTCAATTGTGCTGGTTCAGTGATTCTTTAGATGAATTCTTTTTTGGCTCTAAAGCATCATCTATAAACATTTGATAGAGATAGTTGACTACTGCCATTCCCATACACATTAGAAAAAGATTAAAACGGGAGAGCGTGCCCATTTTATATACGCGAAGCTTTTCACCAAGTGTCGTAAGTGGGTATGCAAACATGTAGTCAAATACAGCATTCAGCAACATATAAGGAATAAACTTTCCGTAGGTTAATCTAAACACCCAAAAGTTCGCAATGAAAAATCCTCCAAATACAAATGAAATATCACTAGAAAGTCTAGGTACAAGTGGCTTTCGTACTCTCCACCATTTAAAACTTTTGGCAAGCTCACTTAGTAAGGAAATGGCTAATGAACTAAACGTAATAACCGGTAAATATCTTTTGAAGGTTTGTTTATCTGTTTTAAATAGCGTTAACCATGGCAGTACTAACAGTGCTAAGTTATATAATCTTGCTATCATTTTTAATTCTCCTTTGATGTATCTATTCCCCCTGCTAAATCCATATACAGACTATTTTGTTCTTATAACGATTTGTTATTCGTTGATAAAAAAGAAACAAATTGCTTATAGTTAAATTGCAATTCTAACCTTGTTTAACTGTCTAAAATCGGCTAGATTATGCCCAACTAGTGGAAAGGTTAATATTCTTACTCCAATGTTTAGGTTTTTTTGAGCGGTGGTATACCTTAAGTAAGACGATAAACTTAAGGAGCTGATTCAAATGAATAAGCAAGAAATGATAGACAAGTTATCGAACTTACTAGATGAAAATCGAGTGGGCACATTAGCAACCGTTGTGAATCAAAAGCCTAATTCTCGCTACATGACGTTTTTCAAAAAAGATGGTGACATTACCTTGTACACCCCGACAAGCATAGCTACGCATAAAGCTGATGAAATTGAGGAAAACGGCAACGTGCATATTTTGCTTGGCTATAGCGGCGAAGGATACGGAGACAATTATGTAGAAGTATCTGGGATTGCTAAAATTAATGATAGTCAAGAGCTAAAGAACCGCTTTTGGAATGACCATATGTCAAAGTGGTTTAATGGACCTGATGACCCTAACTACGTTTTACTTGAAATTACGCCTGCTCATATCAAATTGATGAATGAAGGAAAAGATACACCAATTTCTATAAGCTTATAGTCTAGATAGAAAATGCCTCCTGTGGGAGGCATTTTTTTATTGTATCGCTCGAAGCAACTGTTCTGCCGCTTTCTTAGGTGAACTTGCTAAGCTAATCGCTGTAATAATAGATACTCCGTCAGCACCAGCTTGAATGACTTTCGGAGCATTTTCGGCTGTTATACCCCCAATTCCTACAATGGGGAAATCAATCTTCTCTTGACGAGCTTGCTGAATTAAGTTTGTGCCTTGAACAGCTTTTGTATCTGTTTTTGTAGTGGTTGGAAAGACAGGCCCCATTCCCACATAATCCGCTTTATCTTTAATTGCCTGCTGTAGTTCTTCAATCGAATGAACTGATACACCAATTAGTTGATGAGGAGCTTTTTCTTTCACAATATATGCCTTTTCATCCTCTTGACCAATATGAATACCATCAGCCTCTAATTTAATTGCTAAATCAACATCATCGTTTACAATAAAAGGTATCTCATGCTGTTTACAGATTTGCTGAAGATCATAAGCAAGCTGATACTTTTCTTTCCCTTGCAGAGCTCCGTCTCCTTTTTCACGAAACTGAAACATGGTAATCCCACCAGCAATCGCTTCCCTTAATACAACTCTAGGATCTTCCTTACAATTATTACTCCCCATAATAAAATAAACCTTTAAACAATCTTTAATATTCACCTTTTGTTAGCTCCCTTCTACTGCTGTTCAATTCGTGCCCCTTGTTTTACTTGCTCTGGCTGAACATGATATAAGGCATCTAAAAAAGCTGCCTGAAAACTTCCTGGCCCTTCACCTGCTGCTTTATCAGCTGCAAGTTCAGCTGCAACTTCATATGCACATAATGCTTCAATAACCGCTTCAACTATTCTTTTCTTTTCAACTGCAACAAAAGCACCAATAACGGATGTTAATAAACAACCTGTTCCTGTTACGTTTGCAAGCATTGAATGCCCATTTGTGATAATATAAGCTGAGTCTCCATTACTAACCACATCTTGTACACCCGTTACAACAACAATTGTTTCCAACTGCTTTGCAGCCGTTTTAGCTAATGTAAGGATATCCCCTTCTTCAGATGCTGCATCTACACCTTTTATCGCCCAGCTTTCTCCTACAACATTAGCAATTTCAGCAGCATTCCCACGAATCACTGATATATTTACTTTATTCAATAATTCTCTTGCTTTAGCTGTGCGAAACGGCGTTGCACCCGCTCCCACCGGATCAAATATAACCGGAACGTCTGCCTCATTGGCTGCTTTTCCTGCAATTATCATCGCTTCAACTTCAGCACTTGTTAACGTTCCCATATTAAGTACGAGTGCTCCAGCAATTTTTGCCATATCTGCAACCTCTTCTTTTGCGTAAGCCATTACGGGCGATGCACCTAAAGCGAGTAAACCGTTCGCTGTAAAATTTGTTACAACAACGTTCGTCATATTATGTACTAGAGGCTTCTCTTGTCTCACCTGAGATAATAAATGGCCTATTTCTTTTTGCTTTGTCATTTTTCCGTCCTCCTACCTTTCGATATAAAAAAAGCACCCTGCATGAACGCAAGGTGCTTTTTACAATCTACTTACATTCCCTACGCTGGCATTATCCAACAGGTTCAAATGGTCTATGATGGTTTCCTAATCATACTCTCAGCCTGCATCCGCAAGCTCCCCATTTTATTAAGCTATAGTAAAAGTCTACTATATAAGTAGGTTTTGATGCAACAGTAAAGCTTCTTCTCATTGTTTGCTTAAAATGCACTTAAATCACAATAATTATCTCGACATAACTTATTAAAGTCAGAGAAGCTTTAAATGTTACCTATGAACTAGCGATGTACTTTAATAATCTTATAGTGTGAAAACCTTATCGGTTCCTTGATTATAAAAGCCCTGCTTATTGATTTTTACTGTTTGCTCTTTAGGTAAATTTGTGAAAATGATTGGCGTTACAATCGACTTGGCATTTTCTTTAATATAGTCCAAATCTAACTTAAGAAGAGGCGTACCTCGTTTAACACTTTGTCCCTCTTCTACTAAGCAGGTAAAGCCTTGTCCCTTTAGAGCGACTGTTTCGACTCCAACGTGAATTAGTATTTCTAACCCCTCATCTGTTTTTAAGCCTAGGGCATGCTTTGTAGGGAAAATACTTACTACTTCTCCTTCAATAGGAGAGGTCAGCGTCTCATTAGTAGGAGTAATAGCGAAACCATCTCCCATCATTTTTGAAGAGAACACAGCATCTGGCACTTCCTCTAGGGGCATAACATAGCCATCAAAAGGAAGTTCGAACTCGCTTTCTAACGTTTTATTTTCTTTTGTATGAAGTTCAGTAGCAACTTCAACTTTATTATTGCTCTCAAGTTTTTCTTTGTTAGAATCTCCTAACATAGCATCCTTTGGTACACCGAATAAATAGGTACAGATGAACCCTCCAGCATAACCTGCAGCTAAACCAATAATATACTTCAACCATAAACTATTTGCAATTAGTGGAATTAGAGCTAAACCTGAGGGACCAATCGCAATGGACCCAACATTACCGAACATCCCAATGACAGCCCCGCCAATTCCTCCACCAATACAAGCTGTAATAAATGGTCGACCCAAAGGAAGAATAACTCCATAAATAAGTGGTTCACCAATACCTAAAATACCAACAGGAAGAGCGCCTTTAATAACTGTAGTAAGTGATTCATTTTTACGACAACGAACCCATAATGCTAAAGCTGCTCCTACTTGTCCAGCACCAGACATTGCAAGGATTGGCAGTAAGATGGTCATGCCAGCTGTATTTATCATCTCAATATGAATCGGAATTAATACTTGATGCAGACCTAACATTACTAATGGTAAAAATGCTACCCCTAATACAAAGCCTGCAAAGATGCCTCCACGTTCAAGCGTCCAATCTATTCCTCCAATTAAGTTACTAGAAATTAAGCCAGCAAACGGCATAATAAAGAAGATAGTTAGCAACCCAATAACGAGAAGTGCAATCGTAGGTGTGACAATGATATCTATTGCATCAGGAATAAATCGGCGTAAAAACTTTTCTAAAAAGGAAAGCAACCATACCGCAATTAAAACTCCAATTACACCGCCTTGACCAGCAGATAGCGGCTGATCAGTAAAGATATTTATAATAGGTAACTCTTCTGTGACTCCGGTTAAGAGAGTTATTCCACCAATAACTCCTCCTAAAGCCGGCGTTGCTCCAAATTCTTTTGCTGCGTTGATACCAACGTAGATAGCTAAATAGCTAAAAATTGCATTTTTTATTACATTTAAAATCGTCACATACTGCTGCCATGTGTCTTGATCAAGGTCTCCTGCCGTGATACTATTTGCTAAAATTGATGCAATTCCAGCTATTAAACCCGCACCAACGAAAGCCGGGATTAAAGGTATGAAAATGCTTCCAACTTTTCTTAAAAAATTTTTAAACGGGGTATTATTTTTCTTTTTCAGTTCCGATTTCATATCTGCACCTTTTGACGTTAAGTTCTCAGTCGAACTTCCTTGAGATGCAAGACCTTCGGAATCTTCTTGAATTACGATACCAAATTGTTCAGCAACTTTCGTAACCACTCCTGGCCCTAAGATAATTTGATACGTATCGTCATCAACAACCCCCACTACTCCTTTTACTTGTTTTATACTAGCTTCATTAATATTACTACGATTAACTGGCGTAACTCGAAGCCTTGTCATACAGTGTGTATAGTTAGCTATATTAGAACTACCTCCAAGAGCTTGAAGTAGTTCTTTAGCTATTTGATGATGTTTACTCATAGCTGTTCTTATCTCCTTTATAAATTCGCTACTTATTTAGCAATTGCTTGACGAACAAACCCTTTCGTCGTTTCTAAACGTTGTAGAGATTCTTCATATGAAAGTCCTGTTAAGATCATAACAATAGCAAGTTTAGAATTAGAATTTGTTTTTTCCAAGTATTCCTCTGCTGTCTCATACGTACATGAAGTCGCCTCCATTACGATACGTTTTGCACGCTCCACAAGCTTTTCATTAGTTAATTGTACATCTACCATTAAGTTCCCATAAACTTTTCCAACCCCTACCATAGAAGCTGTTGATAACATATTACAAATGAGCTTTTGTGCAGTTCCAGCTTTCAAGCGAGTAGAACCCGTTAATACCTCAGGACCTGCTACAACTTCAATGCTAATATCAGCTATTCTTCCGATGTCAGAACCTTTGTTACAACTAACTGCTACAGTTGGAGCTCCAATTGAACGAGCATACTCTAAAGCGCCAATAACATAAGGTGTTCGACCACTTGCAGCAATTCCTACCACGATGTCTCCGTTAGTCAGGCCAATGTTTTGCAAATCTTCTTTACCTAAGTCTTTGCTATCCTCTGCTCCTTCAACCGCTTTAATAAAAGCTTTCTCTCCACCAGCCATTAAGCCTAGCACTTCTTCAGGATTTGTACCAAAAGTAGGTGGACACTCTACAGCATCTAATAATCCAATTCGGCCGCTAGTTCCCGCACCTATATAAATAAGACGACCACCTTGTTTTTTTACTTCTATGATTGCTTCTACAGCTTTTGCAATGGAAGGAATTTCATCATTAACGGCTTTAGCCACTTTTTCATCTTCTTTATTCATTGTTGTTAGAAACTCTACAATAGACATTTCGTCTAAATTCATTGTTTTTTCATTACGAGCCTCAGTAGTTAAATTTTCTAGCATTTCTTCTCCTCCTAAACGATTCATTCTGTTAACGTTTACAGTATAAACAATAACTCATTTAAAATTTAATTTCAATAGTTTTTATAAAAATTGAAATTAAATTTTAAAATCCCTCATTACTTATGAAAATTCTTTCTACTTTCGCTACACGAGACAGTAAGAATATTGATACTGTGTCAAGCAGTACGTTCATACACTTAATAATGGAGGTGAAAGTTAAATGAAGAAAAAACTTTTGCTGCTGTTTACTCCACTGCTGTTGCTTTTATCAGCCTGCCTAAACGACCCCGTTCAAGACGATTTATTAAACTACTCAAACAATGAAATTCCCAAGGTCAGTGAAATAGAAATACAGGCGGTTGAAGCATATGACAGCGTATCTGGAGCTAACTACACAGATGATTTTACAATGTACAATACGCTTGTGGATGACGTGATTCCACAGTATCGTGAATTTATTGAAGAACTGGAAAAAATCGAAGTAGAAACAGATGAGCTACGAGCACTTCATGAAGATTACATTAAAGCTGCCAATACTCAGTATAATGCTTTTGCAAAGATTGTCAGTGCTCTTGAGAAACAGGACCCTGAATTAATTGTTGAAGCTAATGTAATGTTAGATGAAGCAAGAAAGGGAATGCGTCAATATGCAAGTGATATTAAAAAGCTTGCCAAAGAGCATAAAGTGACGTTTGAGAAGGAAGAAAAGCTTTAAAAGCGAAATAAAATCAGGTGCGTGCACCTGATTTTATTTCGTAACCCGAAAAAGATTGACAAACGTATCATAAAATTCTATATTTATATACCTGTAGACAAGTTTGAGAATTAATGACATATCATTAAACCTTGTTTAAATATGCTATTTTGTAAGGAGATAAAGATGACTACCACTACTATTACTACGAATGAAGAGAATGAAGAGCATTCAATCTTAGAACCAAAACCATTTAAAGAATCTGTTGTTATTCCTTTTTGGAGTTTGACAGTTATGCTTGTAGTAATGAACACTACAATGTTTAATGTTGCTCTTCCTAAAGTATCCACTGAATTTGCTTTAACATCTTCAACCTCTGCTTGGATTATTACTGGCTATTCTGTTGTTTTTGCGATTGCGACAATTACATATAGTCGACTATCCGACTTCGTTCCGATTAGACAGCTACTAACAACTGGCTTAACGCTTCTTGGAATTGCTTCAATTATCGGCTTTGTTTCGAACAACTTTACAATGTTGTTATTCGCTCGCGTTCTTCAAGCTGCCGGGGCAGCAGCAGTACCTGGACTAGCAATGATTTTAATCACGCGCTATATTCCAAAATCTAGACGTGGTAAATCAATGTCTATGATTTCTTCTGCTGCGTCGCTTGGATTTGGTCTTGGACCTGTTATTGGAGGAGCAGTGACCGAGTATATGGGCTGGAACTTTCTATTCATCGTTACAGGATTAGTTTTGATTTTCATCCCACTATTTCATAAAGTATTACCTGCTGAAGATAAAAAGAAAGTTTATTTTGATATTCTAGGTGGTATCCTAACAGCAGCAGGCGTGACTGGCTTTTTACTATTTTTAACTTCCTATTCGTTGGTACTACTAGCAGTCGGTATTGTAGCTATTATTTTATTAAGCATTCGTATCCGCAAGCACAACCATCCGTTTATTGAGCCCAAGCTTTTTCAAAGTAAAGGCTATTTACTATTAAATGGAATTGGGTTTGCAGCATACATGACTCATTTTGCTACTCTTTTTATTATGCCGTTATTATTGGTACAAGTTTTCCAAAAAAGCTCTGCCGAAATTGGCTTGCTAATTTTCCCAGGTGCTATTCTTTCAGCAGTTGCTTCTCGTTTTATTGGTAAAATTATTGATCAATTTGGAAACAACGTATTAATTCGATTTGGTCATCTGTTTTTATGTCTTGCCGCTATATTATTTACATTTTTTAGCACGGTATCTCCAACAGCAATTCTGTTTGTTTATATGTTTATGAGCGTTGGCTTCACGTCTCTTACGTCTAGCGTAGCGAACGAAATTTCACGTGTTTTACCTTCAGATAGTATTGGTACAGGAATGGGATTCTCACAGCTTTCTCAGTTCGTTGGTGGAGCTACAGGCGTAGCCTTAACAGGAGTAGCAATCGTTTGGCAAAAAAGCTTACCAATTGAAGCAGCATTTCAGAATTTGTTCATCGGCATGACAGTATTAATCATCGTATCATTTATGTTATTTTTAGGATATAAACGTGTTGCGGTAGAAACATCTGAAGATTAACTTAACATAAAGGAAGGGGATTATCTGTGGACGGTACATTATCACTTAAGCCTCTAGATGTTTCATTTTATAAACAACCAACACTATCTTTAGCGAAATCCTTGCTCGGTTGTTTACTTATTCACGAAACAACTGAGGGTACTACTTCTGGATTTATCGTTGAAACAGAAGCCTATATGGGGCCTGAAGACCGCGCTGCACATAGCTTTAATAACCGGCGAACAAAGCGGACGGAAGTGATGTTCGGTGCTCCCGGCAATGTATATACCTATGTCATGCACACCCACTGCCTTGTTAATATTGTCAGCGGCCCAGTTGATAAGCCAGAAGCTGTGTTAATTCGAGCAATCGAACCTTTTAGTGGGATTAATCTTATTCAAGAGCGTCGAAAGCATGCTCTGCCCAAAAATTGGACAAACGGACCTGGAAAGTTAACAAAAGCACTTGCGATTACAATGAATGCTTATGGACATGACATTACTAGTTCACCTCTTTACATCTCAAAAGGATTTACGCCTACATCTATTTCGTCAGGACCAAGGATTGGCATCGATAATTCTGGTGAAGCAAAAGATTACCCTTGGCGATTTTGGATTACGGATCATCCTTATGTATCCAAATAAAACAACGCACTTTAAAGTGCGTTGTTTTATTTATACCCACCACATTTGTGAAGGCTGCTCTTCAATTAAAATACTTTGAAGGTTTGTTACAGCACGATTAAACCCTTCGTTAATTGACATAATTGGGTCTTCATGCTCTATGCTTACAACATAATCATATCCATACGTACGTAAAGCGCTCATCATATCAGACCATTCTGTTAAGCTATGTCCACACCCTACTGAGCGGAATGTCCATGCGCGAGAGCGAACTTCACCATAAGGCTGCATATCTGTTAATCCATACATATTAATGTTTTCTTGATCCAAATACGTATCTTTTGCATGGAAGTGATGAATCGCATTTTCTTTAGCAAGAATTTTAATGGCTGCAACAGGATCAATCCCTTGCCACCACAAATGACTTGGGTCTAAGTTTGCACCAATTGCGTCGCATGTTGCTTCACGTAGCTTTAATAACGTATACGGTGTATGTACTAAAAACCCACCGTGAAGCTCCAAACCAATTTTCACATTGTGCTCTTGTGCATACGCGCCTACTTCTTTCCAATAAGGAATTAATTTTTCTTCCCACTGCCACTTTAAAACGTCACCATACTCATTTGGCCAAGGTGTAACCGGCCAGTTTGGATATTTTGCCCCATCATGATCACCTGCTGTTCCTGAAAAACAATTCACAACTGGGACATCTAGTAACGAAGCTAGTTTAATCGTTTTTAATAGCGTTTCATGAGATTCTTTTGCAAAATTAACCTCTGGTGAGATTGGGTTTCCATGGCAGCTGAATGCACTAATCGTTAATCCACGATCCGTGATTTGATTTTTATACGCTTTTCGTGCAGCTTCATCCTCTAAAAGCTCATCCAACGGACAATGATTGTTTCCAGGATAGCCCCCTGTTCCAATTTCCACTGCATGAAGCCCAGCAGCTTTAACAGTATCCAGCATTTCTTCAAATGATTTATCCGCAAATAATACAGTAAATACCCCTAATTTCAACTTAGTCTCCTCCTCTTTTAGTTCTTACTACTATTATAAATAGCATCAATGATAGCTGATGTTTGAAGCGCTTCTTCCGGCTTTACGACAAGGTCTTCTTTACCTTTACAAGCATTAATAAAATTATTCGCTTGCAATAAGCTATAGTTTTCTTCCCCATCTATCCAAGCTGCTTGGCTGTTTAACAACATGCCATTTTTAGACGTATATAATTCAAACGGAAACACATTGATGCCTCCATTAACACCAGAAATGCTTACATGCTCTTCGTCGTCTGCTATATTAGCTGCCCAAGATGTCTCAAGTAACAACGATGCACCGTTATCAAACTTGATATAGGCTGTAACGTGGTCATCCACTTCAAACGTTTCGTGATTAAACGTCCCCCACTGATTTAGCTGGTTGGGTGACCGACTTAAGTCGTTATACGTAGATCCCATTACTTCTGTATGTTTTGGATTCCCCATTAGCCATACAGCTAAGTCAAGAAGGTGACAGCCGTAGTCGATTAAGCTTCCTCCACCTTGCAAGTCTTTATTAGTGAACACGCCCCATCCTGGTACTTTTCGACGCCTCATTGCTCTTACGCGGGCAACAAGCGGCTTCCCAACTTCATCCATGCTTTTTTTAGCAGCTTGTGCTTCCTTCATGAATCGATAATGATAAGCAATCGCTAGCACTTTATCTGCTTTCTTTGCTTCTTGAATCATTTGCTCGCATTCTGCTTTCGATAAAGCCATTGGCTTTTCACATAACACGTGGATACCAGCTTTTAACGCTTCTATTGCATATTCAGCATGGAATTTATTCGGTGTACAAATACAAACGGCATCGACTTCTGCAAACATGTCTTTGTAGTCAATAAATACATGTGGAATACCATGCTCATTTGCTACTTCCGTTGCGCGCTCAACATTAATATCACTCACGGCCACAATCTCACACTCATCCTGTAGCTGTTTAAATGCTGGAATGTGGCGGCCTACTGCAATACCGCCCACTCCAATAATTCCTACTTTCACAGCTATCACCTCATTACACTTGCTTAATTTGTTTTGTTTCACTAGACTCAAGAGCAGCCAAAATAACAGCTAATGACTTAAATCCTTCTTCGCCTGAAACCGGTGTTTCTGTATCGTTAATGATTGCATCTACAAATTTTTCAACAACGTGAGAGTTGCTCTGACCACCATCATCATTTGATTGAATTTTCCCTAACTCGTACTTCACAACTTCTCCAGTTGCGTATTGAACTACTAATGAATGGTTTGGATCATCTTCTAGGCGTAAAATTGCTTTTTCGCCATAAATGATTGTTGAATTATCTTCTTTGCTTGTGTACGCCCAACTTGCTGCTAGCGTACCCACAATACCGCTTTCTGTTTTTAATACACAAACCGCATTGTCATCTACATCGCCAAAATCTTTTGCAGTTGTTTCAACAAATGCACCAACTTCAACAATTTCTTCCCCTAAAATGTAGCGAAGCAAGTCAGTTTTATGAACACCTAAATCTCCCATCGCTCCAATAAATGCTTCTTCTTTTCTAAAGAACCAGCTGTCCTTACCGTCTACGCTCCACCCTTCTGGACCGCCGTGTCCGAAAGCTGTACGGAAGCTATAGATTCTTCCAACTTCACCGTTTTCAATTAATTGGCGCGCTTTTTGGTGAGATGCTACAAAACGTTGGTTATGAGCAATCATTAGCTTTTTGTCATTTGTTTTAGCTGCTTCTATCATCGCTTCAGCAGATTCTTTTGACGTTGCCATTGGCTTTTCACATAGAACATGTACTCCGCTGTTTAATGCTACAACGGAGATAGGAGCATGCAGGTAGTTCGGTGTACAAACGCTAACTGCATCCACTGTTCCGCTTGCTAATAGCTCTTCATAACTTGTATAAGCCTTTACGCCGTATTCACTTGCTACTTTATTGGCACGCTCTTCGTTAATATCACAAACGGCTACTAGCTCTACATGTTTGTTCATTTTATATTCTGGCAAATGACGATACTGAGCAATACTTCCACAACCGATAACTGCTACTTTTAATTTCTCCATTATTTTTCTCCCCTTTAGTTCCTTAGTTTTTTACCGTAATTTTTTCAAGCGGTTGAGCGTTTCCATATACTGGACGTTTGCGATCAACAGGCTTTGCCCAATTTACAGCGTTTACAATTACGCGTTGGATATCTTTATTGTGGTAAGTTGGATATGTTTCATGTCCTGGTCGGAAGTAAAACACCTTTCCGTTTCCACGCTTATACGTGCATCCGCTGCGGAAGATTTCTCCACCTTCAAACCAACTTGTGAAAACAAGTTCATCTGGAGCGGGAATATCAAAATGCTCTCCATACATTTCTTCACGCTCAAGTTCAATAAATTCTGAAATCCCTTCTGCAATTGGGTGAGAAGGATCGATAACCCATAAGCGCTCTTTTTCATCTGCTTCACGCCATTTTAGATCACAGCTTGTTCCCATTAATGCTTTAAAGATTTTTGAAAAATGTCCCGAATGTAAGACGATTAGTCCCATACCATCCAACACGCGTTGCTGTACTTTTTGGACTACTTCATCCGATACTTCTTCATGAGCTAAATGCCCCCACCAAACAAGCACATCAGTATTTTCAAGAACTTCATCTGTTAACCCATGCTCAGGCTCATCAAGCGTAGCTGTAGCTGCTGTATACCCAGCTTCTTGTAAAAATGAAGCAATAGCGCCGTGAATCCCTTCTGGATAAACTTCTCTTACAACTGGATTTTTTTGCTCGTGACGATTTTCGTTCCATACCGTTACTTTTGTCATTTTTATATCCCCTTTAACACCATTTGTTTTTAGTGAACCGATTAACCTGCCACTTACCTTTTCTTTTTAGCTGTGGACTCCCGCTGAACGAGCTCAGTCGACAGTCGAATATGTTGAAGTGCGGTAGTTTCATTTTCAATTGCTTGAATAATTGATGTGGCAGCTACCGATCCTTTATTAAATACATCTTGACGTACCGTAGTTAAGCTAGGTGTAGCATAACTACTAAACGTTAAATCATCAAATCCTACAATTGAATAATCTTCTGGTATGCGCTTACCTTCTTCTTGTAGCGCTTTCATTATTCCTAATGCTAGCGTATCAGATGAAGCAAAGAATGCAGACATAGAATGTGGACGTGATAATAACTCTTTTCCCACCCTGTATCCATTTTCAAATGAACTATCTAACGCTTCGAATATATGTGATTTGCACGGCTTGATCCCCGCCTCTTTGAGCGCTTTTTCGTAGCCAATAAACCGCTTATGGTCGATAGGGCTATTTGTCATTCGATGAGCAATGAAACCGATTGCACTATGACCTAGCTCAATTAAATGTTTCGTAGCTTGATAGCCACCTTCCTCATCGTTCATCGTAATATGATTGAAATAACGCTCGTACTTATCGTATGTATCTACTAACACGATAGGCTTAGATAACGCTTTCATCTCTTCGTATAAACGATTTGGAAATACGCCTAAAAATACTAGGCCATCTACGTTTCGCTTGCGAATCCATTTCATGCACTCACTTGGACTTTGCACACCTGAAATGAGTAAATCATATCCATTTTTACGAAGTACGTATTCGATTCCACTAATCATTTCACTTTGATAGTGATTATCTTTAAACATCGTAACAAGGGAATCATTCACTAAAGGAAACATAACCGCAATGACGTTTGATTTTCGCTTTGACAAACTTACTGCCGTTAGATTTGGTTCATATTCAAGTTCTTTAACCGCTTTCAAAATTCTCTGTTTTGTTTCATCTGATACTTTGTTAATACCATTTAACACATAAGATACAGCTGCGGGAGAAACTCCTGCGTGCTTTGCAACATCTCGAATCGTTATTTTTCCATTCATATACCCACTCCAGTTAAACGGTTAACTAGTTACACGCTCATTATAATCCACCTTGAATTTCAAGTCAATCCTCTTTTTAGAAATAAGAATAATTATTTGAACTAATTGTATCTTTACGGATAGGTACTCTTCTTCGTTATTTCACTCTTTTAAAGCGCAACGTTTACTATCCATTAAAGATATGGGCATTTATTACGATTATTGTTAAATTTATTTAATATCTTCCTAGACTGGTATGTTTTCATTAATGACAAGACACCTCGTAAGCTGTTACTCTTTAGAACGTGCACGCTAAAACAATACACATCGGAGGTTATAAAACTATGTGGAAAAGATTAGCTATTATTGGTGCTTTAACAGTGCCTATGCTCGGATTAGGGCATTCAGCAAGCGCAGCGGAAACAACGCATCGCGTAGAAAGCGGCGATTCCCTTTATAAAATTGGGATGGAATATGGTGTCTCTATCAAAGATTTAAAAGAGGAAAACAATAAAGAAACTGACGGACTTGCAATCAATGAAACACTAAAAATCCCAAGTTCAATTAGCAGTACAGACAAAGATCTATTAGCTCGTATTATTCATGCAGAAGCAAAAGGAGAGCCTTATCCTGGAAAGGTTGCAGTTGCGACTGTTATCTTAAACCGCGTCGATGATGATGCATTCCCAAATTCTATTCGTGAAGTCATTTACCAAAAAGGCCAGTTTGAACCTGTAAGCAATGGTGAAATTAACAAGCCAGCGGATGCTGAAGCGAAAAAAGCAGTAAATGAAGCGTTAGCATTACACGGACAAGGAAGCGGTTCTCTCTTCTTCTTCAACCCTTCAAAAACAGATAACCAATGGCTACGTCAAAAAGAAGTTACTACTACAATTGGTGACCACGTTTTTGCAAAATAAAAAAAAGCACTCCTTCTGGAGTGCTTTTTTTTGCCTAATAGGCACTAACTAAGTTAAATAAAACCACAATAATAATGAACGGTAACACATATTTAACTAAGATAAACCACGTTGAAAATAGCTTTTCGGACTTGACGCTTCCGGCTTTAAATTCTTCAAACACGTGTTCTTTTTTCATTTTCCATGTAATAAAAATAGCGATTAATAAACTTCCTATAGGAAGCATTAAATTACTTACAAAGAAATCTGCTGTATCAAAAATGTTTCTACCAAACACCGTGACATTCTTTAAAACACCAAATGACAACGCTGAAGGCAATCCTACAAGAAAGACAATCCCCCCTGCTAACATTGCAGATCTCGGGCGTTTTTCCTGCTTTTCTTTTGTAAGAGCCGCCACAATAATTTCGAGTAGTGAAAAAGACGACGTTAACGTTGCAAATAAAAATAACAGCAAGAATAGTGCTAAAAATACAGATCCAAATGGTACTTGCTCAAACACTTGTGGCAATACAACAAAAAGTAATCCTGGCCCTTCGGTTGGCTCCATGCCTAATGCAAATACGGCAGGGAAAATAGCTAGTCCAGCTAGCAATGATACAACCAGATTTAAAATAGAGATGGAACCAGCAGATTTTGTTAAGCTTATGTCTTTTCCTAAATATGAACTATACGTAACCATGCAAGATAAACCCACACATAAAGAAAAGAAAGACTGCCCTAATGCGTACAGGACAGATGTACCTGTAATAGCGCTAAAGTCAGGCTTCAAAAAGAACTCTATACCTTCTGTTGCGCCATCTAGGGTCAAAGAACGAACAACGATAATTAAAAAACAAATAAATAACAAAGGCATCATATATTTATTTGCACGCTCAATCCCTTTTTGAACTCCTCTTGATATAACATATACGTTGATAATCAAAAATAAAGCCTGCGCTCCAATTACGAGATAAGGCTCTGCGATAATCGTATTAAAAAGTGCACCATATTCTTTCCCAGTAAGTAATCCACTAAAGCTCATAATGGTATAAAGCATAATCCATCCGCCTACAACGCTGTAAAAAGACAGCAAGACAAGACAGCTAAGAACACCTACTCTCCCAATCCAAACCCAAGCTGTATTGGGGGCAATTGCCTTATACGCACTAATCGCTTCTTTTCCAGTATGTCTACCAATAATGAATTCCGCTAACAACAGCGGCAATCCAATAAAGAGCGTAAACAGTACAAATAATAAAAAGAATGCTCCTCCACCGCTTGTCCCAGTCACATAGGGAAATTTCCAAATGGCACCAAGACCGATCGCAGCACCTGCAGATGCTAATACGAATCCTAAACGTGAAGACCACTGATTTGCTTTACTCATATAACCAAATTCTCTCCTCTTCTATACTCATCTGAATAGTACTTTATCATATCTCGAAGAGAAAATCATTCTCTATTGCACTTTTTCAAGAAAAACATTGCTTATTTCATTTTCTTACAATAATTTTTCAGTTCTAACTATTCACGAAAAGAAGATTCGTCACCGTCATATGCTTCTTGATTCGAAATAATTTCAATATGCAAATGTCCCTCCTTTTCTAACCTAAGGGCTTCTTGCTCCGCTTCCGCCTGATTTCGGCATGTAATTTGACTATATTCCATGTTTTCTTTATTCGTATACGCTACTAAATAGGTCATTTTTTCCGCTCCTCTTCTACTTTATCACTTATCCTATAGCCTTGAATGCACGTATTTAAACATCCTAGACTATTTTTTTCTTCTCTACATACTTATAGATATAATCAATCCTGTGTAAAGGAGGGTACAGAATGACCTTTATTTTATCTTTTATTCCCATTGTTGTCCCTTTTGGCATATTGATTTGCTTAATTGGTTTTACCTCTTCCTTATTAGAGGAGCGCAACGAAAAAAAGAAACCCTAGCCATCGCTAGGATTTCTTCACTTTCGATAATTACGAATGAGTTGAACAAGGATATTAAGGACCAATATCACAACTACAATCCAAACTGTTGTTACAATTCCTGAATATGCACTTTGCTTAACAGAAATTGCAATAAAAGCCCATACAAACACGAGTGAATATGCAATGTCTCTGTTTTTTCTTGTAAACAGAATACCTAATATTCCTCCCACTATAAGCATAATGATGGCCCACGTCTCTTCACTTAAACCAAATAACGTTTCAATTCCATTAGCTTGGAATACAACAAAGACATTAACAATTGTTGCTACGGAGACCCACCCAATATAAATAGAAATTGGTAACCTCATGAACCACGTTGTCATTCTTGAATTTTGAATAATGGAGTAAATAATCATCAGCGTTACTAAGAATAGAACAATTACGAGTAAGGCAAGAGTGAAATAACGATATTGGAAGATAAAGATCCAAGCACTGTTTAGTAAACAACTAATAAAGAACCAAATACCAATTTTCGCATAAATTTCTTTTTGATCTTCTCTTGCAATAAATTGACGAATAACCCAGATGACCAAAAGCGTATAGATGAGCCCCCATATTGCAAATGCATAACCCGCTGGTGTAAATAGCGTTGGCACACTATCAGACACCTCACCTGTATTTTGCCCACCTATCGGTAACGCGTTTGCTAAATAGTTTACGATTAACACGAGAACGAGACCAATCGCATTTAAGATGCTATAAAAACGAAAATTCGCCATACTATTTCTCCTTTCCTGTAGATGTGAATATAGTCGTCCTAGCTAAAAAGATCAAATAGTAGCTTCTCTTCATTAATACCTCGTCTGAACTAAATTTATGCACTCGTTCACAAAATTTCTTAGAATAGGCCTTTTGACTCCTAAAAAAAATAAAAACTCAGCCTAAGGCTGAGTTTTTATTTTGAGTTTGCTTCTATACTTCTTGATTGACTCGATGATTTCTTTTCGTTTTTCACCCAGCCTCTTGACATTGCAAATAAATAAATAGCGATGCTCGCTCCAAGTGTAATAAGTACAAACAACCAATGCTGGTTCGTTGCGATCATTAACGGAGCAAATGTAATAAGAAGAATCTCTACCGGCGCAATCGGTATATACGCCAATGCATAATCATCAAGTGTTTTACTTTTGCTTTCTGGGTCCGCGATACGCAATAATGCAATTCCCATTGCTGTTGTTCCTGTAATCCAACCCCAAGTAAAAATTCCTCGTTCAAACCAAATTGGACCAAAGAACTTACCAGAAAGAATTCGGAATACAAACCATGCAAACACTAGGCCAAACACTAACAACAGTGCAAAAGGTACGATGTAGCTCGCTACTGCTGATAAACTAATAGAAGCGATACCAAACGCTACTAAAAAGTCTGTTGCGCTTCCGCTAATTCGATTCATTACGTCTGCATTAATATACTGATCGCTGTTCGTTTTCTTCATAATACCTTTAATAGCTAGCCCTACAAGAAATGCTAAGGAGAAAGCTGGTATTGTTACTGAAGGCAACAACGTTTGACCTAACTCACTTAAGTAATAACCACCCAATGCGATAATTGTCACTAACGCTACATGTAAGACAAGTGGATCAACAGCAATCGATGATACCGTATCCATTTTTGTAGAAGTGCGCTTTTCGGGAGGGATTAATCCTGTGCGTAGTTCTCGTGGTAAATCTTCAAATCTTGCAAGGTAATTTGTTTCACCTTTTTTTGAATAATATTTAATAAACGCTAGTCCTACTACAATTGAGCAAATAACACCAATTGTTGCTGATGTCATCGCTAACGATAATCCTTCTTCCCATCCTTGCTTTGCAAATGCGTCTCCCACAGCAGCCGCTGTTCCATGCCCACCAATAAATCCTGCTGCTAATAACAAACCAAACCCTAAGTTTAAATCTCCCCAAACGTTATTTAATAGTAGCAATGAAAATAGTAAACCGACTCCCCACATCGCTAGCATAATCATTTGAGAATATGACCACATACTACCTACGCGGCCAGCTATTTCTTTAAACTTTACACTTTGAGTTGCAATTGGAATCGCACCAAAGATGACCGCAATTAAGATACCTGGATACGTTCCAATTTGATTAGTGAATGGAATGAGACCAATACCGTTTGGCCCTAATGCTAAGCCCAAAATTCCTGCAATAATACTCGCAGGTAAAAATAAATTTTGTACCCACCTGACCTTTGCTCGAATAATGGTACCAGCCACTAATAGAAGTGAGATGAAACCAACATCCACAAATAAATCCCATGCTGATAAATTCATTAAACAACCTCCTTAAAAAATATAATTCCTACTAAATTGACAGGACTAATTTATATTAAACTAAGCAAACTGAAAAGGCCATTTAGCTTCAGCTAAACACCTTTTTAATTTGTAGCTTAATTCTTTAATTGAGCTTGTTTAAACGTAACGAGCTTACGATTATTATAGCATGATAGTGCAGCCTTTGCACATTTCGACAGGATTCGTGACAATTTTCTTATTTTTTCATCAACTACTTCAAGCGTATAGTTACTAGTTTCATAGGTAATTTATCTCGGTTATTTTTTAAACAATATAAATATTCAGATCACTATACTTTGTTACTTTTGAATCATTCTTTCTAAACTTTTGTATAATTCTTTTTTTTATGTTAGATTAAATAGGAACACATGAAAGAATCCACTAGGGGTGCCTTTTGGCTGAGACAAGGAATCTTGATCCCTTTGAACCTGATCTGGTTTATACCAGCGTAGGGAAGTGGTACGGCGTTGTTGTGTCATACATCCACAATTGCCTTTACCACTCCATAGATAATGGGGTGTTTTTTTGTTTTTGTCCCTATTTATACGTGCTCTTCTTGTGGATTCAATTAGGGAGGAATAACAATTGTCATTTTCAGCTCAATTACGCAAGGAAGCATCTTACATTTACGATGCCATTTTTCAACATCCCTTTGTTGTAGGTATTAAGGAGGGAAAAGTTCCAAAAGAAGCTTTAATTCACTATGTAGCACAGGACTATGAGTATTTAACTGCTTTTGTTCGTATATATGGTGCGGCGTTAACAAAATGTAGTACCCGCGATGAAATGGAAGTGTTTAACAACGGTATTTCAATTGTTTTACATAGTGAAGTCCATCCCCATAATAATTTTTGTGAAGTAGCTGGCATTCGATATGAAGACATGAAGCATCAACCATTAGCACCAACAGCCAACCACTATATCAGTCACATGATGACAGTGGCACATACAGGAACACTAGGTGAAATTATTGCTGTTTTATTACCTTGTCCATGGACGTACGTTGAAATTGGGGAACGTATTGCAAACGAAAGAAACATAACACCAGATCATCCTTTTTACGAATGGATTTCCTTTTATACTAACGGAGAAATGAAAGAAACGACAAAGTGGTTTTGTGAAAAATTGGATAATCTAGCAGAAAAAGCTTCTGTTGAGGAACGTCAACGCATGAAAGAACACTTTATAAAAAGCTGTGAACTTGAGTATTTATTTTGGGACATGGCCTATAAACAAGAGCAATGGCCCCTCTCTCAAACCACTGTGCACTCATAACAAACAGGGCTTCTTATAAAGAGAAGCCCTCTCATTTAACGTTATTTTAAGAATTTTTTAATCGTTTTTAAACTTTGATTGTCAGACGGATATTTAAAAGCAAAATCAAACTTTGTCGTTTGTTTCAGAACACTTTTAAAGTGAGAAAACGTTTTAAAACTAGCTTCACCGTGATATTGACCAATTCCACTTTCTCCCACTCCTCCAAACGGAAGGTGTGGGGTTGCTAAGTGCATAATTGTATCGTTAATGCATCCACCACCAAATGAAGTTGTATTGATAATTTGCTGCTGAACGTCTTCACTTTCTGAAAACAAATATAGAGCTAACGGCTTTGCTTTTTGATGAACTGCACTTACAACCTCATCTACACTTTCGTATTCAATAAGGGGTAAAATCGGCCCGAAGATTTCTTCTTGCATCACGCTTGAATCCCATTTTACTTCATCTAAGACAGTTGGAGCAATCTGTAGCGTTTCTTCATTATAAGTACCGCCAATTACAGGTTTTCCATCTTGTAAAAACTCAATTAAACGATCGAAATGTCTCTCACTAACAATTCTGCCATAGCGCCCGCTCGTGAGTGCATCTTCACCATAAAACTGCGTTACGGCTTTTTGAAGCTCAGCAATAAGCTGAACCTTTACATCTTTATGAACTAACAGATAGTCTGGAGCAACGCACGTTTGACCAGCATTCATACTTTTACCAAACATGATGCGCTTGGCCGCAAGTTCAATATTTGCATCCTTATGCACAATACAAGGACTCTTGCCTCCTAACTCTAATGTGACTGGGATGAGCTGCTTTCCTGCTTCTTGCATAATAACTTTTCCAACATTGACACTTCCTGTAAAGAAAATATAATCTAGCGTTTGCTTCAATAAAATTTGAGTCGTTTCCACCGCTCCTTCTATAACTGTAACAAACGAAGGATCAAACGTTTTAGCAATAAGCTCCTCCATTATCCTTGAAACGTTAGGCGTCAGTTCCGACGGCTTGATAATTGCCGTATTACCTGCTGCGATAGCACCAATTAGCGGTGAAATAGCTAGCTGAAACGGGTAATTCCATGGTGCAATAATAAGCGAAACTCCGTAAGGTTCTGGAATAATATAACCTTTTGAACCAATATGAGTCAGCGTCGTCTTTGCTTTTTTAGGTTTCATCCACCCATCTAAATGCTTTAACGTAAAGCGAATTTCTTCTAACAAAATGCCGATTTCAGAAGTGTATGCTTCTACTTCCGATTTGTTTAAATCTTTTTTCAAAGCGTCCATAATCGCTTCTTCATTGGATTTAATCATGGATTGTAAGTCTTTTAGAGCCTGTATTCGAACTGCTTTGGATTTGGTTTTCTGCTCGTAAAAATAGCGCTTTTGTTTCTCTACAATATTACTGATAACCATCTCATCTGTAACGTAATACTCACTATGCTTCATTTTTTCACCTCTTTAATTATAAACATTCAGTTTCCACCGTTGAAATTAAATCTTTTAACAGCTCGACCGCATCTTCTAATGCAAGTGAATAATACCGCTGTGTTCCTTTTTGTTCAATGCTTACAAGCTTTTGATCACGCAATATCTTTAAATGATGAGATACTGCCGGCCGAGATAGTGTTGACTCGTTTGCAATTTCATTGACCGTTAGTGGCTCTTTTTCTGCTAGTAATAAAATGATGTCCTGCCTTGCTGAATCGCTTAATGCTTGAAAGACAGGGATACTTGATCGAAATAATTCCATTGCGCGTGTACTCATAACTTCTTTCCTCTCCTACTTAACTTCTTGCATGCTTCTTACAACTTTTGTAATCAATTTACGTGGCAAAAACCTCGGTAGCATAGTTGCTACTTTAAACTTCGCTCCAGGTATAATCACTGTTTTCCCTTTCATAAATTGTTCATAACCTGTTTTCGCTACGTCTTCCACACGTAGAGCTCCTGATTCAAATAATTTTGAGCTACTTAAATTAGCTCGGTCACTAAATCCTGTCTTAGTAGGACCCGGACACAGTGCACTAATGGTTACGTTAGTATCTTTCAACTCATTTTCCAACGCTTCAGTAAACGATAAAACGTAAGCCTTTGTTGCATAATAAACCGCCATCAATGGTCCAGGTAAAAATGCAGCTACTGATGCAATGTTAAGGATTCGCCCTTCATTCCGCTCCACCATTTCCGGTAAAAATAATTTTGTTAAATAGGTAAGCATTTTTATATTTAAGTCAATCATATCTGCTTCTTCAGACCAAGATATCTCGATAAATGTACCATATAAACCAAAGCCAGCATTGTTGACTAGAAACTCAACTGTAATTCGCTGTTGCTTTATCTCATCGTAAAGTTTTAACGCTTCTTCTTGTTTAGAAAGATCTTTTATACTAATTAAAACCGAAATTGAATAGTTATCTTCAAGCTCTCTCTTTAGCTCTTCAAGCTTTTGTTTACTGCGTGCTACTAAGACAAGTGAGTAGCCATCTTTTGCAAAATGATATGCCAACTGTTTTCCAATTCCACCTGATGCACCTGTAATTAAAGCATATCCTTTTTTCATTTAAAACACCCTTTCTGTTTGTATGTTTAAAAACTTAAACATTTGAACATATCTTACCGAACTTAGTTTATGTTGTCAACTTTTTATACATACGAGCGTTTTACAAATTTCTCTTTTTGTTTACATAAAAGGCTAATGTCGTCTAGTTTTGACAACCTTTGTCACCTAGCAGGAAAAATTAGTTAGATATGGTGAATACAACATACAACGAAAATCAAGCTAGTACATACTTTTATTATTAGGAAAGAATTAGAGGAGGAAAAAAAATGACTGAGATTTATACAATTAAAGCTGTATGTGACCGCCTAAATATAGACCGCCGCACATTAAAAGGGTGGGAAAATTCCTTAAAAGGCTATTTATATATTGATCGAATAGACGGGGCGCGTGTATATACGGAAGAAAAGATTGAGTTACTCAGTGATATTAACCAGCTGTTTGCTGAAAACTGTACCTTAGATGAAGTAAAAGAATACGTACAGCTTGTGAGTCAAGAAACGAAGGTAGTCTATGAAGAAGCTGCTCCGACACAAGTTGATGAATTTGCACCTGCAAATACAGAAGAAATTGAGACACACGATGCAAAGATTACCACCGAACAAACCATTCCTTCTATTGAACAGCCATTAAGTGAAGAAAAAATAGTATCATCTATGGAGGAGTTTGTGAATGAGCAAACTGAGGAGTCTGCTATCGAACCAGAAAAACCATCTGCTCATGATGTCATCGTTCACGAAAGAGAGATGCTGCAAGGTGAGCTTGTAGAAGCTGTTCGACGTTATGAGGATGTTTTTGAAGTACTGAATTCATTTAAAGATGATTTATTAAAAGAAATGCGGGAAGGAATGCGTAATGAAGTGCGTGAAGAAATTGTTGGTGAAGTAAAAAAAGAGCTTGAAAAGAGCGCTAATCAAACGTACGAAATGGTTGAAACTGTAGGAGCCGTTATCTCTGAGTCTTCAGAGCGTAACGCTAAAGAAGTCGAGAATATGTCTAAAAAAATCATTCGTGCCAACGAAAAAGCACTGGATGAAATCTCATCTATTATGGATGAACAATCGCATACCGCGGAGCAGAGCGCTGAAGAAATGAAACTATACATGAAAGATATTGTAACAAACGCCGATGAGTCATCAAAAGAGATGCAATATTTGCTTGACCGCTTTTCTAGCAACTCTACCGTGGCAATGAATCAAGTTAAATTTATGGTCGAAAAACTCTCTAATTCTTCTAGTCATACGACAGAAGAGCTGCGAGATTTAATTGATTCCATGAACGAAGAACGAGTTTACTATTTAAAAGAAATGGAAAAAGAACGAAAGCTTCATCGTCAAAATGTTTCTGAACGAGAGGAAATGTTCAATGATTTTGTTCAAACATTTCGTCAAACGGCTGCTGCTGATATGAAAAGAAAGCGAAAGTGGTGGAAGCTCTTTTTATCATAACAAGTAAAGTCCCCATAACCATGGGGACTTTACTTATATTACAGGCCTAACTAGAATTGTTGTAAGCTCTTTCAAGAATTCCTGTTCATTAATATTCCATGCTATATACGATGGCTCTTTTTGCTCTTCCACTAATGTTCTGGGACGGAAATCTGCGATGCTTTCTCCTTTTGCTTCTCCACTTAACTCTATACTTACTTTACGTTGAACATATTGAATCAGCTTCTCGTTAACTAAAGCCATTAACGGGACGATGTCATGTATAGGCGTCCCTTGTATACCAGGCCATTGCTTTTTATAGGCTTCAAAATAATAAGTATAAATTGGTATGACTAGAGCTTGAAATGGATTTTGACTGGTTGATGATATTTTTTGAATGGTTTCGGGTTTAACAATCACCTTATGTGTAACATTTAATGGATATACCCGAACTTTTTCTGCTCGTTCCATCACTACATTAGCCGCGATAGGGTCACCATGAAAGTTAGCTTCTGCAACAGGTGTAACATTTCCTGGCACCATAAAGGCCCCACCCATTATCAAAAATTCACTTACATACTCATTTAATACATCCCCATGAAGTACAAATAACATAGCTAATTCTGTTAAGCGCCCCGTAGCAACAACCGTAATATTTCCTTTATATGCTTCAATTAATTCAAATGATTTACTAAATGGTTCCACTGGTAACGCATAGGATGAAGAAACATTAATTGGTCCTAACGTTTCTCCATGTATCTCGGGATAAAATACAGAGATTTCACCAGTAATTGGCCCTTTAGCTCCTTCAATAATTGGAATATCTTTACGGTTTGCTAATGTTAAAATATAAGAAGTATTTAAAATTGCATCTTCTTTTGATACATTTCCATATCCGCTCACAACTCCTACTACATTAATATTAGGATGTAAAAGAGCATACATAAGCGCCACGGAATCGTCAATACCTGGGTCCATAAATAACAAGGCGTTAACCTCTGCTCGCAAAGCACACACCTCCCATTTTTTAACACACACATGTTATATAGTATATTTATGTTCAGTGATGCTTTGAAATACATGATACCCACTTACAGATGCTCCAATCGTTCCTGCACCAGGGAAAATCGTATCTCCACAGAGCCATAAACCGTTAATACCTGAGCGGTGAGAAAGGCTGTTAAACAAAGCATGCTCTAGCGTTTGAGGAAATCCGCCTACACCTCCGTGGGCTCTTGATGTGAAACGTTCCCATGCCATGGGTGCACCAGAAATTTGATGAATGGCCCTTTCAATATGTGGAATTAATGTTTTTATGCCCGCAATCATTTTCTTTTCCATTATTTTTTTTCTTTGATCATACGCCTCTCTTGTTTGCCACTTGCTTAAGTCGATATGAGTTGAGGCCGTAATCGTTCGATAGCCTTGTGGTGCTCGTCTCTCGTCATTAGGGTGAGAAATCGATACAAAAATATGTTCACCCTCTGTCATAACTCCTTGCTCTGAAAGAAGGATCTGCTGAAATAAAGAAAGGTTACTCGGTAAATCTTCTTCCTTGATAGCCAAATACATCGTAAATGTACCCCACTGCGGTAACTTTGCTTTCGCTCTCAGCTTTGGGGTTAGTTTCATGTACACATCTTTATCTAGTATTGTGCTTAAGTTTTGAATGGGAACGTTGCACACAACATGAAAAGCATCATAGGCATTATTACGATGGTCATGGATTATCCACCGATTGTCTTTTCTTTCTATTCGCACTGCCTCTCTTCCTTTCAGTGTCTTTCCTCCATAGTCTTCAATGTACATCTGAAGTACTTCTGCAACTTGATACAGTCCTCCCTTTACATAAAACGCTCCTTCGTGATAAATGTCTAGTGCTAAACATGCTAAAACTAACGAGCAAGATGCGCTTGTTGTTTGCATGCTATCAATTAGCTGGCCATCAATAAAATGAACAAAGTCCTTTTCTCCTTGCAAGCCGTGCTTCTTCAGTAACGCTGAGAACGTTTGGGGAAAGTGAGGGATTAACCGTAAAGATGAAAATTCCAGCGCTGCTACAAGCTTTCTCCATTCTGCAAAAGTTTTAGGAGGTAAAATAGGTAAGTGAGCCATGAGTTTTCTCACTTCTAATGCAATTTGCTCCACCTCTTTATAAAAAGACATAATGTTACTCTCATACCCTTTAAATTCTTTCTGTAAGTAAGCGATATGTGCTTGACGATTCTGATAATAAGTGAGTGTTCGGTGAGGGAAATGTACATCCATAACCGTACTGAGCTTTTGAACTTCCACATCAAGACCAAGAAAACGTAAGATTCTTTCATGAACCCCACCTTGTTCAAAACCCATTCCGAGCGTTGCGCCTACAGGAAACGTATACTTACCTCGGTTGAACTTTCCTGCACAGCCCCCCCATTCCCTTGATGCTTCCAACACGGTAACAGAAAACCCTACTTTTGTTAACAAAGCCGCTGCTGTGAGCCCACCGATTCCCCCACCTATTACGACAACTTCTCTATTCACATTCATCACCCTCCTTTCTCTTATTGTGCGCTCCATTTTTTCATGTGACAACTTATAGTCTGCTCCAAAATATCAACAAAAAGAAAAAAGCCGCGAATAACCGCGACTTTCACTAAAAAACATTTTACTTGGTAATAACGCCACAAATAACACGGTCGCCAGAGTTTCCTGCAGGATCCGTTTCATAATCATCTGGACCTGCATGAATAACAAGCGATGAACCGTCAACATCAAGTAATGAATTAGGCTTTCCTTCTTCTAGCGTTACAAGCGAAGCGAAAGTCTCTGCTTTAATTGTCCCTCGCTCATCTGCTTCTAAATTAGGAAGGTCACCACCGTGAGGACCTTTAGGGTTTTTAAATCCATGCTTTCGATCATAGGGATTAAAATGTCCACCTGCCGTTTTGAAATCTGGCACTTCACATTTACCAATTTCGTGAATATGAAAACCATGCCTACCTGGGGTTAGCCCTTTTGCTTCAATTTTAATACGCACTCCATTTTTTTCTTCGGTAAGCGTTGCTATCCCTACCTTTGCTCCTTTTGTATTCATTAATTCTACAGTTAATGGGGCAATCGATCCCTTATTTACTTCTGCTGCTGGTTGATATTCCTCCTGGGAATGTTGATGACCTTGTCCTAATCCACAGGCTGCTAATAGTAAAAAAACTGCGCTGACACAGCATTTCATTACAATTGTTTTCATTCTTTATTCCTCCTTCAGCTGTCATATCATCATCCTTTCACATTTCATAGGTTTTTAGACGTCAAAACAAAAAGAGACCAGGATATAACAAAATGATTCCTTCTCAAGTCAAAGATAAAGCATTACTTTTTTATCATAGATTGTAGAAACAAAGCCTTTCCATCACGCTCCAGATACTTTCTTTCCACGGAGAAAAATCTAAACCTTTCCTTTAATTCTCCTATGTCCTACGCTCTATTCCACTCTTTTTTAAACTTGTTTTTTGAGTCAATAAAAAATCCGAACGATTGAGAGTTGACTCTCAATCGTTCGGACAGATCATTGACTGAAATACTTATGTCTCAGCCTCTTGTTTTATTTGTTAATATTGTATTCTTTTTCAGTTCCATCAGCAAAACGTACTTCTAATTCAAATGATTCATAATCATTTTTTAAATTAAATACCTTTGATACTTCTTTGACAACATCTTCTTCAGATGTATTTTGGTCAAACGTTAATTTTTCAAACTGAGGTGATAGTTCATCAAAAGCCTCGTTGCCTTTTAAGTGATTATCGTTTGCTTCATCGTCAATCTTTGCTTCCATATCATCTTTTTCATTTTCATATTCTACTTCATAGTCATTATTTAAACCTTTATATTCTACATCTAAATCAAACTTTGAGAAATTAAACGCCATATTCTGATCATTTTCGTTGTTTGTTGACTGCTGATCTACGTTATCCTCAACTGGAGCTTCTGGCGGCGGAGATTCCACCTCATCATTGTTACATGCAGCTAAACCTAATAAAGCAGCGAACGATACAGAAAGAACAGATACTTTTTTCAACATAAAAACGCCTCCTTAAATATACGACTACTCTTCGTATACCCAACGAGGCGTTTATTATACACATATTAGTACATTACTTTACGCTTGAATATGAAATACTGTACATTTTATTAAAATAAGTATTGTACAATGCCTGAACAGCTTTTTCAAGTGCATCAGCCTTTACGCCAAACATCATGCTTACTTCTGAAGAACCTTGGTTAATCATTTCTAAATTCACGCCTGCTTTGGCAAATGCTTCTGTAGCTTTAGCCGCAATTCCAACAGAGCTGTTCATTCCTTCTCCTACTACCATTACTAGCGCCAAGTTTCTTTCAATTGAAATGTTATCTACTTCTAGTTCTGTTTGAATGCGGTCAAGTACACGCTCTTCTACTTCCGGCGTTAGCTGATGTTCACGCATAACGACTGAAATGTTATCGATTCCAGATGGCGTATGCTCATATGAAATCCCTTCGTCTTCTAAAATTTGCAAAAGGCGTCTGCCAAATCCGATTTCACGATTTAACAAGTATTTATCAACATGAATGTTGCAGAAGCCTTTATCACCTGCAATGCCTACGACAGGTTGGTCACCAACTTTTCGCTTAGAAACAATGAATGTTCCTTTTGCCTTCGGATTATTTGTGTTCTTAACACATACTGGAATTCCAGATTTAAAGACCGGTTCAAGCGCTTCGTCATGAAATACAGAAAAACCTGCATAAGATAATTCACGCATTTCTCGGTAGGTCACTTCTTTCATTTCACTCGGTTTTTCAACAAGCCTTGGATCTACGCTATAAATTGCATCTACATCTGTAAAGTTCTCATATAAGTCTGCTTTAACACCCGCTGCAACAATAGAACCTGTAATATCAGAACCACCTCTTGAAAATGTCACAATGTTGCCTTGTTCAGAATAACCAAAGAAGCCTGGGATAACTAAAATACCTTCCCGCTCTTTTAACTTCGGTAACTCTTCATACGAAAGCTGCAAAATTCTTGCTCTACCTGGTTCATCTGATACAAAAATACCAGCTTCTTTAGGGTTCACATATGAAGCTTCTTCTCCTAAATGCTGTAGATATGCAGCCATTAACCTTGCATTATTATCTTCACCGCTTGCTTTCAAACAGTCTAATAAGCGGAATGGGTCATCTTTATGTAAAGAAATTAGGGAGTCAATGTTTTCAATGATTTCTGTAATAATCCCTTCAGACATTTCTAACTCAGTCACAATTTCTCGATAACGATCAATGACTTTGCCAAACTCTTCTACATAATCTTCACCTAGCTGAATCTGCCCAGCGAGTGCAATTAATAAATCTGTCATTTTTGTGTCATCAGCATATCGCTTACCTGGTGCAGATACAACAATCATTTTTCTCTCTTTGTCTGCTTGAATGATTTGTGCAACTTGTTTAAATTTCTCTGCGCTTGCAACTGAACTCCCACCAAATTTCGAAACCTTCATCTTTGAGACACTTCCTTACCTGTTTTTAATATTCAACTATTGTAACATAATTTGTCTGACAAAAAAGCCTTCTGTCTAATTTTTCTAATAATTCTTCAGATAATAAACCTATTGTACTCTCAAAAAGAACAAATGTCTACAAGAGAAAAACAAAACCTCCTGCTTTTTGCAGGAGGTTTCAGCTTTTAAACTGTTTTTTTCTTTTTCAATACTCCAACAAGTAGAGCCGTTACAACTGCACCGATAATAATAGCTAGTGCGTATAAGAATGGGTTACCTTCTACTACACCAATTACGAAAATGCCACCGTGAGGAGCTGGTAAACCAATGCCGAATACCATTGTTAATGCACCCGCTACTGCTGCACCAATAACCGCTGCTGGAATTACGCGACCTGGATCTGCTGCTGCGAATGGAATAGCTCCTTCTGTAATAAATGAAGCTCCCAGCGCGTAACATGTTTTTCCTGCTTCACGTTCTTGTTGCGTAAATTTATTTTTGAAGATTGTCGTTGCTAACGCTAAGCCTAATGGAGGAACCATACCACCAGCCATAATTGCAGCATGAGGGCCAAAGTTTCCTGCATCAATCATCGCAATACCAAACGTAAATGCCGCTTTGTTGATTGGACCACCCATGTCAATGGCCATCATACCAGCTAAGATAATTCCTAATAGTACTAAGTTACCCGTTTCAAACCCACTCAACCACTGTGTTAATCCATCATTGATTGCTTTAACCGGATCAATAATGACGTAAAGCATGATCATTCCAGTAACAAATATACCAAATAATGGATATAAAAGAACTGGCTTAATGCCATCTAAAGCCTGTGGTAAACGACTGAATAACTTTTTCAGCCCAAGTACGATATAACCCGCTAAGAAACCTGCGATTAATCCACCTAAAAAACCTGCTTGACCAGTAGAGGCCATTAAACCACCGACCATACCTGGTGCTAAACCTGGACGATCAGCAATACTCATCGCGATGAAACCAGCTAAGACTGGAATCATTAAGCCAAATGCGTTACCGCCACCAATTGTATTTAATGCTGCTGCAAATGCATTATAGGTTGGATCATCGGGTTTAACTGCATCAATTCCAAACATGAACGAGATGGCAATTAAAATCCCGCCTCCTACTACGAATGGAAGCATTGCAGATACACCGCTCATTAAGTGTTTATAAAACCCTTTACGCTCCGAGCTTCCAGAAGAATCATTCTCAGATTTACCACCGTCACCGCTATAAACAGGTGCATCTCCTTTAAGCGCTCGATTAATTAACTCTTCTGGTTTACGAATCCCTTGTGCTACTGGCACTTGAATAACCTTTTTGCCGGCGAAACGAGCCATTTCAACCTGTTTGTCAGCTGCTACGATAATCGCTGTTGCTTTTTCGATTTCTTCAGCTGTTAACGCGTTCTTAATTCCACTGGAACCATTTGTCTCAACTTTAATCGTAACGTTCATTTCTTTTGCTTTTGCTTTTAAACTATCTGCTGCCATATAAGTGTGGGCGATACCCGTTGGACAAGCCGTAACTGCTAAAACTAGCTCATCATCTGACTTTGTATCCACTTCTTCTTCTGGCTGTTCATTCTCAGTTTCTTTATCATCAATTAACTGGATAACTTCATCAATCGACGCAGCACTTAATAATGACTGACGGAAATCTGTATCCATTAGTAACGTCGATAAGCGCGATAACGTTTCTAAGTGTGCATTATTTGCTCCTTCACTCGCTGCAATCATGAAGAATAAGTGTGCCGGCTGACCATCAAGTGATTCGTAATCAAGCCCTTCTTTTGAGCGTCCAAACGCAATCGCTGGCGTCTTTACCGAACTTGTTTTTGCGTGTGGAATCGCAATTCCTTCACCAATTCCTGTTGTACTTTGGGATTCACGGTTTAAAATTGCTTGTTTATATCCTTCACGATCGTTTAAACGACCTGCTTCATCCAGTTTGCCAACTAGCTCATCAATAACATCTGCTTTGGATGAGCTTTGTAGATCAAGAATGATTGTGTCTTTTTTTAATAGCTCTGTAATTCTCATTCTCGTTTCCCCCTACTTTATCTTTGTAATTGAAACTTGTTCTAATAATTCTTCTACATAGCTTTTTTCACATAGTTCAAGTGAAAAAGCTGTAGCACTACCTGATGCCACACCTGTACGGAATGCCTCAAGTAAGTCATTTTCTTTTGTGTAAGCTGCTAAAAAGCCCGCTACGAGTGAGTCACCTGCTCCAACTGAATTCTTAACATTTCCTTTTGGTGCAGTTGCTCGGTACACCGCATCTTTTGTAATCAGCAGTGCTCCATCCCCAGCCATGGAAACTCCTACGTTTTCTGCTCCCATTTCCACTAGCTTTTGACCGTATTGAATTGCATCTTCCACTCCGCTTACCTCAACGTTGAATAATTCGCCAAGCTCGTGGTGATTTGGCTTAATGAAAAATGGGTTATGCTTTACTACATCTAGAAGCGTTTTCCCACTTGCATCCACCACAACTTTTACACCTTTAGCAGTCGCTTGTTGTGCAATCGTTTCATAAATATTTTTTGGAAGCGTTTTCGGAATACTCCCTGCCAACACGAGCATATCCTGCTCTTTCATCTGAGCGATTTGCTGTAAAAGCTCCTGAAGAGCTGCTTCCGAAATCGTAGGACCTTGTCCATTTACTTCTGTTTCAGCTTTTGTTTTTAGTTTTACATTAATGCGAGTATCTTCATTGACCTTTGTAAAAGCTGTTTTAATTTCTTCCTCTTTTAAATAATCTTCGATATAAGTTCCAGTAAACCCACCGATAAAGCCAAGCGCTTTGTTTTCAACGCCTAATCGTTTCAACACGCGAGACACATTAATCCCTTTTCCACCGGGAAACTTTACTTCGCTTGTTGTTCTGTTTAATTCGCCTTCTTGAAAGTCTGTTACATGTACAATGTAATCAACTGAAGGGTTTAACGTACATGTATAGATCATAATTTCACAACCTTTATGTCTGTTTTGTTTGCATATTGTACAAGCACCTCTTGCGGTAGCTCATTTGTAATAACAGTTGCTGCATGTAGGTCTGCTATTTTAGCAAAGCTGGTTTCAAAAAACTTTGTTGAGTCTGCTAGAATATAGGACTCTTGAGATAACTTCATCGCTGTTTGTTTAATGAGCGCTTCCTCAGGATCCGGTGTTGTGTATCCATATTGATGATGAATTCCGTTTGCTCCCATAAAGCATTTATCAAAGCGATACTGCTCTAAACTTAAAAGCGCACCGTTTCCAATTAAAGCTCCAGTCTTATGTTTGACAGCACCACCTGTTAGATAAAGATTAATACCTTCTTCAAGCATTAAATTTAAATGCATAAGTCCATTTGTTACAACAACTACATCTTTTTGCTTTAAAAATGGAATCATTTCATATGTTGTCGTTCCGGCATCTAAAAAGATGCAATCGCCTTCATGGATAAGTGAAGATGCGTATTCAGCAATTCTTTGTTTGTCTTCTACATTTTTATCAGCTTTTTCTATGACGCTTAGTTCAATTCGCTTTTTCTGAATTAATGAAGCACCACCATGAACACGTTTAAGCAGCTGCTCCTCTTCTAATTGACTTAAGTCTCGACGTATTGTGGACTCAGAGGCACCGGTCACTTCAATAAATTCCTGCACTTTAACAAGCTCTTTTTCTTTTAAAAGCTTTAACATTAGCTGATGCCTTTCAGGTGTTAGCATAACGTGACTCCTTTTCCAAAAAAGCGTTTTCATTTATCTTTCATGGTTTTACTTTAACATGCAAATCAATCAAAATCAATCATAAAAAATCAGATTCATTCACTTTTTTAAGTTTTTTAATTAAAACTTACAATTAACGGAAGTGCTTCAATATGTAGACTCCAGTATACTTATAATGAAGTGGATTATTATAACCAAACGTTATAAAACGGTCATATCAATTACTAAACCTGTCAATTTTGAACGTTTATGACTGTTTTATGATAAATAGAGTTTGTCCACTTAAATTTGTCCACACCAAAAAGTTGTCCATTTTTTTGGACAACCATTGGGAAGTTCGTTATTTAAATAAAAACAGCAACATATATAAAATGGATGCTAGCGCTGACGAAATAGCTAAACTAGATGCAAAGCGAACGAGCCTTCTTTTAATAAACTGCGTTAACTCAATTTCTCTCACTTGACTTTTTTCATTTTGCATAGCTTTCCCCTTCTTCTTGACATGGCTACGGAACACTTCTACACTCATTACTCTCTCGTGCTGCCGTAAGCTTTTTTATCAGTATATGCAGAGCCTCTAAAAAAGATACAAAGCCACTGAATATAATAAAAGCTACTTCAAAGTTGAAGTAGCTCAATCTATGCAAAGCATTGCGTTAACCACAAAGCTTTCCCGAATAGAATATGTATAATAAGGACCCGTTGCTAACAGGCGGTTTGATTGCTGATCAATACAATCAATCGTCACGCGATTGTACTTTCGAATGCTGCTTCCTTCATAAACGTGTAGATTAACTAGCTGATGTTGTTCGCACGCTGTATGAAGGATTTGACTAATAACTTCTCTACCTTTTGTTCGTACTGGTGGCGCCTCTAATTTTAAGTGAGAACGATAAATTTCTTTCATCTGTTCTACATGCTCCGGCATCAAAAGCTTTGCATATTCTTTTAGCTCTTCTTGATACAATTTCCTCTCCCCTTTCATTATCCATATTAACGAACATACGTTCTTTTTGTAAAGAAGAAATTATGTTTATTTATCCTAGGATACTTCATTTATTTTATAACTTTTTCATTCTTCCATATGAAGTTCAGCGTGTCAAAAGATTTACCTTTCGTTTTTAAAAAACTAGTCTTTCATTCCAGTAGTCTCCTTGATATAATACATTGTCATGGAGATAGTTTCGTCAGAATGAAATTAATACAATAGAAAGAAGATGTATATGATGGTAAAACGAATAAAAGAAATTATATTAATTTTACTTGGCAGCTTAATTTTTGCTCTTGGTATCAACTATTTCGCCATTCCAAATGAACTTGCAGAAGGCGGCGTAACTGGGATTACTATGATTACCTACTACTTGTTCCAGTGGTCTCCAAGTATAACAAACTTTATTATCAATGGACTGCTTGTTTTGGTTGGATATAAACTTTTACATAAGCGCGTCATTGTCTATACGGTACTTTCTATTGTCTCTACTTCAGTTTTTTTACATCTAACTGAAGAAGCAGGAACACCGCTGGACGATACGCTTTTAGGTGCCATCTTTGCTGGTTTATTTGTTGGAATTGGTCTTGGCCTCGTGTTTAGAGGTGGGGGAACCTCAGGTGGATCTGCGGTTATTGCTCGAATGGCTAACCAATACTTCGATTGGAATATTAGTAGAACTATGCTTGCAATTGATTTAGTCGTTGTAGGAAGTGCCTACTTTGTAATTGGAGGAGAGAAAACGATGTATACCGTTATCGCCCTCTACATTGGTACGAAGGTGCTTGACTATATTATTGAAGGATTGAATCCTCGCAAAGCGGTAACGATAATTTCAACTCGTTCAAACGAAGTTGCTGAACAAGTTAATAGCAAAATGGAGCGTGGCGTTACTGTTTTCACAGCTCACGGCAGCTATACAAAAGAAGCCAAACAAGTACTCTATATTGTGATTAACAAACAAGAGCTTTTAGAGCTAAAACGAATTATTCATAAAGTGGACGACCAAGCATTTGTTGTCGTGCATGATGTACGGGATGTATTTGGTCTCGGCTTTACTTTACCCAAAGCAGGCTAACCCTTCTATATATAATAGAAGGGTTTTTTCACCATTTAGATAGCTTTATGTTTAAAATAGGTTAATCCACTGAGGAAAAAGAAAATAAAGCTTCCTAAAACAGTAATGAGTAATGTTGTTGGCGTAAAGAATAAAAATTGAAAAATACCATCATCTTGGGGCATCATACCGAGAAAAGGCTGTACCCATGGATACCATGGATTAAACCTCTGTGAGTTTACAACCATCAAATTAGGAAGTGTACAAATCACATTAATTACTAGCACTGCTCCAAAACTTGTAAATTTTGTTGCCATAAAAAGCATAAAGGCAGCTATAGGCCACGTAGCTATCCAACCGCTCACAACAATTCCCGTCATTTTAAAAAGAGGCATTGGATCCGTATAGCCAGTAACTTTACCTACTAGAATCCAACTAATAAAAAAGAGGAGCTGAATACATGCCGTACATAGAATAATAGTAATAAATTTACTTAAGTATACTTGACTTCTCTTAACTGGAAGTGTTAAAAATCTGCGCCATCCCCCATTATCATGTTCATGTTTGCAGCTTAGGGATGCTAGCACACCTGTGAATAACGGAAGTAAAAATAAGCTATGCATAAAGCACATTAAAACGAGCGGTGTTAACCATTGATGATTGGGTACAAATTCCTTATCACTACCTTGAAACGCAATCATTGCAGCTATAAGGGGACTTACAATAATAAGCTGAATTGTCATCTTTGATTTATACATTTTATAAACTTCTACTCTTACTAAATCCCATATCGCCATTTACTTCACATCCTTTCTTTGAAAATGTAGAGCTCCTAAAAAGCAAAATAGTGTTCCTACTATAACTCCCATTACCATATACAATTGAGGAAAGTCAGTAAAAATTAAGCTTGGCCACTGCCAAATAAACCAAAACGGCATGTCGCCAGCATACAAGATAAATACGCCCATCATAATTCCTAAAGATAATGCCTTGCTTTGGTTTTGGTACAAAATTGCAATCCAAAGCTGAGTTGCTACTACAGGTATTACAGCAAAAAAAGGATAAAAACTGTTTAAAATCAATTTGCTTATAGAATTAGGTTGACCAAATCCAAATCCTAAACCAACTAGATAGGTTCCTACGAATAATAAACAAGAAGATATAAATAGCATACATAAAACAATTAAAAACTTTGCTACATACAGCATATTTCTTTTTATAGGAAGACTAAGAAGTTGTTTCCACGAACTTTTGTCATACTCGACTGCTGCTAGTTGCGTTGTCAAAATTGTTGCGCCTAAAATAACAACGGTTGGTATAAAGATATTAACCTCATGCATTAATCCTTTCCAAGCATCCGGTTCTTGTGAAAGCAAATAATCTTTTCGGACACCATAGTTCACTACTTGCAGGCTCACGACCCCAAACGGACCTAAGAAAACGAGTAACCATAGTACTTTTCTCTTTATCTTTAACAGCTCAGCCTGCAGTAATATTCGTAGCATGCTGAATCCCTCCAGTCGTTAGCTGTAAGAAAATATCCTCTAAGGAGTGCTCTTGCTCACCAACTCGATAAATGGATATACCGTTTTGAACAAGATTTCTTATCGCTGAAGCTACTTTTTCATTTTCCATATAGGGGATAAAAATTCGATTATTTTCATAAGTAGGTACACAACCACTTGCTAACAGCAAGCTTTTAGTTTTATTTTCATCACTTGTATTGAGCCAAATCCTTTTCTTAGCTTTTTGACGTAGCGATTCAATACTGCCGCTATAAATCATCTGTCCATGCGTAATAATGCCTACCTGAGTTGCTATTTGATCAATTTCATACAAAAGATGGCTTGAAATTAACACCGTTACGCCGTGTTCTTTTGGAAGGTGCTTAATTAAATCTCTAATTTCATGGATTCCTGCTGGATCTAAGCCATTTGTTGGCTCATCTAAAATAAGCAGCTTGGGATTTCCTAAAAGGGAAGCCGCGATGCCTAATCGCTGCTTCATACCCAGAGAGAAGCCACTTACTCGTTGATCCGCGTATTTTGATAAATTTACGATTGAAAGCACTTCATTAATTCTCGCCTTAGGGACTTGTAAAACCATGCGAAGCACTTCTAAATTTTCTCTAGCCGTTAAGTGCGCATAGTACGATGGGCTTTCGACAAGTGATCCAATTTGACGCAAGCTGTGTAAGTGATTGCCATTTATATTGCGCCCAAACAGCTCAATACTTCCTGAAGTAGGTTTCATTAATCCTAATAACATTCGAATCGTTGTGGTTTTGCCGGCACCATTGGGTCCTAAAAATCCATAAATTTCGCCTTCACTAACGGTCAAATCAATCTTGTTTACAACTGCTTTTCCTTTAAACTCTTTCACTAGCTGACTCGTTTTTATAATATTCATATCTTCACCTCTCTTTTTATTATAGAAAGCCAACCTTAAACAAACGGTTTGTTTTGTTTAAATTTCGTTTAAAAAACGAAGGTGAGGTGTAAAATGGACCGTTTCATGCGTTCGAGACACTCCACTTCTTTTCACTACTTTTTTCAATGGATTTGTAAATCAATAAAAAGAGTTTGGCATATAGCAAAATCATTGCTTCTAAAAGTTGAACAATAGTTGATCCTATCTCTGTTAACTGAACAAGTTCGTTCCATTCCACCCTATTCCAAATTGTTTTTTCCTCAACAACAAAAAGCCTGAACAATTAAAAGTTATGAACTCTTAATTATTCAGGTATAGTAGGGGCTGAATTACTTATGCCAAAGCCTTGTTTTTTAATGACTACTTTGGATAATCTTTATAGTTGTACCTTGATCAGAAGTATCAATTTCCCATGCAAGCTCCATTTCTTTTACCATTGCATCTACAACCCCTAGACCAATTCCATACTCCGTGGTCATACAATTTTCTCTAAAGCCCGGACCTTTATCGGAGATGATAATCATTGATTCTGCCTGTGTACTTTCAACACTAATACTAAAGAACTTTCCGCTATGAGCGTGCCTTTTTACATTTTGAAATAAATTATCCATAATACGTTCGAGCCAATTAGAATCGATATACCAAATAACGGACTGTTCAGGAAAGTGAACACGGATGTCAAACCCTTCGTTTTCAAATACAGGGTACCATTGAATAATGACTGTACGAAGCAATTTTATAATATCAACATCCTTTGGTTGATACCTGTACTTCCCACTTTGTAGTAAATTATAAGAAAACAAGTTTTCAATTAAACTACTCACAAAAGAAATCTTATCGTTCATTATGTTGAGTGATTGTTGTCCATCTTTTGTTAAGTTTTCATCTTTTAAATTATATCCATGTGCACGAATGGTTGTTAAAGGCGTTCGGATATCATGTGATAGATTCGTCATAAGTTCACGTCGAATACGTGCTTCTTCTGCTTCTCTCTCTCTAGCCTTTTCTAATTCGCTCACCATTTCATTAAAGGCTTTTTCAAGCTCTCCAATTTCATCATTAGCCGGTGAATCAACATAATTAGGGATTTTCCCCTCTTTAATTTGCATCACCTTTGATAGTGCTGTTAAGCGCTTTCGGATTTTTAAGAAAAACCATAACGAGAGAAGAAAGAATACGCCAATGATCGCTAGCACAAGTACTTCATAAAGATTGCGGTATTTATCATCTATCTGGAACATCGGATACTCTAAAAGCTCTTGATTTATTTGAAATACTAAAAAGCCTTCTTTTTGCTCTGTACCAATAAAAGCAACTACCGTAAAAGGGTCTGAATCGTAGCTTTCTTTCATAAATTCCACCGTGTAGGCAGGCGTCCAGGCTTTAGGTATATCCATATCTTTTGGGATAGAATTCTGTGTCTCCCCATTCTCATCTACCCAAAAGATACGTGCTTCTGGATACTGTTTATGGAAAACACTTAAACGTTCATGAATAACCTTATCAGGTTGGTTACCTAATTGACGCGCCTCTTTATGAACGGCTTCTTCGTAAAAGCTCTTTCCTTTATAAGGTTCATCTAACAGCCCTTCTGACAAGGCTACAGGAAAGAGATAAACAAAATTCAAGATAAAGTATGTTCCAGGCACCACAATTAACGAGAGAATAATAATAACGGCGTACTTGGTCAATAACGAATAACTTTTCATGCCTCTTTTACTCGATAGCCTATTCCTCTAATTGTTTCAATAATAAGAGGTTTAGCTGGATTGATTTCAATTTTTTCACGAAGGTAACGAATGTGAACCATTAATGTTTTATCACCTTCTATATACGCTTCTTTCCAAATCGCTTCATAAATTTGTTCCTTGGTTAAAATTTGATTTAAATGTTGTAAGAAGTAATAAAAGATTTGAAATTGTTTTCCTGTTAATAAAATTTCTTGGGCTGTTTCTTGATTTACAATTTGTTGCGTATCAAGATTTACCTTTAAATGATGGATTGTTAACAAATTTCGATTATGTCGCTGAAATCGTCGTAATAATACTTCAATCCGAGCGGCTAGTTCTTCTGGATGAAATGGCTTGGTAATATAATCATCAGCAAAGCCCAAACCTTCAATTTTATCCTCTAAAGACGTTCGAGCTGATACTATGAATATTGGAATATCTGAAGCTAGTTTTTTCAAGCGCTTGCCAATTGAAAATCCGTCTAAACCTGGAAGCATAATATCTAAAATAACCAAATCTACTTCTTCAATATGCAACAGCGCGCTCTCACCGTCTTCTTTCCAAATGATGTGATAGCCTAGTTTTTCTAACATGGTTTTAATTGGTAGCGCAATTTCTTTATTATCTTCAATATACAAAAGTTGATTCATTAACATCCCCTTATTCCGCTTGGTTTGATAAACCTTTTATAGAAAAAACACCAAGAATATTTTACCATAATTTTGATTATAGAAGAAAAATGGCAATAAAAAAACTAGAGGATTTTCACCTCTAGTTTTTTTCAATACAATTCCAAGTAAGCAATACACCGCAGTGCGTAAGGCCACCACCAAAGCCATACAGTGCAACAACATCTCCCTGCTTCACCTTCTTTTCCTGTATGCCTAAATCAAAAGCAAGAGGAATGGATGCCGATGATGTGTTTCCGCAATACTGTACGCTAGTTAACGTTTGGTCCATTGAAAATCCCAGTTTGGCACTAATCGTTTCAATCATGCGTAAGTTCGCGCTGTGAGGTACAAACCAATTAACATCTCCTGGTTGATAGCCTGCTTTTTCAAGCAGTTTCTTCACCCCTTTTGGTACGGTACGAGCTGCAAATTTATATACTTCACGGCCATTTTGTACAAGATAACCTGACCTATTAATCTCTTTTTCTCCAATATGCGTAGATAAATTCGAACGATATAAGTGCTGCCCACCCGTTCCATCCGTACCATAGTGCGTGGCTAATAAGTGTGCGTCTTGCTCATTATATTCAAGCATCATCGCACCGGCTCCATCTCCAAAAAGAACGCATGTCGTTCGATCTGTATAGTCCGTAATCTTTGACATCACTTCGGAACCCACTACGATTACTTTTTTATGTATTCCAGATGTAATTAATCCATTTGCAACATGAAGTCCGTACGTAAATCCAGCACACGCAGCACTTAAATCAAAGGACGCTGTTTCGCTGATTTGAAAATGTGCTTGAATTTGACTTGCGACGCTTGGTAAGGAATAATCAGGTGTTGTAGTCGCTACAATGATGCAATCTACATCTTCAATGTTTACATCATATCTATCTAATAAATTTTCAATTGCTTTTATCGCTAATGTGGATGTATATTCATCGCTTCTTGCAATTCGACGCTCTTTCATACCAGTTCGCTGAATAATCCACTCATGATCTGTTTCCACTAATGCTTCCAAATCTTCGTTAGTCAATCGGTTCTCAGGTACATACGTACCAATGCCCGTAATTTTCACTGCTGATTTTTTCATTGATTCACCTCAATAAATGGTTTTATACGTCATTATAACATGAGTTATTATAAGCTGGTACTAATTTTATGACTATTTGTAGAACAATTGAAATATCTTTTAATAACATAAGAAAAATCCGCTTTCATCAAGAGAAAGCGGATTTTTTCACTTTTTATTCATTTCGGTAATAACTTCGATACACGTGCTCTAATTCTGTCAATGTTAGCTCAAATAAATGCTGGTCTCCTTTTTTATAAACCCCACTTTTAATTAGGCGGTGAATCAACTCATTCTTTCGCTTAGTTACAGCACTTCGCAATAAGTTTTCCATGTTCATCTCCTTTCTACTGTTTCACTATTTACTTAGAAGCAGATGCTTTTGCTTTTATAAAACGATTCTTTTCCGTATGGTCTACTTGCGTAATTTGACCGTCATGCAATGTAATTAGTACAGAACCATAGTTAATATCACTTAATAACTTCACAATATAATCAATTTTTTCTTGTGTAATAGCTGCCATTTTATCCTTCTCCTTTGGTTTTATCTTTTTATTTATTTACACTGTCAGCAAAAAACAACACCTATAAGTACTTGTAATATGAGCAGAAGATAGTCTCATCATATGCCTCCTCACCTAACCATCTCGATTTGGAGTTGAGATAAAAAAAACTCATACTTTGACAAAGTATGAGCCTTCGGTTGACCGATCAGCAAATTAACTATCTCATTTTTCCAAATAATCTATAGTTATTATATTATTTATACTTTACCTATATGTCAAGTAGGATTTAAAAATTCGAATATTCCTTTTAGTTAAAATATGGTATTATCTATTGTAACTAAAAGGAGGTTTAAATGTGTCAACTACCATCACATATAAAGTAAATCAGCCAATTAATGCCCAACAACTAACTAACGTCTTTGCGTCTTCTGGTATCAATCGCCCTGTTCAAGACTTGACTCGAATTCAGAAAATGCTTAATCATGGGAACTTACTAGTTACAGCTTGGGATGATGAAAAGCTAATTGGAGTCGCTCGCTGTCTAACTGATTTTAGCTATTGCTGCTATGTATCGGACCTTGCCGTATGTAAAGAATATCAACAAAAAGGAATTGGGAAGGCCCTCCTTGCGCAAGTGAAAAAAGCAGCAACTAACCAAGCTGCTATCATTTTGTTATCTGCGCCAAACGCGGTTGAATACTATCCTCGCATTGGTTTTGAACATGTGGACGTTGCTTTTCGTATTCCTCGCTCCAATTAAAAGAGCCTCAAAGCATTTGTATAAACTCAGGTGCTTTGAGACTTTTTATTGGGAAGAAATACGGTGAACGTACTTCCTTTATTTATACGACTTTCAACAGAAATTGATCCCTCATGTAAGTTAATAATTTTTTTAGAAATCGCAAGACCTAATCCATTGCTTTTTAGTGACCTTGATTTATCTACTGTATAAAAGCTTTCGAAAATATAAGTTTGATCTTCTTCATGTATACCAATACCCGTATCCTTTACTGAAACCGTCACCCCTTCGTTTACAGAAGACATCGAAACTGCAATCGTTCCATTTTGATGAGTATATTTAATACTGTTTGAAAGCAGGTTAAGCCATACCTGTTCCAGCAGCTCTTCATCTCCTTCAATCTTAACCTTTTCTAAATCGAGCTCAATTTCAAGTCCCTTCCCTATCCACTGTGGCTCTAATGCCAAAATAACATGACGAATTTGTTCATCCAAATCGTACGTTTTTTGATGAAATGGATGATGCTCAGCATCTAATGACGCTAGTTTTAAAAGATTCGAGCTTAATTGTGAAAGCCTTGTACTTTCTTTTTCAATAATGGTTAAGTATTGCTGCTTTTTATCTTCACTCACAATATTATCTTTTAAAGCTTTTGAAAAGCCTTTAATAGAAGTTAAGGGTGATTGAATTTCATGGGAGACGCTCGCAATAAATTCTTGTCTCATCGTTTCAATTTTGTTGAGTTCTTTTGCCATTTGATTGAAATTTTGAGTTAGCAAACCAATTTCATCGCTAGATACATGCTCAACTTGAACCGAATAATCTCCTTTCCCTACTTTTTTCATCGCTCCACTTAGCCGTTGAATTGGTTTGATAAGAATTGTAGAAACATACGCAAATAAAATAATCCCGATAAACAGTACGCTTATGAGCTGAATAAGCTGCACGTCTTGAATAACGGAAATTTGCCTTTGAGGATGCGACTGAACAAATAACGCATATCTCTGATCGTTTTCAATAAAAGGTATTCCCACAATATTTGGTTTTGGTTTATTAGAGGGCTCACTCTCAACCGTCGAGAACCGATTTCCCTGCAAAACATTGTCTACAACACTTTTGTCAATGGGCAATGTTGGTCCTCGATCACCTAATACTCTTCTATTATATTCAGAATCAACAATGATAAATGAAAAGTGAATAAATGATGCATTGGATAAAAATCGAGCGGCTTCATCTGAACCATTGGCGCCATATAGCTGAATGAACTCCTCACCCATCCGAAACATATCTGGCTCTAACTTATCACCTAGTCTGTCTTTACTTAAAAGTGTTGTAATGGTAATTGTAATAACAACGCTTAGTACAATCGTTATAATAAAGGAAAGCACCAGTTTCAAATAAATTGACTTCACATTAACACCCTTCTAGTTTATAACCTAGCCCTCGAACAGTTTTAATTTCAATGTTCACCTTACGACTACTTTGATTTAAGCGCTCGCGCACCCTTTTGATGTGGACATCAATAGTTCGCTCATCCCCTTCGTAATCATAGCCCCAAATACTTTGGATAAGCTGATCTCTTGTGAAGATTTTCCCAGGTGAACTGGCTAATTTAAACAAGAGTTCAAATTCTTTTAGAGGAAGGCTTTCGACATACTCACCTACATGTACTTCCAGCTTGTTACGATCCAATCGTATATTTTCAATATGAATAATGTTGCTTGCTTCAATTCGGTACCTTCTCAAAAGTGCCTTTACTCTAGCAACTAATTCTTCAGGGTTAAATGGCTTGACAACATAGTCATCTGTTCCAATGTCAAAGCCTTTTAGCTTATCGTGAGCTTCCCCTCTAGCCGTTACCATGAGTACAGGTATATCAAAATATTCTTTAATCTCTCTTGTTAATTCCCAGCCATCTTTATAAGGCATCATAATATCTACCACGGCCAAGTCTACTCTAAATTCCTCCAACTTTTTCCACGCTTCTTCTCCATCACCGGCCTCAATCACTTTAAACCCTTGTGTTTCTAAATAAACTAACATCAATTCTCGAATATGTTGATCATCATCTGCTACTAAAATTTGAATCACGTTTTATTTCCCCCGTCCATTATCATCCTTTATCATGTGACTTTATTATATAAATTAAATATGAATTGAATATGAACAATGCTCTTACCTTGTTTTCCATTGCTCCTGTTGAACAATTTGCTGCAAGTAAGGTAAAAATACATTCCGTAAATCTTCTCTTTTTAAAGCCATTTCAATCATTGCCTGTAAATAACCAAACTTACCACCAATGTCAAAGCGACTTCCTTTTAGTCGCACACTAAAAACCTGTTCATACTGAGATAAATCATTTATTGCATCTGTCAATTGTAATTCATTTCCTACTCCTTTTTCAATTTTTTTTAGTGACTGAAAAATAGAAGGCGTTAAGATATATCTTCCCATAATGGCTACATTGGAAGGTGCTTGCTCAAGCTTTGGCTTTTCTACCACACCTTCGACTGAATATACATCCCCTACCGCAGAGCTTGCTTTAATAATTCCATACTTTGATACATCTTCTTTCTTTACTTCTTTAACACCAATCACCGATTGATTTACTTCTTCATACGTCTTTATAAGCTGCTTCAAAGCTGGCGTTTCACCTACCATTACATCGTCACCAAGCAAGACTGCAAAAGGTTCATCTCCAATAAACTTCTCCGCACACAAAATGGCATGCCCAAGCCCTTGAGGCTCCTGCTGCCTGATATAATGTACGCTTGCCATTTTCGAAATACGCTGTACATTTTCCAATAGTTCATACTTTCCTTTTTCCGCTAGCAGATGCTCTAATTGAACTGACTTATCAAAATGATCTTCAATTGCTTTTTTATGCTTACCTGTAATAAAAATAATGCTTTCAATGCCCGCTTCTACTGCTTCCTCCACAATATACTGCACGGCAGGCTTATCAACGATTGGGAGCATTTCTTTTGGAATAGCTTTTGTGGCTGGTAGAAACCTAGTACCTAACCCTCCAACCGGAATGACAGCTTTTCTAACGTTCATATTGTTCCCTTCCTTCCATTGTTTTTGTAAACACATAGCGATTTGTTAACAAGAAATTAATTCCTAAACTACCTATACTTGCAGCCCCTTTACTTACAAAAAGATTAAAAGAGGCATATTCATGACATAGCCATAAAATCAGTGAACTACAAATGAATGTAACCAAATTGACCGCTAAAAATTTAGTCACTTCCTTAGCCGTTGAGGGTTCTTTTCGTTGAAAGGTCCATTTTCTGTTTAGCATATAGCTATTTGCAACTCCAGTTCCATAAGATAGACACTGAGCAATTAAATAGTACATGCCAAATGACGTGAGCACCATGTAGACACCTAAATCCATTATCGTGTTTAAGACACCAACTGATGAAAATTTTGAAAATGCAAGTAAACCTTTTTTATTCACGATGAGCAAACTTTCTTACCGGCTGTTGCTTGTATGTTTTTCGCACAATATAAAGCGGACGATTTTTGGCTTCGTCATAAATCCGCCCAATATATTCACCAATCATTCCTAAAATCATTAAGATAAAGCCACTAAATAACAGTTGAATAACAATAAGAGATGACCACCCTGCAATTGTGTTGTCCGTAAACAGCTTTAAATATAAAACGATAATAAGATAGACAAAGCCGATAAAAGATAAGGCTATGCCAGTATAGGTTGCTAGCTTTAAAGGCTTGTATGAAAAGGAAGTAAGACCATCAAGCGATAATTTCAGCATCTTTTTCAACGGATATTTTGATTCCCCTGCTGCTCGTTCATCTCGTTCATACTCCAAGGCAATTTGCTTAAAACCAACCCAACTCACAAGACCTCTCACAAATCGATTCTTTTCTTGTAATAGCTTCATTTGATCGCATACTTTACGATCTAACAAGCGAAAATCTCCCGTGTCTAAAGGAATGTCAATATCAGTCATCGATCGCAGTAATCGATAAAACATGGCGGCGGTATGTTTTTTAAAGTACGATTCTCCTTTTCTCTTTGTACGCTTCGCATAGACTACGTCGTAACCTTGCTTCCATTTATCAATCATTTGGAGAATCAATTCAGGTGGATCTTGTAAATCTGCATCAATCACCACAACCGCATCTCCTTTGGCATAATCCATGCCGGCAGTAATTGCAATTTGATGACCAAAGTTACGTGCAAAATCTAACAGCATAACTGACGAGTCTTGTTGACTATATTGAATTAAAATATCAGCTGTTTTATCGCGGCTACCGTCGTTCACGAAGAGAAGCTCATACGCTTCTCCCGTGGACTTCATCACTTCTGTTAAACGATGGTAGGTTGTATGAATAACTTCTTCTTCGTTATAAACGGGAATGACAATGGAATATTTAATTGCACTCATTTACTCTTCTCCTTCCATATCAACATAATAAAGCTTGGAAGCCCCTCCACCGGGACCAACTTGCTGATTATCCTCATTTTCTCGCCATTCTTCAGCAGAAACCTCTGTACCGTTTTCCTGAATCCAGCTAATAATCTCAGCGTTTCCTCCCATTCCTCGATTTCCTATTAAGAAATAATGAACATCTCCGCTTTCAACAAGCTCTTCAAGTTTTGTCACTGTTAGAATGGAATCAGCTCCTGAAAAGCCTCCCATCGTCATTACGGCTTCGCCCGTTTCAATGATATATGGTGCTGCCGTTGTTGAATCAAGGGTAGCAAATAGATACTTTGTTCCATTGCGATTTTTTTCAAGGAACGTAAGAAGAGACTGATTAACCTGTCCGTTCATTCCAGGACCATCATTCCTTTTCTCTCTATTGGTAGGACTCTTTTCATCATTAGGTGCTTCATTCGTACCTACTTGATTGTCATTGTTCATTGAGACATCTTGTTCATCACCTGGAAATGCCATATCATCTATTTGAGGCAGCTGGCCATCTTTGGAAGACGTTGGACCTGCTTCTGGAAGCATGCTGTTTCCACCGTACAAAATTGGTGTCATTGCCCAGTAAAGCGGACCAATCACAAGCACAATAAGTGCTGCTGTCATCATATACGTATTGATTGCTGAGCGCTGCTTTATGACCGCAAGTGCTAAAGCCAATATAATACCGATAATCCCTACAACCAAGATAAATGTAAGACCAATTGTTTCCTTGTCAGGTAGCATAATGCTAACCTGCAACCCAGCTGTTAATGCAATACCTATCGGCAACAGCCACGACTTCCAACCCTCGTTTTTACGATACGCCTTCCATAATACCGGGAGTCCTGCTCCTATTACTGCTGCTATTGGCGGTGCTAGCATGATAAGGTAATACTGATGGAAAAATCCTGCAATGCTAAAGAACAAAGCTACTGGTACTAACCACGCTAACCAAAATATAGTATGAAGAACTTTCGTGCTCAGGGTTTCTTTTAGCCTTACGCCACTCAATAAACCGATAATGCTTACAATCGCTAGTGGTAAAAACCAGCTAATCTGGTCTGCCAGCCCGTCTTGAATTAAGCGAAACACGCCAGGCGTTCCTGTATTAAATCTTCCAGTGTTTCCACCACCAGGACCATTGTTATCTCCGTCCATTTGTGGAGGGAACTGGCCACCTGGTGCATTTTTAAAATTCAAGTCTTGTCCACTATCTAAGTTTGAGTTTTGCTGATTTTCATTGTCACTTGAATCAGCTGTATTTTCTCCAGTTTGCAACTCTTCGTTTGCTAATGGTGGTTCATCTTGCATATTACCGCTTGGAGGTATCGGCTGTTCATTTTGTCCATTGCTACCCCCACTAGACATTTCTCCTGTCAAACGCGAAATACCGTTGTAACCCAGCGCTAACTCTAATACTGAGTTTGTTTCACTACTTCCAATATAAGGTCTTTTATCTTCTGGAATTAAGTCCACAATTGTTGCCCATGAAAGCGATACAACAATTAGTAGTACTGTTGCTCCAGATAATAAGCCTATTTTCTTCTTCCAGTCAATCTTTGCTGCTAGCCAGTAAAATAAGTAAAATGCTGGTAAAACCATATAAGCCTGCATCATTTTCATATTAAATCCAACACCGATGAGCACAAACGCTAGAAACAGCCAGCGGTGTTTCTTCATGGCTACTGCTTTAAATAGCATCCACGTTGCTACTAATAGGATAAAAACGAGTAAACTATCGATATTATTGGTTCGACTAACGGCTGGAACAATTGGCGTTATAGCCATGGTTAGGGCAGCTATTCGCCCCGCAGCTACACCAAATATTTTTTTTATCATGACGTATAGCAAGATAACTGATCCTACTCCTGCTAAAGCCTGAGGCAAAATCACACTCCAACCGTGAAAGCCAAAAATCTTAGCACTAATCGTTTGAATCCAAAACGCAACGGGCGGCTTATCCACCGTTACGAACCCAGCTGGATCAAACGATGCAAAAAAGAAGTTATGTAAATTTTGCATCATGCTTTTGACAGCTGAGGTGTAATATGGATTGACATATTCATCTTCCCATATATTCATAAAGTTTAAGGCTACAGCCAGTGTTAAAATACCCACTAACCATTTATCAATTCTTTTCTGTTTTCTATTCATTCTTTCACTCCTTTATTGATTGTAGAGTTAGTGTAATAGACGAATATGAACTGATTATGAACAATCTTCTTAGGTTAACTATTTATCTACAAAAAAAAGCAGGTGTAATCTACACCTGCTTATCACTATAGTCCTGCGTTACGCTGTAATCGCTTTGCAATCTCTGCGAACTCATCTGGACCTATTCCCGGAGCAAATTCTTCAGTTACTTCTTCTAAGTCTGGAATTTTCCCTCCTTTAGGCGTTCCTTCAATGACTTCTAGCTTCCCACCATCTTCTGGGTGCGTACCTTTCCAAATCTTCGCAATTCCCATATAATCAGCATCACTGAATGTATAGAGACGGCGATGAACACCTTGGTCTTCATATTTTCTAGCAGCATCGAACGATTTATTGCTTAAATTTGGAATTGGCACTAGTTTTGTAACATCCACTCCGGTTGCAATCTCTAACGCTTTGGCGTATGCCACAACGTGAACGCCACCACGAACTAATAAATATCCAATCATTTCACGGGCAACAGGGTTATCCGTCATTTGATATACTCTCATTTTATGGGTTCTTGCCCCGCACTCTAAAAAGAAATTGTGCAATAAGTCCAGAATTAAATTTCCACTATTAAAGACATTTTCTCCTGTCCAAGCCTTTCCCATAGAATCAAACGGATAAGCTGTTTGCGCAGTGGCAATAAAATGCTGGGTATTACGTACATCCTTTGCATTCTGCATTGGCGTAATGTCTGGGTCACCAGGAAACGTAGATCCTTCTAACATAAGATTAATTGTATTAGAGACGAGTTCTACATGCCCAAATTCTTCTGCTGTAATGCTCGCGACTAAATCATAAAATGGACGCAGCTTTTTCTTTGTACGAAAATTAAACGACTGATACATATAGTTATTTAGCGTAGACATTTCTCCAAACTTCCCACCTAATAGCTCTTGTACAGCGGCAGCAGCGTTGGGATCTGGATTTTTCGGCTCTGGTAAATCAATTAATAATTTATCAATCCGCTTAAACATAGCGCATTCCTCCACTCTGTCTCTAAAAAATTCCATCCATTAAGATGTATGAAGTCATAAGGTTGTCTCATTCGCCAAATGAACTTTTATACAAAAAAAGTGCACCTCAACCGTTAAACCATCTAACAATTGAGGTGCACTTTTTCCCTACTTATTATTCAGGCATAATCCAAACAATTTGTTGAATACGTACAAAAAAGCTAGAATCTTTTGATTGAATGACAACGTGATCAATTTTAACATCCTTAACTTTTCCACGTAAATTTCCACGTACGGTTTCAATAACTACTTCTTTACCTTTAACTGATTCAAGAGTCGCAAATACATAAGGATCGACTTGGGTTACCATATAAGGCGCTTCATAATTACGTTCGTCTTGTTCATGAGCCATCCGTTTATCGTCTCCTTTTTTCTATTATCGTTTTAATGTATGCATCATTTTTTTAAACATGAACAGTTATTAACGTACACACTTATCCTTTACATAGCTTGAATCTAGTGAATATAATAAAACAAAAATGAAAAAAGGAAGGCTATTTATGAGCGAAGATTATGCATTTCGATTTCATATTAAAGACTCTTATTCAATAGACAAACCTGCGACAAAAGAAGCCCTTGTTTTCACAAAGATTAAAACAAAAGCAGGGGACACTCTTTTTGAAGGGGACGTACGCGTGCACGTTACTTCCATTGGAATATTTCCTGTACCAAAAGATATTGCAAATGCGGTATCAAATAAATCCCTTCGTCAGCAGTTAGCTGCAGAAGTAAAGCGCTACGTTCGTCCTCACCGAAATTTTTTGTAACCTTATCCAAACATTTGACCAAGAGGTCCTTCGTCTGCGATTATATCTTGAATATCATAAATAGAAATGGGAAAGTAAGGAATCCCATATGCATAGGGTGCTAAATCATAGAGCTGATAAAATAATACAAGCGATTTATCCGCGATATAAAAGTCTTGATCTGGCTTAATTCCCGTATATTCTCCGAGAACCATAATATCGCGCTCTTTAATCTGTACCTCCACGAGCTTAGATAAGCGCTGAACATAATTGCTATTAGGCTTGAATAAATCCTTTAATTTATAGACCTTTCCATTTTTGGTGTTAAAGGTCATAGGTACGACAACGGTTAACCCATGAGCGCCACCTGAAAAAGCATAGTTTATGAGCATTAAGCTCAGCACATCACGCTGATTGTTTTTCAATTCATAGTATCCCGTTTCGGTCGTATCAGGATTTTCTCCGTATCCTTGTTGAACAATTAATTCGTTTGTTCGTTTTAATAGCTTAGCGTTCATTTTATACTGAACTGCTTGATTAGCCATTCCATGAATAACTGGGTAAACAACGTCTAATTTCGGTTTCACGATGCGTTGAGAGTATACAAGAAGCGGCAGCGTAATCAATTTTCCCATCTCCCTTTACACTTGGTTTCAACTTAATGTATTCTCTTCATCTGCATTATACGACAATAAGAAAACAGCCACCTTACAACAAGTGGCTGTTTTTTATCCCAAAGATACGGCTCTCGTTAAGAGCTCTTCTGGCTTTCCAACTCTAATAATTTTACCTTTTTCCATTACAATAACCCGATCTGCTAATTTCTTAGCATCCGTTTGATCATGAGTCACAAAAATTGATGTTATGCCTGTTGTCTTTAATATTACTCTAAGCTCATCTCGTATACGGTGCTGTAAGTCCGTATCTAAGTTACTAAAAGGTTCATCAAACATCAGTAAAGACGGCGATGGTGCTAGCGCCCGAGCTAATGCTACGCGCTGCTGCTGTCCACCGCTTAGTTCATACGGGTAACGCTTTCCATACTCTGTTAATCCAACAAGTTCCAAGACTTCATCAATTCTTGCATACTTTTGCTTCCTCGTCATTTTCTTTAATCCAAACTTGACGTTCTCTTCCACATTCATATGGGGAAATAACGCGTAGTCTTGAAAGACAAGACCCACTCCTCTTTTTTCAGGTTGCATAAACACACGTGAATCACACATCGTTTGACTATTAATGATAATCTGACCTGTCTTTGGAACTTCCAGTCCAGCCAGTAGGCGAAGAACGGTACTTTTTCCACTACCACTTTGTCCGAGTATTGACACAACCTCTCCCTTCATGATCTCGAGGTTAAAATTTTCTATTGTCTCTTTTGAAGCGTTCCGATATTGAAAAGATAAATTATTGACCTGTACATACATAAGCTTTACTCCTTTTCTAGTACTTTATGAAAAAAGAAAATAGATACCCCGCTAATTAAAATAATAAGCATTGATGATACTGCTGCTTCATGAATCATTTCATTTCCTGCATACTCAAATGCTTTCGTCGCTAGCGTACTAAAATTAAAAGGCTGTAAAATTAAAGTTAGAGTTAACTCTTTTAAAATATCGATAAAGACGAGAATAAATCCGCCAAAAATGGCTCCTTTGATAAGCTTCATATCGACTTTAAAAAATGTTTTTGTCATGCTCATTCCTAATGTTCTAGATGCTTCTGTAAACGTTACGCCCACTTTTGAAAAGCCAGCTTCGACTGAGTTGTATCCAATGGATAAAAAGCGAATAACATAAGCAAAGATGAGCATGGCTACACTGACGCTTAGTACTAAAGTGGGTTCTTTACCCATTTGTTCGTACAGAGTGAAAAGCTGTTGGTCAAGAATCAAAAACAGTGCTAATACACCAATTGAAATAACGGCTCCTGGTACAGAATATCCAAGGATAATTACCTTTGAAAAGACTGCTGAAAGCACACCTTGAAAAAGTCTTGTGAAGTTTCCAACCACTAAGGCAATAACAATAATAATGCTTGCTGAAATAAAAGCTACTGATGTTGAATTCCAAATTAACTGCAGAAATTCTTGATTTAAAATTTGTTCATACGTCATAAGCGCCCATTGAGTTAATTGTGCAAACGGAATGAGAAAAGAAACCATAAAAATAAGTAGAAAATATAAAAAAACTCCCCAAGCCTTGACACCTTTTAACCGAACGGGTGTTAAAGGTCTCACTTTTGTCGTTGAATACCCAAACCGCTTGCGTCCTCGAAGGACCTTTTCAATTGTAAGTAAACCAACTACGATGAGCATAAGCATCCCGGAAAGCTTGATGGCTGAACCTAAGTCACTCATGCCAAACCACGCTTGAAAAATAGCGGTACTAAACGTTTGAACACCAAAGTACTTCACTACACCAAAGTCGTTTAGCACTTCTAAACTTACTAAGCTGACGCCACCAATAACGGCGGCACGTGATATAGGCAACACGACGCGAAAGAACAAGCGAAGCGGACTACTTCCTAAAAGTCTAGCATTTTCAATTAAAGATGCGGACTGCTTTTCGAGAAAACTCTTCGTAATAATATAAACATAAGGATATAAAAAAATAGTGAAAATAAAGATGGCTCCTGGTACGTTCATGATAGTAAAGTATTTTTGATTAACGGTGATATCAAATGAATTACGCAGTGTTGCTTGTATCACACCCGTATAATTTAAAATCCCATGATACGTGTACGCACCAATGTAAGGAGGGATGGCTAAGGGTAAGATAAGGCCCCATTTAAAAAATGAACGCATTGGAAAGTCATATGCTGACAAAAGCCACGCTGTACTTACTCCAATAAATGCTGTAAATATAGCCGTCGCACTGACAAGTGTAACGGTTGTTATTAAGTAATTTGCTAGTAAAAATTCTTTAATATGAGTCCAATTTTCGCTAGGTTCTGAGAAAAATTGAACGCTCATAATGAAAATCGGTAACAATACAACAGTAATAAACAAAAAGCTAAAAAATGACCACGTATTAAACTGAATCTTTACCTGCCTGATTAAGTTCAATTACTTCTCCCCACCTTTACTATAAATAGATAGTGCCGTACCTCCAAACGGAAATACGGCATAAAGAGTATCTATTTTTTATTTCCAGCTTACTTCATTAAATAGCTTAACAGCTTCAGCATTCTTTTCACCAAGCTCAGATAAGTTTAGGTCTTGCTCTTTAAACTCTCCCCATGACTTTAAAAGCTCAGATGGCTCTACGTTCGGGTTAACTGGGTACTCATAGTTTGCTTCAGCAAATTTCCCTTGCGCTTCTTCGCTAGACAAGAATTCCATTAACTTAATCGCATTTTCTTTATTTTTAGCATGCTTTGTTAAACCAATACCGCTGACGTTAATGTGTGTACCATCTGTCTCTTGGTTCGGGAAAAACACGCCTACTTGATCTGCTACCTTTACTTCTTCTGGATCTGTAGAGTTTTTCATTACACCGATGTAATACGTATTCATAATAGCAACGTCACCTTCACCAGCAACAACCGCTTTTGCTTGGTCACGATCATTTCCTTGGGGATCACGCGCCATATTTTTCACAATTCCCTTCGCCCACTCTTTTGCTTTGTCTTCACCGTTTAGTGAAATAAACGAAGCAAGAAGCGACTGGTTATAAACGTTTTCAGAAGGCCTTACAAGTACTTTACCTTTCCACTTTGGCTCTGTTAATGCTTCATATGTTGATAAATCTTCTGGCTTCACACGATCTTTTGCATAAACAATTACACGTGCGCGCTTTGTTAAACCAAACCATTCGCTGTCTTTATCACGAAGGTTTGCAGGAATATTGTTATTTAATGTTTCGCTTTCTACATTTTGAAGCAATTCTTTTTCTTTTGCCCAGTGTAATCGACCGGCATCAGACGTTAAGAATAAATCACCTTTTGTTGCTTGTCCCTCTCGAGAAAGACGTTCAATCAGTTCGTTTTCCTCTCCTTTGACAACGTTTACTTTAATACCCGTTTCTTCCGTGAACGCTTTGTATAATGCATCGTCTGTTTCATAGTGACGGCTAGTATATAAGTTTACAACCTCTGGACCTTCCTTTTTATTACTCTTTTTCTCACTTGATGATTGATTGTTTTCTGATACTCCGCAGCCTGCTAAAAACACAAGCGTTAAAACCATTAGCAAACTAAAAAGTTGTGTAAGTTTTTTGTTCATGCCCCATTTTCTCCTCTATGTATATTCTAATGACTACACGTTAATTATTAATGATAATCATTATCAAGTCAATATACTTTTTAAAAATAAATAAAAAAAGGTTCCAACCCAAATGGCTGAAACCTTTATTTTCACACTAAACCGTTAATTGTTTTTGCAGCATCAACTGTATTTTTTAATAGCATCGTAATTGTCATTGGACCAACACCACCAGGTACTGGAGTAATATATCCTGCTACTTCTTTTGCTGGTTCATAATCAATATCACCAACAAGCTTTCCATTTTCCATCGTGTTTCCAACATCAATAACGATAGCACCTGGCTTTAGGTCTTCTGCTTTTACTAAGCGTGGTCGCCCAACGGCAGAGACTAAAATATCAGCTTGTTTAATCATTGCTGATAAATCTTTTGTGCGTGAATGAGCAATCGTTACCGTTGCATTCTCTTGAAGAAGCAGCATAGCAACTGGCTTTCCAACAATGTTGCTGCGACCAATTACAACTGCATGTTTACCTGAAATTTCTTCACCTGAACGCTTGATTAACTCAATGATGCCGTGTGGTGTACATGGAAGGTAGCACTCGTCTCCAATCACCATATTTCCAACGCTTACGGGGTGGAAACCATCTACGTCTTTTTTAGGAGAAATCGCGTTTAACACAGCTTTTTCATCAATATGATTTGGTAATGGCAGCTGTACTAAAATCCCATGTACAGCTTCACTTTCATTAAGCTGTTGAATTTCTTGTAATAGATCTTCTTCTGTAATGTTAACATCACGTTTAATTACTTCTGATGCCACACCAATTTCTTCACATGCTTTTGCTTTAGCTTTTACATAAGAGTGTGAAGCTGGATTATCACCTACTAGAATAACTGTAAGTCCTGGTACAACACCTTGCTCTTTTAACTGTGCGACTTCTTCTTTTAAAGCGGCACGTAATTCTGCTGCTACTTCCTTACCTTTAATAATCGTTGCTGTCATGTAAAACGGCTCCTTCCAAATCTTTATCTACGAATTATATTAAATAATCTAACACAAAAGTTCGTATTTTTTCAACATTTTTATAAAAAACTATTATCTTTTTATCTATAATTCAAAAATAAACGGATAATATCTACAAAAAAACGTGTATGATATACATCACACACGTCGCTTATTCTACTCGTCATTTTCCATTAGTCTACCATAAATGTGGCTAACAACTACTTTTAGAACTGTATACGTCGGAAGTGCCAATAACAACCCTAAGAACCCTACTACGCTACCCGCTATTAATAACAGTAAAATTACGGTTACAGGGTGGACGTCAAGCTTTCTTCCCATTACTTGAGGAGAAATTAAGTTACTTTCAATTTGTTGAATAATTAACACACCTAAAATAACGTAAAGCGCCATATACGGATCTTGAATTAAGCCCATAATAACACCAGGGAGAGTCCCAATGAACGGGCCAATAAACGGGATAAGGTTCGTAAATAATGCAATTAGGGCTAACACAAGTGCATTATCTAACCCAATTAATAAATACCAAATATAAACGCAAACTCCAACGAACATACTGACAATAATTTGCCCTTGGATAAATGCACTTAGTCCTGTGTTTATCTTACTTAAAATTTCGTCAATATCATGACGGTAGCGCTTTGGTGTTAAATGAACAATTCGCTTAGGTAAGTTTTCTCCGTCTTTTAACATATAAAATAATACAAATGGAACGGTAATAATAACAATAATTGTACTAGTTAAAAAGTCAAAGATTTTTAACGTACTTGTACCAATTGTTGTTGCCATATCTCCCACGTTACCAAGTATATCGGTTAAACGTTGCTCTAAATCAAACTTTGTTGCTTCTTCCGCAAAGCGAGCGGTAAACGGTGAATGTTGAAGATCTTTAATTAAATTCATTACGTCTTTCGCAAGCGTTGGAAGGTAATTTGCTAAGGACAACAGCTGTTCCTGAATAATAGGATATAAAAACACAATTCCACCGGTTAAAAGACCAATGAATGAAAGAAAAACAAATAGAATAGCTAATGTTTTTGGGATTTTTGCTCTCATAATTAACCGAACTATAGGGCTTAGTAAGTAATATAAAACCCCTGCAATTAAAATTGGAGCTAAGATAGTTGTAATCATAACCCCAATTGGCTGTAAGATATACTGTACTTTTGACAGCATAAATAAAATTAATAATAACAATAAAATTCCTAATCCACTTTTAAAGAAACGCGGCATTTTCACACGATCTACTCCCTAATTTATCTTGATTTATTTGTTAGCTTTAAAAGCTTAAAAACTCACTCCTCCTTAAGGGTGTATAAATATATGTATTTCGTATATATGTAAATACGAACTATATTTCATGTAGTTTCATATTTTTTAAAATGTTTCACATTGTATTTTATCATACCAAATTAACAGGAAAATTCAAGAAATTCGGTCTCATCGTATACAAAAAAGAGCTAAGGCATAACGAAATGGTCCTTTTAACTTGTTTTTGAAATAAAAAAAGATATCCGAGCTATCAAAAGTGGTTAACTTCTAATAGTTCGGATATCTCGTTAGCTAAAATACTTACGCCCCAGCCACAAACTTGGATAGAGGTTATGAAAAATCTTTATTATATTCCATATAAACGACTTGCGTAACAAGAAAATCTTCTACACCGTGCTTACCATCAGCTCCCCCTAATCCTGATTGTCTCATACCAGCATGATACCCTTGCATGGCTTCAAAGTTTTCTCTGTTTACAAATGTCTCACCGAATTTCAACTCGTTTGCTGCTTTCATTGCCTCATGAATATTATCCGTGTAAATTGATGAGGAAAGACCATACTTTGAATCATTCCCTAGCTCTATGGCTTTATCTAGATCTTTATAAGTCATAATTGGCAAAACTGGGCCAAAGACTTCTTCCTGCATGATTTCCATGTCCTGCGTCACGTTGAGTAAAACGGTAGGTTCATAGAAATAACCTTTTTCTTTTTCTAAACGTTTGCCACCTGTTTGAATTTCGGCACCTTGCTTTACTGCATTTTCTACCATCTTTTCTACTGTTTCAAGGCGCTCTTTACTTACAAGCGGTCCCATTTCCACGTCTTCATCTGTTAAAGGGTTTCCAATTTTCACATTGGACATTTCCTGCGTTATCTTTTTAATAAATTCTTCAGCAACGTCTTCATGAACATATACGCGCTCAGCATTTGTACAAGCTTGGCCTGCGTTCGTAAGACGAGATGTTTTAATACTTTTAACCGCAACGTCTAGATTTGCATTCTTTGTTACGATGGCTGGTGCTTTGCCGCCGAGCTCTAAGTTAACTTTGGTAATGTTTTTCGCTGCTGCTTCCATCACTTTTGTACCCGCTGGAACGCTGCCCGTCATTGTAACAATCCCTACTTTCGGATTGCTTGCCATCGCTGTCCCAATTGTAGACCCTGTTCCTGTAATAAAATTATATACTCCGGCGGGAAGTTCTTTCATGTCTGCAATAATCTTTGTAAATTCAGCAGCTGTGTTTGGTGTTTGTTGACTTGGTTTTAAAACAATGCTACATCCGGTAATCAGAGCTGTTGCTACTTTTCGCGCTAGAATAAACATCGGAAAATTCCAAGGTACTATCCCTGCCACAACGCCAATTGGACGTTTGTACAAAAAGATGTTTTCATTTGGTTGATCACTTGGAATAATTTCTCCTTCAATACGCCGAGCCCATTCTGACATGTAATAAAAATATTCAATGGCAGTGTCAATTTCTCCTTCAGCTTGATCTTTGCTTTTTCCCTGCTCTTCCATAAGTAGTTGTACGAAACGTTCACGCTTTTCTTTTATTTGATTCCCAAGCTTCCGAACCACTTTCCCTCTCTCCACCGAAGGGACTTTTTCCCATTTCTTTTGCGCTTCGTATGCTGCATCGATTGCCTTATTTGCATCTTCTTCTGTACCTTTATAAATTTTTGAAATAACTTCTTCCGTTGAAGGGTTTATCACTTCAATTAATTCTCTCGATTTTGAGTCCGTATACTGTCCGTTAATATACAATTTATGCGTCATCATTTCAGGTCCACTCCTCGTTATCTATTAAATAGTTAATATGCTCTTATTCTGTATCTTCCACTCTCTCTGAATTTTAAACATTAAAAAACAGGGAAGGCATTAAGCCTATCCCTGCGTTGTTAATGGATTCATATGTTGCTTTGTTTTTAAGTTCGTTATTTTATAAGGCTCAGTAGGCGCATGAACAAAATGACTTTCAGGTGGGTCTACCGTATCTTCTACCCATTTAATAAGCAGCTCAAATGCTTGATATACGTATGGAAGCATAGGCTGAAGCTTGCGGTTAGGGTCTACATTCTCATTCCATACAAGTCCATCAATATGATTTCCATTTTCAATCACGTAATGGCGATGCAATTTAGCTTTACCTGCTTTTTTTACTAGCTGTTCATAAGGATACGCATGTACACTAGGGAAAATAAGGGCATCATATGCTGCCGTTACGCTAATTAAAGGCGCTGTAAGTTCTCCTGTGTTTTCAATTTCCTTCACTTTGTCTTTAACTTTCTGTGGACGCTTTGCGTAACTATACTTTTCAAAGATATAATCATGGGACCGGTCACGAATACCTTGCTCATTTAAAGCTAAGTATTCAGGCCACTGTAGTCTTTTAGGGGCTTGAGAATCAAAATGATCTCGATAAATATTAAGTGTTAAAAACCAATAATATTGATCGTGATAAGGCCATAAAAATTCTGTTCCTTTAGGTAATCCCGCTTCGTATAAAGAATGGACTGCTTCAGAGTTCCCATCATATAAAGCAGCCTTTGCAGACTGAATAACCTTTGTAAGAGATGTAATTAAATTAGGGTCTTCTGCTCTCCAAAGTACACCTTCCCACTCTACAGCTCCGTTAAAGAGCTTTGGCTCACCGTTTTTCCCGTCATTTTCTATCGCATATCGAATAACGTAGCCACCATTTGAAATGCCCATACCATATGTAGGAATCTCAGATGCTACTTGAACTGTCTTATAGTGCGTAAGCAAGTATTCTTGAGCGTAGCATACCGTTGCACGAAATTGCCTATTCCATTTAGCAAGTGAAGCCCCTTCTATTGATAAAGCATTTTTGGCTTTCGCGAATGGATCACCTTCTTTATCCTTTCCCGGTGTTCCTTTATCAGAAGCTACAAATGCATACCCTTTAGCTAGCACATAGTCACTAAACAATAAGTCGGTTGACGTCTCACCCCGCGTAGCTGGAATACCGGCAGCAACTAGCTTTCCATTCCAATTATCAGGAATTCTAAGAACGATATTTCCATCTTCTACTCTATCTCTAACTTGAACTCCCGTAATCTCTTGAGGTTGATACATATGATACCATCCTGTTTTTTCTTGTTCATTCCCCCAGGAAACCGGTGCTAAGCCGATGTTGCCATCAACCATAGCTGCAGCAAGCTGAGCTGGATTTTTCGTTGTCAACCAGTTTTCATTTTTACCATTAAATATTTGGACATTCACACTATCAATCTCCCGTCATATTTATATGTTATGGATGATTATCTAGGTGAAAACACTATAGTTAAATTTTACCTCTTTCTGTATAAAAAGTATAGGTAAAGATTATAGGGTGGGATAAAGATGATAAACGCTTGGGAGTTAAGACTTACTTTTATAAGTCCTGCTGTTGCGTCGTATGAGACATGGATAGTAACTGATTTTGACCTTATTAAGGAACAAAACAGTATATCCTACAAAAATCAATGTACTTCTATACTTGGCTCATTCTCTGTTCCTTCCAGTGGGATCAAACCGCTACAAGCATCAATTGAAGTTGACTTGTTAAAAGCTTTTGATTGCTATTATAGTAGCTTACCTGCCAAAGAAACTTTTCTTGATACACCTATTTATATTAACGTTTTCACAAAAAATTCAGCTTACAGTACCTGGGAATACTTTAAAACACCTCGATATTACTTAGAAAAACTTCACCAGTACACAAACCATCCCGTTTACTAATTGATAAACGATTATTTACTTTACACTAATTGAAAGCGAGTGAAATGAATGTATTATTATCACTGGAGCTACCCAGACTATACTCCAAACTATCACACAATGCCTCAATACACCTATGCTGTACCAACAATTAATACGTCTTACGAGGAACCATACCGATATGATGAGAATCAGTATGCATACTTAACTCACCAAGTTGAGTTTATGCGCGCTACTAAAGACGTCGACCGCGTGATGAAAATTTTAAAAAGGCAATATCGAAGCATTTATCGTGAAGCACAACGCGGAGGCATGGACGATAAACTAACCGAATACTTGTTTCGTTCAATTGTAAGGTTTGTAGATGATAACTATAATAGCTTTACAGGAACCATTAACCAAAAAGTTGAGAAAGCATACCGACAGCTTCAGCGAAGAGAACCGTGGATTTTTGAGCTCATGGCGTTATATAGCGTGTCCCCTGCTTCACAAGCTCGTATTACCACAACCGTTTTAACCGTTGCCTTTGAGCATCTCCGCAAGAATCCTGGGCCTGGTGGGCCTAACCCACGCTAAAAAAAGAGGACTACAGTGTAGTCCTCTTTTTGAATGTTATGGCAGTACAGTAGCTCCCATTAAGTAGTGATCTACTTGTTTTGCTACTTCGCGACCTTCATGAATAGCCCATACAATAAGGCTCTGACCACGACGTGCGTCTCCGGCAGCAAATACACCTTCAACATTTGTTGTATATTTTCCGTACGCTGCAGCCACTTTGTTGTTTTTCGTTTCAACACCCAACTGCTCAAGAACAGGTTGTTCAGGCCCTTCAAAACCGATTGCGATAAAGACCAGTTGAGCTGGCCAAACTTTTTCTGTTCCTGGAATTTCATTAAATGTATAACGACCGCTTTCATCAACAAGCTTCTCCATCTGAATTGTATGAAGCTCTTTTAAATGACCATTTTCATCAGCGACAATTTTTTTTGTTTGAATTGAATACTCTCTCGGATCATCTCCGAACTTTGCCTGAGCCTCTTCATATGCATATTCAAGATTAAACACTTGAGGGTACTCTGGCCACATGTTATCAGATGTACGTTCTGTTGGAAGCTGAGGGTGTTTACCAAATTGAACGACGCTACGACATTCTTGACGTAGTGCTGTTGCTACGCAGTCTGCTCCTGTGTCCCCTCCCCCAATGACAATTACATCTTTGCCTTTAGCATCGATATACTGACCGTCTTTAAAATTAGAATCTAGCATACTTTTTGTTGTCGTTGTCAAATAGTCCATTGCAAAATGAATACCTTTTGCTTCTCTACCCTCAATGACTAAATTACGCTGCTTTTGAGCACCCGTACAAAGGATAACCGCATCGTACTGCTCTTGAAGTTCTTCGCGCGTTACGTCTTTGCCCACTTCTGTATTTGTAACAAAATCAATACCTTCTTGCGTTAATAAGCGAATTCTTCTTGCCACTACCTCTTTATCAAGCTTCATATTAGGAATGCCGTATGTTAGCAAGCCACCAGGACGATCTGCACGCTCATATACAGTTACAGAGTGTCCTGCTTGGTTCAGCTGATCTGCACTTGCTAAACCAGCTGGCCCTGAACCGATAATGGCTACCTTTTTCCCCGTACGCTTCTCTGGAATACGCGGTGTAATCCAACCGTTTTCAAACCCTTTATCAATAATTGCTCGTTCAATATTTTTGATTGAAACTGCAGGGTCTGAAATAGCTAATGTACAGGATCCCTCACAAGGCGCTGGACAGACGCGCCCTGTGAATTCAGGGAAGTTATTTGTTTTTACTAAACGATCAAGTGCTTCTTTCCACTGACCTCTATATACTAAATCGTTCCATTCTGGAATCAAATTATAAATTGGACAGCCCGATGTAAAAGCATTAATATCCATCCCCATATGACAAAATGGAGTTGCACAATCCATACATCGTGCTCCTTGTCGACTCAGTGCCTCATCAGATAAAGGAGCAGCATATTCGTTCCAGTCACTTAAACGTTTTAAAGGATCTCTTTCTTTGCCTTTTTCACGTTTAATTTCCATAAATCCTGTTGGTTTTCCCATTTTACTCTCCCCTTTCTTACTGAGCTACCGCTTCTTGTTGTTTTGAAATTGACTTCTTTTCTTGCTGTGCATTTTCTTCAAATGCGCTCATAATTGCTTCCTCTTCAGAAAGCCCTGCTTCTTTTTGTTCTTCAATACGAGTAATCATACGCTTGTAATCATTTGGAATAACTTTTACGAACTTACTAATCATTTGTGACCAGTTCTCTAAAACAAAGGCTGCTTTTTGGCTATTTGTATATTCAAGGTGACGCTCAATCATCGCTTTTACTTCGCCTGCCTCATGAGCTTCTAAACCTTCAAAACCAATCATTTCTTGATTACAAAGCTTCTTAAATTCGTCTTTATCATCTGCCAGTACGTATGCAATACCACCTGACATACCTGCTCCGAAGTTTTTACCAACAGTTCCCAGAACAACAACTCGACCACCTGTCATATATTCACAGCCGTGATCCCCGATACCTTCCACCACAACATGCGCACCGCTGTTACGAACTGCAAATCGCTCACCTGCTCTACCACTTACGTATGCTTCTCCACTTGTTGCACCGATAAAAGCAACGTTTCCAACAATAACATTGTCACCTGAAACGATAGTAGATTGCTTTGGTGCAGATACCGTGATTTTTCCACCTGACAAACCTTTACCAATATAGTCATTGGCATCACCTGTTAAATGGAGCGTCATACCAGTTGGAATAAATGCTCCGAAACTTTGGCCAGCTGAACCTGAGAAGCGAAGCGTAATCGTATCCTCAGCCAATCCTTGCTCACCGTAACGTTTGGTAATTTCACTACCAACAACCGTACCTACCACTCGATTCGTATTATGAATATCTAATGAAAGGTCCACTTGATATTGCTCTTCAATCGCTTGCTGTACAGCAGGTAAGATTTTTTGCACATCTAGAGACTGATCAATTTTATGATTTTGAGGTGTCTTAAACGTACGCACACCATCTACTTGATGTAAAAGTGTTGTCAAATTTAAGTACTGCGCTTTCCAATGTGACTGTGCACGCTCACTAACATGCAGCACATCTGTGCGTCCAACCATCTCTTCCATTGTTTTGAACCCTAGCTCCGCCATAATTTCACGAACTTCTTGTGCAACAAAACGCATATAGTTTACGATATGATCTGGCTCACCCAAGAACTTTTTACGAAGCTCTGGATTTTGTGTTGCTACACCAACAGGACATGTATCTAAATGGCAAGCACGCATCATGATGCAGCCTAATACAATTAGTGGAGCCGTAGCAAACCCATACTCTTCTGCACCTAAAAGTGCTGCCATAACAACGTCTTTTCCTGTCATTAGCTTTCCGTCTGTTTCTAGCACTACCTTCTCGCGAAGGCCGTTTAACATTAGAGTTTGGTGAGCTTCCGCTAAACCTAACTCCCAAGGTAGGCCCGTATGTTTAATACTCGTTTTTGGTGACGCACCTGTTCCACCGTCGTATCCACTAATAACAATTACATCTGCTACACCTTTTGCAACACCAGCAGCAATCGTTCCAACACCTGCTTTTGATACAAGCTTAACGCTAATACGAGCATTACGGTTGGCATTTTTCAAGTCATGAATAAGCTGAGCCAAGTCTTCAATTGAATAAATATCATGATGTGGTGGAGGAGAGATTAATCCCACTCCCGGAGTAGATCCACGAACATCTGCAACCCATGGATATACTTTGTTTCCTGGCAGCTGTCCGCCTTCTCCTGGTTTAGCTCCTTGAGCCATTTTAATTTGCAACTCATCAGCATTTACTAAATAGTGACTTTTCACACCAAATCGTCCTGATGCAATTTGTTTAATGGCACTTCGACGGTTATCACCGTTTTCATCAAGCTCATAGCGTCTTGGATTTTCTCCACCTTCACCACTATTGCTTCTAGCACCTAATTTATTCATTGCAATGGCTAATGCTTCGTGTGCTTCCTCACTCAAAGAACCAAACGACATAGCGCCTGATTTAAAGCGTTTAACAATAGAATCCACAGATTCTACTTCATCGATTGAAAGAGCTGGACGTTCTTGTTTAAAGGCAAACAGGTTACGTAAGAACCCAATACGCTCTTCGTTTGCAGCCTCGGAAAACTGCTTAAATAAATCGTAATCACCTTTTCGACAAGCCCATTGTAAGGTATGAATCGTTTTCGGGTTAAACGCATGATGCTCACCCGTTTTTCGCCATTGGAAGTCACTTCCCGACTCTAAAGTCTGCTCGTATGCTTCAGCATAAGCTAATTGGTGACGTGTACGCGCTTCTCTTCCAATAACGTCTAGACCAATTCCTCCTAATTGAGATGCTGTACCTGTAAAGTAAGCTGCAATAACTTCTTCACCGATTCCAACTGCTTCAAAGATTTGAGCTCCTCGGTAACTTTGCACAGTAGAAATTCCCATTTTAGACATTACTTTTACAACGCCTTCAGTAACTGCTTTTACATACTTTGTTACCGCTACTTGATAAGACGTTTTTAAATTACCAGCTGCAATTTCATAATCATACGTTGCAAATGCTAAATAAGGGTTGATTGCGTCTGCTCCATAACCAATTAAAGCTGCAAAATGATGTACTTCACGAACTTCTCCAGATTCAATAACTAAGCTGACCTTTGTACGACTTCCGCGACGAATTAAATGCTGGTGAAGAGCACTTGCAACTAATAAAATTGGCATCGCAGCACTGTTAGCATTAATATCTCGATCACTCAGGATTAAGATACTAGCACCCTCTACAATTGCTTTTTCTGCATTATTAAATAAGCCTTCTAAAGATGTTTTCAAGTCATCTTTAAATACTGTTGAAAGAACAGCACTCTTGAAACCTTTAATACTATCTTCTTTTAACGTTTGAAGCTGTCCATTCGTTAACACTGGCGTTTCTAGCTGGATGCGGCGACTATTTTCTTCTGTTGGATGCAATAAATTACCTTCTGCACCTAACAGCGTCATTGTTGAAGTAACAAGCTGCTCACGAATTGCATCGATTGGAGGGTTCGTTACTTGCGCAAACAACTGTTTAAAATAATTAAATAGCGATTGAGGTCGATCTGAAAGAACCGCAAGTGGCGTATCATTTCCCATTGAACCTAACGGATCTTTACCTTCATTCACGACCGGTAGTAAATATTTATGAATGTCTTCATACGTATAGCCAAATGCTTTTTGACGCACAACTAAATCGTCAAAAGATTCCGGCTTTTCATCAGCTGAGTGAGCTAACTTTACCATCTGCTCATCTAACCACTGCTGATACGGTGCTGCTTGCGCCATTTCAGCTTTAATTTCTTCGTCTGAAATAATGCGCCCTTCTTCTAAATCAATTAGCAACATTTTTCCTGGGCTTAAACGCTCTTTATAAAGAACATTGTCCTCTTCTACTGGAATAACTCCTACTTCAGAAGAAAGAATAATATAATCATCTTTTGTCACGTAATAACGCGCTGGACGCAATCCATTTCTATCTAAGATTGCACCAATCTGTTTTCCATCAGTAAATGAAATAGCAGTCGGTCCATCCCATGGCTCCATAAGAGCGCTATGGTACTCATAAAATGCACGCTTCTCATCAGACATATGAGGATTCTCAGTCCAAGGTTCTGGAATCATCATCATTGCAGCATGCGCTGGCTTTCTGCCTGCTAACACGAAAAACTCAAGTGCATTATCAAGAATGGACGAGTCGCTGCCTTCGCTATCTAAAATTGGCAGTACTTTATGAAGATCTGAACCAAAAGCTTCTGAAACGAACTGCTGCTCACGTGCTTTCATCCAATTTTGATTTCCACGAAGCGTATTAATTTCGCCGTTGTGAATTAAATAACGATTTGGATGCGCGCGCTCCCAGCTCGGAAACGTATTTGTGCTAAAGCGTGAATGCACTAAAGCAAACGGAGATGTAAAGCTTTCATCTTGTAGGTCAAGGTAAAACGCATCTACTTGCTCTGGTGTTAATAAACCCTTATAAACAATCGTTCTGCTAGATAAACTTGAAAAGTAAACGCGGTTTTTACGCTCTGCTGCCCAATACTCAGCTTGTTTACGAATAATATATAATTTGCGTTCGAACGCCAAATCATCTGTAATGCTTTCATCTGCACCAATAAATACTTGGCGCACGTGCGGACAGCTTTCTTTCGCGACTTTTCCGATTTTTCCGACATTTGTTGGTACAGTTCTCCAACCAATCAGCGCTTGCCCTTCTTGTTCAATTAAAGCATTGATATACGCTTCGATTTCTTGTTGTTCTTGCTCATTATTTGAGAAAAAGATCATGCCTACACCGTAGCGACCTTTTTGAGGTAATGAAAAATCAGTACATGCTTTTGTAAAAAAGTCATGTGGAATTTGAACCATTAATCCCGCTCCATCACCCGTTAGCGGATCACTTCCTTGACCACCACGATGATCTAGTTGACAAAGCATATTTAGTCCTTTTTTTACGATGTCGTGCGATGCCACTCCTTTTAAGTGAGCATATAATCCGATTCCGCATGCATCGTGCTCAAACTCAGGACGGTAGAGACCTTGAGCTTTCGGCATTTGATTGTATGTCATTTTTTTCTCCCCCGTTCGTTTTCTTTATCTATTTATTAAGACCACTTGGTTATATTTTAAGTTTTCAAATTAATATAAACAATATATAATTTAGATGAAACCAATCTCATTTCGAGATATAGAGGAGGAGTAAGCCAATGGAACTTAGACAATTACGCTATTTTATGGAAGTTGCCAGACGTGAGCACGTATCTGAAGCGGCTGAACATTTGCACGTTGCACAGTCTGCTATCAGCCGACAAATTGCCAATTTAGAAGATGAACTGGGCGTGGAGTTATTTCAAAGAGAAGGAAGAAATGTAAAGTTAACGTCGATTGGAAAATTATTTCTAGAACATACGGAAACGGCTATGAAAGCAATTGATTATGCAAAAGAGCAAGTGGATGAATATTTAGATCCTGAGCGAGGAACGATTAAAATCGGATTCCCTACCAGTTTATCAAGTCATCTTTTACCTACGATTATATCTGCGTTTAAAGAGAGTCATCCAAACGTTGCTTTTCACTTAAGACAAGGTTCTTATAAGTTTCTTATTGAATCCGTTAAGAAGCGAGATATTAATATTGCTTTTTTAGGCCCTGTACCTGTAGACGATGAAGATATTGAAGGGCATATTTTATTTACGGAAAAGATACTGGCACTTGTTCCTTCAAGTCATCCCTTAGCAACACAGGAAAATTTACGCCTTCGTGATCTACGTAACGAAGATTTCGTTTTATTCCCAAATGGATTTGTGCTTCGTAAGATTGCCGTGGATGCTTGTAAGCAAGCTGGATTTATGCCGAATATCTCATCTGAAGGTGAAGATTTAGATGCAATTAAAGGTCTAGTCTCAGCAGGTATGGGAATTACACTTTTACCTGAAAGTACGGTCTCTGAAACAACGCCAAGATTCACAACAAAGATTCCTATCCATACTCCTGAAGTGAAACGAACAGTTGGAATGATTATCCCAAGAAACCGAAATTTAGCACCCTCTGATCAAATCTTTTATGAGTTTGTTAAATCCTTTTTTGCTATGTTAGAACAGTATAAATGAAGAGTTTCTTCATTTATACTGTTCTCTTCTATATATAATTAAAATATATTACGCAGTTCGTTTATCATTAGTACAATAAATAATAAAATACAAACAGCCAGCATAACGTTATTCCATAATGGATTACGATATTGTTTTTCTACTCGGTTTGAATTTAAAAGCCAAAGTAATGATAAAGCTAGAAACGGCATAAATAATGCCCCTAACGCACCGTAAGCCATAATAAGGCCAACAGGCTTTCCAATAAACAATAAAAGCATGGAAGGGAATGTTAACCAGATTAAATACGCACGATATGGTTTTGTTTTCTCCACGACCACCCCTGGATTTTTTGGCTCTTTTTTCATAATACGAACAAAGTCAGCAAATAGGTATGGCACACCGTTCCATACGCCTAACAATGACGTAAAGGACGCTGCCCAAAAACCGATTAAAAATAACCAGCGCATTGGTTCATTAAAACGCTCACCTAGCATGCTCGATAACTGGACAAGACCTTGCTCACCACTTAATGTTATGCCTGTCCCAAATAAAAACTCCGCTCCTACGACAAGAAGAGATAGCGTAAAGATAGCGGTTACAATATATGCAACTGCTGAATCAAGACGCATAATTGAAATCCAAGAACGATGGTTCCAACCTTTCTCACGAATCCAATACCCATACGAAGCCATTGTAATAGAGCCACCTACTCCTCCAATTAAAGCCAAAGCGTTCATCAAAGAGCCTTCAGGTACTTTTGGCACCATGCCTAAAGCAAGTGCTGTTAGATTTGGAGAAAGCAATATGGCAGTTCCTACAACCGTAACAAACATGATGCCAACAAAAATAGTCATCAGCTTTTCAACTAATGCATATCTCCCGTTCCAAACTAGTATAAAACCAATAAGTGCATGAATAATCGCCCATGCCCAAAGCGGGAGCTGAGGAAATAAAGCATGCATGGCTAAAGCACACGACGATGAAACAGCGGCTCCAAATACAAATCCCCAAAGAACTGAATATACTCCGAAATAGCTGGTAGCCCATTTCCCCATTGAATTCCAGCCTTCTAAAATAGTTTGTCCAGTTGACAGTTGCCATCTTCCTACACCTTCATTTAAGTAATACTTTAAAATGGCTCCTACGACAATAGCCCATGCGAACGTCATGCCAAGCGTCGCCCCTGCTACTAATGCAGCAACTAAATCCCCAGCTCCAACACCCGTTGCAGCCGTGATTAATCCAGGTCCAACTTTTGAAAGTCTACTCCTCAGACGAGTAGGCGCTTCATTCGTATGTAATTCTACAGTCATACAATTCCCTCCCTTTTTTACTAGACTCTCGTTACCTATTATACTGTTTTTTGTAAATTTTAGAAAGTTTCGTTTTTTCAAGTTTAACTATGCTTTATTTATCATTGACGCTTTTTTCTCTTTTCCACTATACTGAAATGATGAACTCTTAATGAAACAAGGTGAAGCTATGGATTTTAAAATTAATTTCTTATCATTTTACGTCATTCAAGTAGACGGTAAAGACGAACAAGCAGACAAACGCTACAAGCATTTTCAGACGCTAGATACAGAAGAGTATGAAGAGAGCTCAATTAAAGACTTTTTAGACGGTGAGTTTAAAAAGATTGTTAAACGGAAGGTTGAACGTCACCCAAAGGCTGAACAAGTTCCCACAAAACTCGGGTACTTTGTCACAGAACCTGGACACGCTTTGGATTCTAACCCTAACTTTAACTTATTTCATCGCACGCGCTTCGCAACGACAAAAGAAGAGTTTGAGGAAAATAGCGAACAGTTTATTCACGCATATTTAGATACCGCAGCCGTGCGAGGCGGTGCTTTTTTAGTTATATCCGCTGTACCACGCAAATATTTCGATCATGCGTTTGTATTTATTTTAAAATGTGATTTCGAACCAAAAGTAGCTTCAATTACCGATGAGTCAACACTCATTCGCCATGTAGAAATGGCCATTACAACCAAGAACATGAAGTCTATTCAATACCCCTACATGCCTGAAGAAGGCATGGTGGAAGAAAGCGAACTCGTCATTCACCAAGCGTCTCACGCCCGTTACTTTGAAGACTTCTTAAAGTTCATTGACTACAACGAGCCGATGCCTGAGATTATGAAAACACAAGTGATGGATATGGTGCGTGAACACGTCAGCGAAACGTTTGAAGCAGAAAGCGTAGAACTTGAACAGTTTGAGTCGGACATGGAACTGTGGGCAACAAGTGAAAAGCGTGAGCTTCAAGAACGTTTGGATACCCATCAAGTTATGGAAGCTGCTGCTCATATCGTCGAACATACGCCTGATGCCGAGCTTAAAATGAAGCTTGGCGAAACGGAGATTAAAGGACTGTTAGCGGATTTCGGGGAAAATATTCACTTAGCGAAAGTAAACGGACGCTATGTGGCGTTAATTGAAGCGGAATCGATTCTGTTTGAAAAAGGTGCGTCTCCGATTGAGTTTCATAAGCCTGGGGATTTGCACGGGATTATTGAGAAAATCAGCAGTAAGAACTGGGATGAATGAGTGAAATTGATAAAAGTACGTAGTTATTTCTCCCTTTACTTGCAATACTGATTTGTTTCTGTTATGCTTAGGAAGAATTATTTTTGTTCGGTAAGGATTGACAAGTTAACAACTTTCGTCTGAAGATTTGAGCAAGAATAGTAACACAATGTGTGCAAAGCACACGAGGAGGCAACAACTATGGAACAAGGTAAAGTAAAATGGTTTAACGCAGAAAAAGGTTTTGGATTCATCGAGCGCGAAAACGGAGACGATGTATTCGTACATTTCTCAGCAATCCAAAGCGAAGGTTTCAAATCTTTAGATGAAGGTCAAGCTGTAACTTTTGAAGTTGAGCAAGGTCAACGTGGACCTCAAGCTACTAACGTTCAAAAAGCATAATTAATACAGACACCTATGAACAGACTCTACTTGTAGAGTCTGTTTTTAATTTGCAACAAAATTTGGACATAATAAAAACCCTACTCACGAATGAATAGGGAAAATCAAAACACAGATAGTAACTGGTAAAGAAAATGGTAAACTTAGTATAGCATAGTATTCCTATAATACCTAACTTTTTATTCTACCTATGATGATAATCAATAGTTTAGCTCACTCAGCACTACCATTACTCCCCCCTTCTCTCCTAGCTTACCTTCCACTTGCTTGTATGATTGCAATAGGTTATTAATCTTCTCATTAAAATATTCTCAAAATACAGTATTTTAAGCTCATGCCTTTTTTAACTACTTATTCTATTATAAAAGAGTAGCGCTGTGTGTACAGGCATAGCGTATAATCTGATATCTTGGGGGAATTAGGATGACATTGAAAAAGAAAATCACGGTATTATCATTATCTAGTATTATGACATTAGGGGTATTTACATCAACTACACTACCTGCTCAAGCTGTTGGAAACGGTCCAAACGTTGGTCAAAATGAAACGATCAACACGTCAATTCTCCATACATATGAAGAAATGGTAAACTTCTTAAAAACGCAAGAAGCAAAACAAAGCGCAATGAACCTTGAAGTCATTGGACAAACTGTAAAAGGTCGCGACATTCATTTAGTCAAGTACATATCAAATCCAGACAACCCAACCATTTTGTTTTTAACACAGCAGCATGGAAATGAACAACTAACGACTGAAGGAACTCTAGAGTTTATTAAACACCTAGGGACTAATAAAACAAAAGGAATTCTTGACAATGTAAATATTTTAATTGTACCAATGTTGAACGCTGACGGAGCGATGGGCGACGTAAACTTCTCATTGGATGACTATAGAGCAAGCGGAGATCGTCACTTAACTCGTTATAATGCCATGGAAGTAGACTTAAACCGTGACCATGTAAAAAAAGAGCAACCTGAAACAAAGGCTCTTCATAATAACGTATTAAGTAAATATAAGATTGACTACATGATTGATTTGCATCATCAAGGTACACAAAGTGAACGTGACGGAAAACTTGTGTCCGGTTCTATTCTTTATCCAACAAATCCCCAGGTAAAGCCTGAAGTGGTTGAGAAATCGAAAAAGCTAGGGTCTGTTGTCTTTCATTCCGTTGACTCAAAAGGTTGGGGACACCTTGGTAAATATGCTGGCGGTTCTGATAACGCGATTGGCCGTAACGGCGCTGCGACTGAGTATGGTATTGCAACCCTTCTCTTTGAAATGCGCGGAATGTCCGATCACAACAACGAATCATATGTACTTGGTCAAAAAAGCAACGGCTATTTAATTAAACAAACAATCACTACTTTAGACTCAACTGTACGAGCTATTGCGGATGGCTCAATAGAAAAAGCAGATACAAGCTTTTGGGACACGCTTGCTACTCAAACAACTCGTCCTTCTGGAGAAGACGAGTAAGCCAACAATTATTAAAGGAAAGCGACTTCTATACGCTTTCCTTTTTTATTTTTATAAAAATCGTACCTTTTCCCCTTCGCTTATTCTACTTTTAACTGTGACATACCACCTTAAGCAAAAGGACTTCAAAGCACCCCCAGCCTCCCTACGTACACGTGATAAAATAATACAAATGTTCAAAAAAGTTGACTATCCTTTCCTTTGTTGATATGATTTCTCTATTGGTTTTTGAGCCAATACTAAGTTGAATATTCCCCAAGCAATGATTGTTGTGGATAACACTACAACAGGAGCAGCTTCTGGAGAGACCGCACAGGCGGCGCCGAAGGATTCACAATCTCAGGCAAAAGGACAGAAGAGTAACGATACATACGTATGTTATTCGATGACCTATTCGAGATTGGATTCTTCCAATCTCTTTTTTTATTTTCTATATTATTTTTGAGGTGATTATTATGCAACAAAAGCGCGCTGTGGTTAGCGTAATTGGACAAGATCAAGTAGGTATCATTTCGAGCGTCACAACTATCTTATCAAATCAAGGTGTTAATATTCTCGATATTAGTCAGACAATATTACAAGATTTTTTTACAATGATGATGATTGTCGATGTATCAACTACTGAACTAAACTCGCTACAACATTCTTTAAATAACATTAGCGAAGAGCTTGGTTTAAAAATTCACGTGCAGCTTGAAGAAACGTTCCAAGCTATGCACCGCGTATAAAGGAGAAATTAATATGAGCATTGCCTTAACAGAAATGATGGAAACCATCCGCATGGTCCAAATGGAAAACCTTGATATCCGTACAGTAACAATGGGTATTAGTTTAAGAGACTGTGCAGATTCTAACTTTGAAACAATGAATCAAAATGTTTACAATAAAATTGTTTCATATGCAGGCGAATTAAAAGAAACAGCGGAACAGGTTGAAAAAGAATATGGAATTCCAATTGTCAATAAGCGCATATCAATTACTCCTATCGCAGAGATTTTAGGCCATGCAACGGTTGAAGAAACAATTACCCTTGCTAAAACACTAGACCGCGCTGCACAGCAGGTTGGCGTTGATTTTATCGGTGGCTTCTCAGCTCTTATTCATAAAGGAATTTCAAAAAGTGATCAAACGCTACTGGACGCGCTGCCTGAAGCTCTTAGCGTAACAGAACGCGTTTGTTCTTCCATCTCAGTAGCTACCACTCGTACGGGTATTAATATGGATGCTGTGAAACAGCTCGGTATTATTATTAAAGAAGCTGCGGAACGTACAAAAGATCGTGACGGCATTGCTTGTGCAAAACTTGTGGTTTTTTGTAATCCTGTTGAAGACAATCCATTTATGGCCGGAGCTTTTCACGGATCCGGTGAAGGTGAAGTGGTCTTAAATGTAGGTGTTAGTGGTCCTGGTGTTGTTTTAAATGCATTAAAACGTCATCCTAACGCTGATTTAGGTGAAGTATCTGAAGTAATTAAAAAAACGGTATTCAAAATTACGCGCGCTGGTGAGTTAATTGGACGCGTCGTAGCTGAGCGACTAAACGTCCCCTTCGGTATCATGGACTTATCGCTAGCGCCTACTAATGCTATTAACGACAGCGTTGCTGAAATCTTAGAAGAAATTGGTTTAGAACGTGTGGGCACTCACGGTACAATTGCTGCTTTAGCACTTATGAACGATGCTGTAAAAAAAGGTGGTGCAATGGCTAGCTCTTACGTCGGTGGGCTAAGCGGGGCTTTTATTCCCGTAAGTGAAGATAATGGGATGATTAAAGGAATTACTGATGGTTCTCTAAATCTGTCAAAACTTGAAGCGATGACTTGCGTATGTTCCGTTGGTTTAGATATGATCGCCTTAACAGGGGATGTTAGTCCTGCTACGCTTTCCGGAATAATTGCTGATGAAGCGGCAATTGGAATGATTAACAAAAAAACAACGGCTGTACGTGTTATTCCTGTACCCGGTAAAAATGAAGGTGAAATGGTCGAGTTCGGTGGCCTTCTAGGCCGAGCGCCAGTTATGGGTGTTAATCCTTACAGCTCTGAACGATTGGTAAATCGCGGTGGACGAATTCCTGCTCCCTTACAAGCATTGATTAATTAAGTAAAGAGAGTCAGCGGAAGTACTACTCTTCACGCTGACTCTCTTTATAGACTTGCAAGCAGGATTTGCAAATGCAAGAATGACTAGAACTTGCTGTCAACGCAGTAGGAAACTCTTCTTCTGTGCACCAACAAGTAAATTCTTCTTCTTTTAAAACATACTGACAGCCGTTCTGTTTTCCACACAGTGGACACATTCTGCTCATCATACTTTATCTTTCTTAACATCCCAACGTGTAACTTCATCAAAGATTGGTTTCCATATGCGCTCTGGCAAGTAGCCCACTCCATAGGAAGAACCAAGCCCCATCGTTGATACACTAAGATAACGCCACCCTTTTTTCCAAAACCTGCTGCTTGCTTTCACTTTGACATCCTGAATCTTTCTACGCTGCATAATCGTTGTTTTCCGAGTGATAAACTGGGATCGAACACTTAAAAATTCACGTGTCATCATTACGCCTCCTTGGCGATATCCAAACCATGTTAATAGCCAAGCTGCTAGAAAGAGGATAACTACTCCCCACACAAGCTGAACTTTCCAAAAGCTAATTGCTATCACTGCAATACAAGCTGGGATGAAGACATACAACAGCTTATACCAAACATAGTTTCTCACTACGTTTGGCTTATACTCAAGATAATGATAAGTAGGAAGATAATCTGAAAAAACATCCACCATTTCTTTTTTCTTTAGAAATGGGTGTAAATATACTTTTTGTTCTAAATCAGAAGTTACGACTTTTAACGAAATAGCTCCCCAGCCAAATAAACGTTGAAGAAGTCCTTCTTCAACTGTAATTGCCTTAATCTTTTCAAAAGGAACCGTGAGCGAGCGCTTGTTTAATAACCCGTACTGAACTTGAAGATGCTTTTCATAACGCTCCACCACAAAATTACCAAAGCGAATTACGTACAAAATAATAGAAAGTATATACGCTATGCATAAAATAAAAAATACTAATATGATAATAGCTACAATTGACTGGGTAATAATTTGTTCATAAGCATTTTGAATCCATGGGTTGATTAAGTCATCCACGTATTCGTACAGCACACCTAGTCCAGCAAAAATATAGCCAAAGTTTGCCGATAATGCAGCAGCAATTACTAAGCGACTGGTAGGAACCTTTAATGTTTTAATGATATTTTCCCTTTCAGGACTCTCTTCCACTGAAAGAGACTCCCCTGCTTGAAGCATTGTTTTTAACTCGTGAGCATCTTTCATCAAGATGCCCGGCAAATCCACTTCTGCCCCCATTCCTGTTCCACCTGCTGTTTCGATACGAAGTCGTGCAAGTCTAACTAGTCGAAAGAGGAAAGGCTGATCAATTTGAATTGATTGAATACGCGTTAATTGAATAAAACTATTTTCTTTTTTAAAGACGCCTTTTTTGATTCGAATTTCTTTTTCCGTAACTTCATAACGAAATGTTTTCCATTTAATAAATGCAAAAAACAAGCTGATGCCTACAATGATTAAACCTATCCACCAGTATGTCAAAATCTTATCTCGCTGAAGAATAATTAAAAATGCAAATGGTAAAATATTGTCTTTTATGTACTTTGCAGCTTGAACAAGAACGGCAAGAGGATGTAATTTTTTACTCATATTCGTCCTTCACCTCTGCCATCTTTGCGATTGTTTCGCGTAAGTTATTTGCATCTTCTGATTGTAGAGCTGGAAACTCAAGAAACCCTGCAGCTGTTACAACATTAATTGAGGCAAGACCGTATCTACGTAAAATTGGACCCGTAGATGTTTCCACATGTTGTACCTTCACAATCGGCACTTTTGTATGACTCCAGATAAACAAACCTTTTTGTACTTCAATATGCGTCTCTGTTAGTTGGTACGAATACACTTTCATGTAAATGCTGGGGGCGATAACAACATACACAACAAAGCTAACAATTAGCAAAGCTCCAGAAACCCAAAAAACCCAAATCCACCAATTAAAAAAATAAACAAGAACATAATAACCAATTGTGCCAGCTAACCATACTAGATGTGGCAACAACGCTTGAATTCTCATTGCGCTTTTAGCTGCGGAAGGTAGCTTCCCCTGTAAATGTGTAATTTCCATATATATATCCTCTCAATTCATTTATTCTTTCTTTTTATACGCTTGTGCTACCCAAAAAGTTTCAATAATATGTATTTTTTCATATTTTTTCTAATTTGTATATAAAAAACCGCACTGAATTATTTCAGTGCGGTTTTTTTATTCATTATTGATAAACATTCTTTTTTACGTCACTTTGTACTGCTGCGCGCTCTACTGCTTCAGCAACAGCTTCATGTACATTAACATTTAGCGGATGAGGAACTAAATCACCTGGTTTTGTTGAATTTGCAATTGCTTCTGCAGCTGCAACTAGCATTTTGTGAGTAATATCGCGAACACCAGCGTTTAGTACACCGCGGAAGATACCTGGAAATCCTAATACATTATTTACAGAGCGTCCATCTGTCGCATAAATTGCTCCAGCTTCCAATGCATCTTCTTGTTCAATTTCAGGCTTTGGATTTGATAGAGCTAAAATAATTTGTCCTTTTTGTACCCATTCTTTCTTAATAAGTCCTGGTACACCTGTTGTTGCAATAACAATATCGCTTTGCTTCATTAACTCTTCTAGGCTATCAACTGTTTCGCCACCGTATGAACGAAGACGATCTTTTGCTTCTTCAGACTTATCAGCCCCAACTACGCTTTCGACACCATATGCCATCAACATGCGGCAAATTGCAATACCAGCTGCTCCAAGGCCAATTTGACCAACACGCGCTTGTTTTAAGTTAACACCAGCACTGCGACATGCTGAGATAGCTGCAGCTAACGTAACTACCGCCGTTCCGTGCTGATCGTCATGCATAACTGGAATATCCAGCTCTTTCTTCAAGCGCTCTTCCACTTCAAAACAATGCGGAGAACCAATATCTTCAAGTAAAATACCACCAAATCCTGGTGAGATATTTTTAACCGTTTGAATAATTTCTTCCGGACTGTTCACATCTAATAAGATAGGAATAGCATTAATATTAGTAAGCTGATCAAAAAGGGCTGCTTTCCCTTCCATAACAGGCATACCGGCTACTGGTCCAATATTACCTAAACCTAAGATTGCTGTCCCATCTGTTACAACAGCTACAGTGTTGCTAATGCTTGTATAAATTTTTGCTTTTTCTGGCTGTTCTTTAATCGCCATGCATACGTTGGCTACACCTGGTGTGTACACACGTCGTAAATCCGCTAACGTTTCAATTTTCATTTTACTTTTCATTTGAATTTTTCCGCCTTCGTGAGCGTGTAAAACTTCATCTGAAACTGTGTGCAGCGTAATTCCATCCAAGCTACGAACTGCATCTAGTAACTCTTCTAGTTGTTCTTCGCTCTCAACTTGTACGGTAATGCTTCTTCGCGTATAGTTATGGCCTACCTTAACTGTTTCAACTTCTCCAATGTCGCCACCTACGCGACCAATTGCCGTAGCTACTCGTCCTAAATTCCCTGGTACACTTGGTGTTTGAATCATTAAAGTACGAATAATATTGCTCATGTTGACTCCTCCATTTTTATCATTTTAGTGTTAATTCTTAGTCTGTCTACTTGTCCTACGATTATTGACGGTCAAAAAGTGAGTTGCCTGCAATACCTGGATTCGTCATTTCATAAGGGTTTAGGATTAAATCTAGCTCTTCTTCTGTCAATACGTCATGTTGTAAGCAAAGTTCTCGTACAGATTTCCCTGTCATAATAGCTTCTCTTGCAATACGAGAAACAACTTCATATCCTAAGTGTGGGTTAACTGCAGTAATAACGCCTACACTTTTCTCTACATATTCTTTTAATCGCTCTTCGTTTGCCTCAATACCTTCTAAGCAGTATTTTGTAAACGCGTCAAAGCCATTGTTCATGATGCTAATAGACTGCAATAGGTTAAAGACAAGCACAGGTTCCATTACGTTTAACTCAAGCTGCCCTGCTTCTGAAGCCAAACAAATCGTATGGTCATTTCCAATAACTTGGAATGCCACTTGATTAATTAGTTCTGGCATTACTGGATTTACTTTACCAGGCATAATCGAAGATCCGGGCTGGCGAGCAGGAAGACTAATTTCCGCTAAGCCTGCGCGTGGGCCAGAAGCCATTAAGCGTAAATCGTTTGCAATTTTAGACATGTTCATCATGCAGACTTTTAAAGCTGCTGATACTTCTGTATAAGCATCTGTATTTTGCGTTGCATCCACAAGGTGCTCTGCTCCATATAACGGTAGTCCGCTAATATCAGCTAAATACTTCACCACATTCTCAATATATTTCGGATCAGCATTTAAACCCGTTCCTACTGCAGTTGCTCCCATATTCACTTCATATAGATGCTGGCGGGATTGGCTGATACGTTTAATATCACGCTCTAAAACACGACTGTATGCAGCAAATTCTTGTCCTAAACGAATTGGTACTGCATCCTGAAGATGCGTTCTGCCCATTTTAATAATTGGATCAAACTGCTTTGCTTTCTTTTTAAAGACTTCTACCATATTACCCATTGTTGCTAATAAATCATCTAATAGGCGCAATGTTGATAGATGAATAGCGGTAGGGAACACATCATTAGTAGACTGAGACATGTTTACATGACTGTTCGGACTAAGTTTTACATAATCTCCTTTCTCATGGCCCATTAGCTCTAATGCACGATTTGCAATAATTTCATTCATATTCATATTCATTGATGTACCTGCTCCACCTTGAATAGGATCCACAATGAAATACTCATGCCACTGCCCTGCAATCACTTCGTCAGCCGCCTGTACGATAGCGCTTCCAATACCATCGTATAATCGTTTAGTATCCATATTTGCCATGGCAGCTGCTTTTTTGATCATCGCAAGAGCGCGAATCATTTCTTTGTTTACTTTGTATCCAGTGATTGGAAAGTTTTCAACTGCGCGCATTGTTTGGACACCGTAATATACGTCTTTTGGAAGTTCCTTTTCGCCAAGAAAATCTTTTTCAATACGACTTTGCTGTTCCTTTTTCGCCATACCGCGACCTACTTTCTATTAGTTAATTCTTATATGAGTGTGCTTAATTCTCAGCTTTTCCGTTTTAACTAGCGTACTACGCTGCATGACGCCTTCTATTAAACACTTAATATACGCTTTGATTATAAAGAAAATTATACTAATAATCAAGGTAACTCCAAAAGAGGTTTTACTTTTTTTAGTATCAAAACAAAAACGTATGTTCTTATTTGTGGAATCGATTATTTTTTATCATAAAAAAGGGTTTTATCATAAATAAACGAAATGTTATTACTATATATTGTGAAAAGGAGGAATGCACATGAAAGCGATTTGTGTTTTTGCTGGAGCTAATTCTGGTGTTCACCACCACTATAAAAATACTGCTGTAGAACTGGGAGCGTACATGGCTAAACATGATTATAAATTAATTTATGGTGGATCGAAAATGGGCTTGATGGGTGAAGTAGCTAATGAAATGTTAAAGCATGGCGGTCACGTGGTAGGCATTATGCCAAAAGGGCTTTTCAGCGGTGAGATTGTTCATACCGCGCTTACAGAATTGATTGAAGTAAGCAGCATGCACGAGAGAAAAGCCGCCATGCACGATTTGGCTGATGGCTATATTGCCTTGCCAGGAGGGTTTGGTACTTTTGAAGAACTATTTGAAGCACTTTGTTGGGCCCAAATTGGTATTCATAAAAAACCAGTTGGACTACTCAATGTGAACGGATATTATAATGCGTTAATGAGTATGGTTGAACACGCTGTAACAGAGGGCTTTTCACAAGAATCAGCCATTCAGCTTATCAATATTTCAAGCAGCCCGCAGTCGTTAATTTCATCAATGATGAACTTCACTTCTCCTTCCACCCCTTACACAAAATGGAACAATGCTTCTTCATGAATCAAGAAAAGAGTACACTACTGTACTCTTTTTTTATTTGCCGCTTACATATTTCCTATCTCCTTTGGACATTCTCTAAAAAAAGAGAGATTAGGGAGATGGTGTCATGGAGCACCTTTTCGATTTGCTGTTAAGAGGAATATTAGCTTATTTTTCTCTGCTTATTTTAACCAGAATCATGGGAAAAAGAGAGCTATCAAAAATGAATTTTAGTGACTTCGTTGTTGGAATCACCATTGGGTCCATTGCTGCTAAAGGTGCGGTTGATCATAATCAACCTTTTACTAACTATATACCAGCTTTGGTTATCATTCTTGTGCTTGAAATTTTATTTTCTTACCTTTCAATGAAATTTGATAAATTTCGGCTACTAAACAATGGGGAAGCCATTATTTTAATGGAGAATGGGCGAATTCTTGAACAAAATTTAAGGAAGGCACGGTTAAACGTCGAAGAACTTGCTAGTCAGCTTAGACTTCAAAGTATCTTTTCTTTTCAAGACGTAGAGACGGTCCTTATTGAACAAAACGGTGGTTTTAGCGTGCAGTTAAAGTCAAGTCAGCAAGCAGTTACGATGGAAGCAATGAACATTGTTACAAGCAGCAATGGCCTACCTCGGCTCCTCATTAAAGATGGAAAACTTGTTGAAAAAGAGTTAACTGCGTCCTCTTTTACGCTCGACTGGGTACACCAACAGCTTTCTACTCGTAATATCGCGAGCATTTCTGATGTAATGCTTGGTCAAATTGACCGTAGTGGCTTTATCTATATTGATTTATACGAAAAAGAAAAAACGACGTAACAGTATGTAGATTACATCCTAAGAGAGTGTGATATCAATGACTTCTGCGTTTTTATGGGGAGCTTTATCTGGCTCTGCCGTTTTTATAGGCGCTATAATGGCTATTTTTTTGCCTATGAAAAAAAGTATAAACTCATATATTATGGCATTTGGAACGGGAGTATTAATCGGCGCTGCTTCCTATGAACTTCTACAGGAATCTGTCAAAGAAGGCGGCATGCTCTCAACTGCTTTAGGTTTTACTGTTGGAGCAGCAACTTTTACAGTATTCGATTTACTGTTAGCTAGAAAAGGTGGTCTTAATCGAAAGCGTTCTAGCCCCCAGTATACAAATAGTTCAGGTTTAGCTATTTTCGGGGGGACATTAATGGATGCTATTCCAGAATCAATTATGATTGGAGCAAGTCTAATTGAGCAGAATCAAGTCAGTCCACTGCTCGTTATGTCTATTTTCATCAGTAACCTTCCAGAAGGTATTTCCGGAACAACCGGACTTATTAAAAACTCGTTCTCACACAAAAAAGTTGTATTGCTATGGCTATCAGTGGTTCTTATTTCTGCTATCAGTTCATTAGGAGGCTTCATGTTTTTGCAACAGGCTTCACCTTATACAATGAGCTTTATTGCTGCATTTGCGGGAGGAGGCATTATCGCAATGGTAGCTTCTACAATGCTTCCCGAAGCTTTTGAACAAGGTGGCCCTGTTACGGGTTTCATCACGTCACTTGGCCTTTTAACTTCGGTCGTTTTAGATTATTTTTCTTACTAGCTATTGTAAATTTATCTCTTCAATGTATATAATTACAATATTATTTTCAAGCAAAGAATGGAGACTTATCATGCGCAACCCTGTTTTTTTATGTTATTTTTTTGCTTTTATGACCCTATTAGTTGGATGCAACTCTATAAATGACGCTTCTCAAAAGAATGCTTCAATTGACGTTAAAAAACCAACAGCTGCCCACTATTCGTATAATGAAAATCAACATGATGCTACTTCGATTATCAATGAACTTCCTGGACATGAAAATGTTCATAACATAACGTTGCAAACCAAAAAATCCCCTTCTTATATTTCCGTCGATTATACACAAGCATCAACGGAAACAAGTAGGCAGTTTGAACACAATTGGTCAGCAAACCTTACTAAAGAACGAGTTTTTAATAACGCAACAATATTACTTGGATTAATTGACTATGCTGATTCTGTCCACTTTAACGTTCATACTGTTGTTCCTCAAAGCATTACGATTACACGTGCAGAATTAGAAGAATTCCATCAACATCCGCTTAAACCAAATGCTTCAAAGGGCATTCAAAACGTTAGCGCTGAAAATGATGGCAATGAGCATCAAATAAACGAGTTTTTTCGTCGTCATCCAATTACAGAACTAGAGTAACCGCTATGTGCGAAGCATCTTTTAGCTGCTTCGCTTTTATTTGCCTTTTCAATCTTATGTGTGTGATTTAGGCACTCCTTTTCACATGACTTGAACAAAAATTGAACTACCCGTCCTTTTGTAGTACGATATGAACATATTGTCGTAGAAAGGAATTATGAAAATGGCCTATAAAATGATTGTACTAGACTTAGATGATACTCTTTTACGAGATGACCATACAATCTCTCCCCGTACAAAGCAAGCGTTAATGGACGCGCAGGAGGCCGGAGTAAAAGTTGTGCTAGCCTCCGGTAGACCTACCTATGGTATGGTTCATATCGCTGAAGAGCTTCGACTAGCTGATTACGGAAGCTTTATCCTCTCTTTTAACGGAGCAAAGATTATTGATTGGCGTACTAAGGAAGAATTGTTTAGCAGTACATTACCGCCTGAAACCGTTCATCAATTAGATGCATTAAGCAAACAAGAAAACGTATTAATTCATACCTATGTAGGAGATGAGATTGTTACGGAAGTAGAGAACGAGTTTACGAATATTGAAAGTGATATTACTGGATTACCTATTAAACTAGTACCTAACTTTGTTAAAGCAGTAAAAGAACCCGTTGTAAAAGTCTTAATGCTCGCACCAGGTGAAGAGCTGGTTCATGTTGAAGACAAGTTACAAAAACAGCTTGATGGACAGCTAAGCGTTATGCGTTCAAAACCATATTTTTTAGAGTTTACAGAGGTTGGCGTAACGAAAGGAACAAGCCTTAATTTCCTTATTCAAAAGCTAGGTATTACGCGTGAAGAAGTTATTGCTATGGGTGACAGCTATAATGACGTGGCCATGATTGAATTTGCAGGCTTAGGCGTCGCAATGGGTAATGCACCTGAAGATATTAAAAAGCTAGCAAATCACGTAACAGATACAAATATGGACGATGGTGTTGCTAAGGTAGTAGAAGAATTTGTTTTAAGTCGTTTAGCCGTTAAATAAAGAAAAGCCAGCTGACGCTGGCTTTTTTTGTTATTTTGTTGTAACAAGCTCTGGCACTTCGTTCGTTTGAAGCATTTTGCTGCGTAAAGCTTCCACATCGATTTGTTTTCTTGCCACCCCTGAATCCATTGCAGCTTTCGCTACGGCAGCTGCAACATGAGCTGCTACCCTCTTATCGAACGGATCTGGAATTACATAGTCAGCATGGATATTTGTTTCATTAATGAGTCCAGCAATTGCATATACTGCAGCTACTTTCATTTCTTCATTAATTTCCTTTGCTTGTACATCTAATGCCCCGCGGAAAATACCTGGGAAAGCTAATACGTTATTAACTTGGTTTGGAAAATCTGAACGACCTGTACCAATTACCAAAGCCCCCGCTTCTTTTGCTTCTTCTGGCATAATTTCCGGAACTGGATTCGCCATTGCAAAGATAATTGGATCTTCGTTCATTGAGCGAACCATTTCTTGTGTAACGGCTCCTGCTGCTGAAACCCCAACAAAAACATCTGCATTTACCAATGCGTCAGCTAAGGTACCTTCTTGTTGATGTTTATTCGTCATGCGCGCCATTTCTTTTTTAAATGGATTCATGCCAACAGGGCGTCCTTCATAAATAATTCCTTTTGTATCGCATAATATAACATCTCTTACACCCATGCTTAAAAGAAGTTTCACAATTGCAACACCTGCTGCACCAGCACCATTTGCTACAACTTTAATATCTTCAAGTTTTTTATTTGCTAGGCGCAGCGCATTTAATAATCCCGCAGCCGTAACAATTGCCGTCCCGTGCTGGTCATCATGAAAGATTGGAATATTACAAGCTTTCTTTAAACGTTCTTCAATTTCAAAACAGTAAGGTGCTGCAATATCTTCTAAGTTAATACCACCAAATGTAGGTTCAAGAAGCTTAACCGTTTCAACTATCTTGTCTGGATCTTCAGTATCTAAACAAATAGGAAATGCATCGACGTTTGCGAATGACTTAAACAACAGTGCCTTTCCTTCCATAACTGGCATGGAAGCACCCGCCCCAATATTACCTAACCCAAGAACGGCTGTCCCGTTTGAAACAACACCAACCAAATTTCCTTTCATCGTATAATCATAGATTTTTTCAGCATCGTCTGCAATTTCAAGACACGGCTCTGCTACTCCTGGTGAATAAGCAAGGCTTAGATCTTTTGCGCTTTGAACTTCTACTTTAGAATGTACACCAAGTTTTCCTTGTTTTTCTTTATGCATTTTAAGTGCTTCTTCACGTAATGTCATTTTGTTTGTCAACGTCCCTTCTTTTATTAGCTAAATGCTTTCATTAATAATGTTGCAATAATTACCGTAGATGCGCCTCCTAAACGAGTTGCTACCTGAGCAAACGGCATAAGTGACATTCGATTTGATGCTGATAAGATGGCAACATCTCCAGTTCCTCCAAGACCGCTATGGCAGCCGGTAACAATGGCAGCGTCAACCGGATACATTTTTAATAGTTTACCAACAAAGTAACCTGTTCCTACCATTGCAATAACAACAGATGCACAAATTACGATATAAGCAGGTGTAATAATTTTCACAACATCATCTAATGGGATAAACAAAATCCCTAATCCAACCATTAGTGGCCATGTTAAGCTTGATGAAATAAATTTATATAAATGATAAGATCCTTGTTCCATCTTTTTCGGCATAAGCTGTAAAGATTTAACTAGTGTTGCTGCTACAATCATTAATACTGGACCTGGGATTCCTAAAAATTTATGAGCTAAGCTACCAAAGATAAAGAATGAACAAGCGATTAATACACCTGCACCCATTAAAGAGAAATCAACAGGCTTATCAATATTAGTCTCTTCATCCATTTGATCTCCGCCCGCTGTTTTAACTAATACACCGTTACCCGTAAGTTCCGGCTTATTTTCTCCTAGGCGTTTCATCATACCGGCACAGATAACTGCTACGATATTTCCAATTACAGCAGCTGGTATCATTTGTGATACAAACGATTCTGCTGAATTACCCAGCACTTGAGAATAACCAAGGGACAGTGGTAGAATACCTTCACCAATTCCTCCCCCAATAATTGGGACAATAATATAGAAGAAAGTATGCTTAATTTCATAACCAAATAGTAGTCCCACAAGGATACCAACCGCCACTGCTGCCAGTGTCCCAACAACTAATGGAATAAACATTCTGGTGAATCCTTGAATTAAAACCTTTCGATTCATGCCCAAGATACTTCCTGCTACTAACACTGAAATATAAAAATAGAGAAAGTTTGATGTTTTCATCAACGTTGTTACCGCTTCCATAGAAGCAGGGTTAATCAAATTATAAAAAACTAGAATGGAAGGAACAAGCAGTGCTAATATTGCTGGCCCACCAATATCTTTTAAGATAGGAATTTTCATACCTAAGTCGCCAAGTAAAATCCCCATTACCATAATAACTGCAAACCCACCAATCATATCTGGTGGAAGCTGATTGTAAACAGATGCTCCATAAACAATTAGCGCTAACACAACATAAAGTGGAAGTGGCAGTACACCTACTTTTACATCGTTAATTTTGGACAATAGCCCTTTTGATTTCTTAGGTTGTTGATATTCAGAAAACGTTTCCAATTTACGAGCTGTACCCATTACCTTAACCTCCTGTCTTTCTACAAAGTCTATGATACTTAATGTTCAGACAACTTGATACGTTTTGTAACTTTTAAAGCAATTTTGTAACTAAAAAAATTAAATGATTAAAATGTATAGAGCTTGCCATATTCGGCTAGCCTTAAAAGTGTAACGAATATTCCAACAATGTTTTCATACATATATAATAATGACGAATTGAGAGTAGGAGGGAATAGCTATGCTGAAACCTGATACAGCCATCGTTTTGGGTCTAATGATTGAAGAACCGTTTACACGGTTAGATGATGAAGCGATTAGGCACATTGCTGTAAATGAGCTTGAAAATGGACTTGGGGTCTTTAATCAAGCGTCCAATCTTTATTACGAGAAATTTCTTTATTTGGACGAGCACACAAAGGTACAGCTTCGTAAAGAAGTCTTCTCACTTCATTTAACGCTAAATCAAATAAAAAATGCACATGCTAAGGGTTATACATCCGAAGCCGTTCATATCTATCAAATTATTGCTGAAACTGAAAATTCAACGAATGCAATGAACACACTCTTTCAATTTCCTACTTATAACGGTGAAGAAGATGATCAAAGTTACCGGTCATTTATGAATATCTTTGGATCAAAAAAATAAAAGCCGTCTTTTGACGGCTTTTATTAATTAATCCCCTTCATTAATTGTTTAATCTTTGAAGAAGAAAGGAAAATGATGATACCCAGAATAACAGATATTCCACCTAATAATCCAAAGTATGCAGATTGTGAAATTCCTTCATAGAATCGAACAATCTGTGCGTTGATTGCCTGTGCAGCTGCACTTGCTAAGAACCACAAGCTCATCGTTTGTGCAGAGAATGCTTTTGGCGCTAATTTTGTTGTTGTTGATAATCCAACCGGTGATAAGCAAAGCTCACCAATTACAACTAAGAAGAAGCTTAATACAAGCCATAACGGACTTGTTAAATGATCTGCATCACCTGTTACTGACGGGATAACCATTACTAAGAATGAAAAACCGGCAAATAACAAGCCTAAAGAAAATTTTTGTGGTGTAGATGGTTGACGGTCTCCAAGGGACACCCACAGCTTAGCAAATACAGGTGCTAATAAAATAATGAATAATGGGTTAAGTGATTGGAACCAACCTACTGGAATTGTAAAGCTTCCATATGTTAACTGTGTTGATGTTTCAGCATAAATTGCTAAAATTGTTGATCCTTGCTCTTGAATTGCCCAAAACATAACTGCAGAAATAAACAGTGGAATATATGCAAGTAGTCGAGAGCGTTCAACATTTGTAGTTTTTGAGCTACGATACATAACTGTGAAATAAATGATTGGAATAATAACAGCTAGGAAACTAATGAACGCAATAACATTCGTTAGAGTTAAGAAGCCTACCACTCCTGCTACAATTAAAAAGATAGCGAGCACAGCAACGATTAAACCAATAATTCCAAACGTTTTTTTACGTTCACCAGGCTTTAACGGGTTTGGAACTTCTGTACCTGCTAAACCTAGGTTTTTCTTTTTTGTCATAGAAAAAACAATTAATCCACCTAACATTCCAACTGCTGCGGCACCGAAACCTAAATGGAACCCATAGTTTTCTCCAAGCGTAGATACGATTAATGGAGCAATAAATGCTCCTAAGTTAATCCCCATATAGAAAATACTAAATGCGGCATCACGTCGGTTGTCGTTCTCTCTATATAAGTCTCCCACAACACTTGAAACGTTTGGTTTTAATAAACCTGTCCCTAAAATGATAAACAACATAGCTACTAATACGCCGTTAAACCCAGCTGGAATAGCTAAAACGATATGACCAATCATGATCAACACGCCGCCCCAGAACACTGTTCTTGAGGTTCCTAGTATCCGATCAGCAATCCATCCGCCAATAATTCCTGACATGTAAACAAGCGCTCCATAAATGGACATAATAGATGCTGCTGTTCCCTTATCAATACCTAATCCACCTTGGGACACTTCCGTGTATAAATACACGATTAGAAGTGCTTTCATTCCATAATAGGAAAAGCGCTCCCAGAACTCAGTGAAAAATAGCGTAAATAATCCTTTTGGATGGCCAAAAAATCCTTTTTGAGGAACACTTTGGACAATTTTCTCTTTATCAAGCGACATATTTTACATCCTTTCTCTATCTTTCTCCCTTTTTCCCTTGTTTACTAATTTTTAAAATATCAAAAAATTATGATGATATAAAATTAGAAACAATAAAATTTTATTCTTATAAAATGATTCTGTCAATATAAAAAAATGTAAATAAACATATTTTTATGCAACTTTTTTCTTATTTAAGCTTCAGATATAGCTCTATACCTAGCTTATCCTAAATAAAAAACGTTTTGTATTTTTTTATTTTAATTATTCATTTTACTGATTTTTTATAATATCAAACTAATATTTTCTATTTCTTTTTACCCTAGTATTCTTTTAAAGGTATGTCCTTTATCCTATATAATTTTCCAATATAATAAAAATTATGCAATAAAAAAAAGGATGAATGCTTTCATCCTCAACGTACGTTTGTATTTTCTATTTGTTGCACAAATCTTGACTGGTTAAGAGGTTGCTCAAACGTATTAGTGTCAGATTCGTATACGATTTCACCTCCACAAATCGTATAGCGAATCGTACAGCTGAATTTATAGCCTTCATAAATGCTATGCTTGTGTTTAAAAAACATGTGTTGTTGCTTTACGGTGTATGAGTCTTTTAAATCAACAATTGTTAAGTCTGCATCTCCCCCAACTTGAATGCTACCTTTTTGAGGATACAATCCAAAACGCTTAGCAGGAGCTGTTGAAGTTAATTGTGCAATTTTAGTAAGGGGCACGCCTCTTTTTTGATATCCTTCTGTGATCATTGCCTGAAGCGTATACTGCCCTCCCGATATTCCTCCCCACACTTCAAATATATTATCTGATTGCTTCAAGTCCATAGGACACGGAGAGTGATCAGAAGATATCATATCGATTTCACCTTTTTCAATCGATGACCACAATTTCTCTTGTTCTGCCGCTGACCTGAGCGGAGGTGCACATTTAGCCAGCGCTCCAATTTCTTCAAAGTCTTCTTCTCCAAACAGCAAGTAGTGTGGGCAAGTTTCTAAAGTAACGTCTTCTCCTCTTTTTTTAGCATGTACGATTAAATCAACAGCTTCTTTACTACTAATATGTACAAAATGAAGTGAACATCCCGTTTGCTTAGCATACTCTAATGCTTCTTTCACTGCCTCCACTTCCACTTCAATTGGCCTTGTCTCTAAATAACTTCTAATTGATGTAAGCCCCTTTTTCTCTTTTTGTTTTTGAAGCTCTTTAATCGTTTTGTCTTTCTCCGCATGCAAGGCAAGAACCTTGCCCAACTTCGCAATTTCTTTCATACCTTCATATAACGTAAGTCCGTCCGAAAATTCAAACTCTGATCCTGCTTCTGACATAAACGCTTTAAAACCAATTGCTCCTTGCCTTGCCATTTTTTCAAGTTCATCTTTATTACCAGGTACTAATCCTCCCCATAATCCAAAGTTTACAAATGATTTCTTGTTTCCAAGCTGCTTTTTATTTAAAAATGCTTCTTTCGTTATGGTAGGAGGAACACCATTTAGAGGCATATCAAAATAAGTTGTGCACCCTCCTGCTGCCATCGCTTTTGAACCATTATCAAACCCCTCCCAATGTTCTCTTGCAGGCTCATCAAAATGAACATGTATATCAATAGCCCCAGGTAATATATGCATTCCTTCTCCTCTTATTACCTCTTTTGCTTGGCTAGTATCAATAGTAGACTTTAAAGCCATTATTTTACCATCATATATGCCAATATCTATTGTGCGTACCTCATTTTCTAACACAACCGTTCCACTTTTAATAAGCAAGTCATATTTTTTCATCCATAAACCCCTTCCACTTGCATTAGATTACTTTAAACATAACTGAATTTTCTAATTTTTTCATCGTTTAATTTACCCTTTTTTAAAAGATGTTTTGTGCAAACTAGACAAAAAATGTGCCTAGATACGATAGTATCTGGCACATTTTTATTGAGGTAAACTAATTCGAAAAGTGCTTCCTTTCTCAGGTTCACTGTCCACTTTAATTGTCCCTTTGTGCATATCAACAATCCATTTTGCAATAGCTAAACCAAGCCCATGCCCACCCATTTGTCTAGACCTGGATTTGTCCGCCCTGTAAAAGCGATCAAAAATCCTTTTTTGTTCATCTTTATGGATACCGACACCTGTATCAGTCACTCGAATTTCAACTGAATTCGTTCTTTGCTTAACAAACACTTCTACTTGTCCGCCTGGAGTAGTGTATTTAATCCCGTTGTCCAACAATATATACATAAGCTGTGTAAGTTTTTCTTCATCTCCAGAAATGTCTACCTGCTTAGGTGCTTCTAGGTGTAAGCTAATATTTTTAGAATGAGCAAGTGGTTCAACGGACTGTATTACTTTTTCAACCATTTTCTTAACATCAAATCTATTAAAGGCTTGCTGGTTTTTGCTAGCATCTGATCGAGCAAGCGTGAGCAAATCACTTACAAGCTTCGTCATCCTTTTTACTTCTGCTTTCATATTACCGACGAGCTTTTTGGAAAAGGGATCTTCATTTACTTCGTCCTGCATTTCTAGTGCATTAATAGATGATAACATTACGCTTAATGGTGTTCTCAACTCATGAGAAGCATCGGCTACAAACTCTTTTTGCTTTAAAAACGCAGTTTCAATAGGAATCATTGCACGCTTTGACATTAAGCGACTCATGTAAATAGCTACGCCTACAAATAAAACCGTTAACGATAACATGATTACTAACAGCCACTTTAGCAATTGATATAGGAACGAAACATTTTTGCCAATGTAAAGCATCCCTAAAAACTCACCTTTATAGAAGATTGGCTGTCCAGTCATAAGCAAGTCAATACTTACCTTAAATTCATCTTCAGCATGACCATTTCGCTCAAACTGTTCAACATTGGGACGAATTGTTTCAATACGTTCTTTACGCACTTCATTTTCAATTGGAATCCAACCGTTAATTAAATTTAACAACTTCGGCCTCAATCCTTCACTTGCTTCACTCCCCATTAGTAATTGACCTTCTGGGCTGACGACATAGTAAAAGAATGCGTCTTCTCTAGCCACAACAATATCTTGGTATTCATCTTCTACTCGGTCACTTTGCTCAACTAAAAGACTTTTCACAAATTTTGTTTCTTGCTTGAGCAGCATGTTTAAGCTTTGTTGCTGATTGCTGCTAATCACAACGTACACAAGTGAGTAGACGATAAATACAAATAAAAGCAGAAATATCATTAACAGTGCACTGTATCGAAAGGTAAGACGATTTTGCGTTTTGCTAAATAAATCTTGTTTCATGCGGTTACGAGCTCTTCTTATTAACTTTTTAGTCAATTTTATAACCTACTCCACGTATACTTTGGATTAGCTCTTGTTTCCCAAAATAATCTAGTTTCTTTCGCAAAAGCTTGACCGTTGCATCAATAGTTTTAATGGATACATCTGACTCATAGCCCCAAACGCGATCTAAGATAATATCTCTTGATAGAACCTGACCCTTATTTTTCAGTAAAAAGTCCAATAGCTGAAACTCTCTTGGACTAAGCTGAATTGATTTGTCTCCATTATTCATCATTTGACTTGAACGGTTTAAGGTAATTTGATCAATTTCAACAGTTTCTTCAACAATTGGAGCATAGTTGCGACGAGACAAAGCTCTTAGTCTAGCCAACAATTCATCAATTTCAAATGGCTTCACCATATAATCATCTGCCCCAGCATCTAATCCATGTACACGATCTTGAACAGCATCTTTCGCTGTTAGCATTAAGATAGCCCCATTATACCCTTCTTTTCGAAGCTGCTGGCAAATTTCTACTCCATCTCCGTTGGGCATCATCCAATCTAGGATGAGAATATCGTAATGTGCATCAGTAGCATATAGGTAAGCATCACGCCCTTCCGTCACCCACTCGACGTTAAAGCCTGCTTTTTTCTTTAACATATAACTTATTAGCTCTCCTAGTTGTAAATCATCTTCTGCTAATAAAACATTCATATTTTCTCAGCTCCATTCATTTATAAATATACTACTTTATCGCTAGGACATAAACAATCAGCAGGTAGGTTTACCTGCTGATTGTTTATGTCCTTATTCATTTTATCTATGTCAACGGTTAAAAGCATGTTGAGAATGAGAATTTGATTGATTGTTTACACTTTCTGTTACTTGTACCACGCGACGGCATATCTCAGCTCGCACACCGCGTTCTTTTAATTTTTCTACAATTTGTTCTAACTTATTGTAAGGCTTTTGTGTTTTCATTTTAATTCCTCACTTTATTTAGAATAATGGATTACGAAAAATTCTCAATGTCATACTTTTTCTTCGTTTCTTCTAACCAAGTTGAATATTCAGACTGAAATTTATTCTCTAATAAAAGTTGTTTAATTTCATCTTTACTATTTTCATAATTTGCATCTTGAGCTTCTTTTTTATCAGTTACTTTTATAATATGATAACCATACTCCGTTTTTACCGGATTGCTAATGGCATCAGCCTTTAAGTTAAATGCTGCATCGCTGAATTCTTGCACCATATCTTCTTTACTAAAGTATCCCAAGTTTCCTCCATCTTCCTTAGAGGCTGTATCGGTTGAATATTCTTTTGCTAAATCAGCAAACTTTTCACCATCGCTCAGTTTTTTCTTCACTTCATTAGCCGTTTTTTCATCTTTTACAAGAATATGGCTTGCTTTTACCTGCTCCGGCTGATCAAATGAATCTTTGTTTTCATCAAAATATGATTTCATCTCATCCTCAGAGATTTCAATTGTATCTTCTACTAATTTTTTAGCCTTTAAATTTGTTTCTAAATCTTTTTTAACTTCTTTTTCTTTAATACCGCTTGCTTCTAAAGCTTGATTAAACGTGTCTTCCCCGCCATATGATGTGATTAATGCATCAAGCTCTTTATTAAGTTCTTTTTCACTAACTGTTACGCTTTTCTTTTCAGCTTCTTTATTAATGACTTTTTGTTCAATCATTGAATCCAAAACGTCAGTTCCACCTTGAGACATTAACACTTCATATAATTGATCCTTTGTGATTTTGTCTCCATCAACACTCGCTACTGCATCGGTGCGATTGACTTGATATACAACACCCGCAATGATAGCACCAGCAGTAATGATACCAAGAAAAGAAAAAAGCTTTTTCTTTTTCTTCTTATCCATTTTCTTACCTCTCCTAACTTCCATCCATGACTTACGCTATGTATGTAAGCGTAAAAATTATGAGCTTTTTGAACAGTTTTCTTTCTACGTTTTTAACTATACAAAAACAAAATGAAAAGATGGTGAAAGCGTCAAAAAAAGTTTGCTCTGACTATTCACCATGTGAGATAATCTTTGAAGTTATTTATCATACTATAGAAGAAACAGGGGGACATCATGGTTAAAGAAGTTGCTTTTTTTCATATAAAAAAAGATTTATTAGCAGAGTTTGAAGATGCATTTCATCAAGCTGCTCGCGTTATCGCATCCGTACCAGGATATATTGACCATTCTATTCATCGATGTGTTGAAACGGATACAAAATATATGATTATTGTCGAGTGGGAAACTATCGAAAGCCATATGGTGAACTTTGTTCAATCTTCATTATTTGAAGAGTGGGACAAACAAATGGGACGTTTTTTCGAACCCAACATAACAATGGATCATTATATAACTGTTCAAACCTCTAAACATTGACATTCCTATTCAAAAAGCTTATTCTTAACTTAGCACCCTATCCATCACCATTTCGCTTGTTGCGGGACACTTAACCAGTTCGGAATGGATAGGGTGTTTTTCTGTGTTAAATGTTAAAAACATGTGTTAGATAATAAAGCCGCTCGTTTCTATTTATAGAAACGAGCGGCTTTTCTTACTTTGCTTCACTTTGATCTGTAAATACCTTTAATCCTTTACGTCGTCTCCAATAATAAACTGCATAGCATAGCAGCACAAAAGGAATTCCACAATACAAAGCAATACGCTGGCTTGGATCAAATGCCAATCCTACGCAAGATGCTAAGCATAATAAGAATGCAAGAATTGGAACAATAGGATAAAGTGGCGCTTTATACACCAGCTTCCCTACATCATTTCCTTCTTTAATATACTTGCGGCGGAACATATACTGAGAAGCTGCAATACTCATCCAAACAGCTACTACTGCAAATCCTGATATACCGACTAATACCATATACACTGTATCAGCTGCAAATACGCTAGTTAAAAGTGATAAGCAAGCAACCGCCATACTTACAATTAAAGCATTTAATGGTACTCCTTTTGACGTCACCTTTCCAAGTGCAGGGGAAATCATATTTTGCTTAGACAAAGACCAAAGCATGCGAGCACACGCATACAATCCTGAATTGGCAATCGAAAGCAGTGCTGTTAAAATAACAAAATTCATGATATCAGCAGCGTATGGAATACCTATGCGAGCAAATACCGTAACAAAAGGACTCTCTGTCACTCCGGCTTCCTTCCATGGAATAAGTGCGGACAGCACAAAGATAGCTCCAATAAAAAAGAAGAACGTTCGCCACACAATGTTGCGAATGGACTTTGGGACGTCACGCTCTGGGTTTTCACTTTCTCCTGCTGCTATTCCTATTAGCTCTGTACCTGAAAATGCAAAACTAACAGCGACCATCGTGGCTAAGACTGGCGTAAATCCATTCGGAAACATACCGCCTTCTCCTGTAAAGTTAGAAAAGAGTGGCGCAGACTGCCCCTCGATTGAAATAAAACCGAAAATAGCCATTCCTCCAACTATAATAAATACAATAATTGCTACTACTTTAATAAGAGAAAACCAAAACTCTGATTCAGCAAAAAAGCGAACTGACATTGCGTTACATACAAAAATGGTAATCGCAAATAATACGCTCCAAATCCATACCGGCGAATCTGGAAACCAGCGCTGCATTAATAGTCCTACTGCAATAAACTCTGATCCTACGGTGACAACCCAAGTTAACCAATATAACCACCCTACAGCAAATCCTGTTCCTGGTCCGATAAACTTTGTAGCATACACCTGAAATGAACCTGCATGTGGCATAGCTACGCTCAGCTCACCTAAACAAAGCATCACCAAATACATAATAAAACCACCAACTAAATAGGCAAGCATTGCTCCTCCCGGACCAGCTTGTCCGATTGTATAACCAGAACTCAAAAATAAACCTGTTCCAATTACACCTCCGAGCGAAACCATAAATAAGTGACGGCTTTTCATCGTCCGTTTTAAATCATTTTGTCCTTCATGTTGTGCCATTAACTTCACTTCTTTCCTTCTATCTTTCCCAACATTCGTTTACTCACTTTTCCTTATAACTATTTTCAAGAAAAGCAAGTATTCCTATCAGAATCATTGTTTGATTATAACATTTTTCTGATTTTTTACAACATTTCATGAATACAAAATATAAAGATAACGTTTTCAGATAAAATACATAAAAAAAAAACGCTAGCTTTTAGCTAACGTTTTTATTTTCATCCGTTGTATACCAAATGAACTTTCCAGTATAACCATAGATAATAGCAATAATGATAGAAACAAAACTTAACCACATAAATGGTAGATAAGCGAATGTTGATACACCTAAGATTGTCGCTAAAAAGATACCATTATCAGTCCATGGAACCATACCCGAGGTTAACGTTCCTCCTACTTCGGAGTTACGCGCTAATACAAGTCGATTGATTTTTAGACGATCATAGCTATCTTGCATAATCTTTGGCGTTAAAATAAGCGATACGTACATAGCACAACCAAAAATATTCCCTAATAAACCTGTAAAAATCGTAGCAGTCGTCACGTTTCCTGCATTTGTTAAAAACTGTTCAAATTTAGAAAGAAGTACTTTGAGTACACCTAACTCTTCTAGAAGACCACCAAAGCCTAACCCAAAAATAATAACAATAATTGAACCAACCATACTCTCAATCCCACCGCGGTTGAGTAACTCTGTTATAAACGTTATGTCTGACTCGATGGAAAACCCGCTATAAGCTGTATTAAAAGCACTTGATACGCTTAAATCCTGAAAAAGCACTCCCCATATTACACCCAGTAAAGAACCCACTGCAATTGATGGTAGTGACGGCTTTTTTAATGCTAATAATACAATAACAACAACCATTGGAATAAGCATCCACACGTTGATTTGGAACACGTCATGTAAAGATGATTTTAAAAACTCTACTCGCTCACTATCAAAGTTATTACCACCATACATAAATCCAGCAATGGTAAACAAAATAGATGTAACAATGTAAGCTGGAATATCTAAGTAAAGCATTGCTCGCACATGAGCAATTACATCTACTTTTGCCATAGAAGCAGACAAGATTGTACTGTCAGATAGCGGAGATAGCTTGTCTCCGAAATATGCACCCGAAATAACTGCACCAGCTACGAGTGGTAGAGGCATTCCCATTCCTTCCCCTATTGCCATCATTGCAATACCTGCTGTCCCTACTGTTCCCCATGATGTACCCGTTGCAACAGAAGTGATTGAACAAATAACTAAAGTGGCTAATAAAAAGAACGTAGGATTAATAAACTCTAAACCGTAATAAATTAATGATGGAACGATTCCTCCAGAAATCCATGTTCCAATTAGAGCGCCTACTGCTAATAAAATTAGAATAGCTTCTAACCCGTTCCCAATCCCTTTTGTAATCGCTTTCTGTAAAAAATCATATTTATATCCTAAGCGAATACCTAGCGCAATAACGATAAACCATGATATAAAGAGCGCTAATTGGATGGGAAGTTCGAAAATGAGTGCAAATGAAACGACAACCGCTAGAAATAAAAGTAACACGATTACAATTTCACCAATTGAAGGTAACCTTGGTGTTTTCAAAATCAAATCCCCCTAAACTTATGACTTGAATACTAAATGGCTGCAGGATGTAAAAGCGCATACATCTTTTGATAAAAATGTATAATTTGAACAAATTTATGTAAATATACCGTCCGTTCATTCACCTTTTCACATTTAAAAAGGCCATTTTTACCCCATGTAATATTCACTATTTTCACAAGGCAAATAGTACCACAACCTTGTAGAATCATTCAAGACTTTATTTATTTTGACTTCTTCACATCTTTTGAAAAGGATAAAAATACGTAACAAGATGTTGTGCATAATGCACAATTGTTTCACTCTTATTTATTGGTGGGTACGCTGTCGTAAGCGTATTTTTTCTCATAAAATAATGTCCATCTTGTAAAATCCAAGGGTCATGAAAAAGTTTTCCTCGAAAAACTTTCTTTTTGTACACGGTAAAGAGACGGTCCCTGTTTGTTAACCACTCATCCACAGTTCCTTCTTTTGTATGATAAGGAGCTGATATAGGCTTATACGTCAACAATACCTCTTCCTGTTGAAACCCTTTATGCTTCCTTGTACATTCAAAGTTGATCGAATCCTTATATTTATTAACCATTATGTCAGCATGTAGATAAGGTAAATGAAAGAAGCGCCTAGCAATCCATACCGCAAGAGCATTCGTTGCGTCTAAACTAAAAAAATAAACACCCCGTTCACCTTGATACTTCACATATGTTCGTACATTCAATTCATGAAGTTGAGATATGCATGGGACAGACGGCGTACCTTTAAAGCGAATGCCTGTCATTGTAAAAGGAACAAGTGAAATAAACCCCTTCCCTTCAAATGTATCTATTGTTAAAGGCTCTGGTAAAAGTTTTTGTAGCTCTTTTGCAGAAACGGGCCAATGTATAAATAATAGATCTCTCCAAACTTGTTTCATCAGCCAATTGCTTTCCATTATCAACACCTCTTTTCAACTATAGATAGCTTTTCTTTAGTATACACTCCCATCATTTTTAAAATGACGAAAGCTTGTCTATTTACTACTTCTAAATTCTATTGCCTTGCATACTACTAATTAATAACGAGTAAAAAGGAGTGACTTAGGTATGATGCTATATGATTTAAACAATAAACTTTATTATCAAGTATTTAATTCAGCTCAGCCTAAAATGACCGATTCACACCAAGGAAGAAGCTGGGGATACGTAAAGAAGCTTGTGAATGGAAAACCAATTAAATTCTGGCTAGACTATACGTGGGGACGCTTTATGTACTTTAGTTATAATGAAAAATGGTATCGAGTTGAATACTTGCAATCAAATGATAAAAAACAAGTATCTGATTTATTTAATGGTGCTTTAATTGATTTAATTTTAGAGGGAGAAGAGCTTAATCTAGTGCGCGGAACTTATGAAAATCGTCGTCTTTTATTATAATACAAAAATAAAAACACGGACTAAACCGTGTTTTTACTCATTTTCTGCTTCTGTTCGAGGCGTAATTAAAATTTCTACTCGGCGGTTTTTCTTCTTGCCTTCATTCGTTTCATTCGAGGCTACGGGCTTAAATTCACCAAATCCTTTTGCACTAAACATACTTGGGTTTAAGCGATTATTTTCTAGAATAACCTTCATGAAATTAATCGCTCTCATAACGCTAAGCTCCCAATTTGATTGAAAACCTGCATTGCGTATCGGTACATTATCAGTATGACCACTAATGATAATATTACGAGGAGGATCCATCACGAGCAAGTTTGAAATTTCTTTTGCAAGACTTATATCTTCGGATCGAACATCCGCTCTTCCAGATGCAAAAAAGACGTTATCGCGAATTGAAATTAGTAGCCCTTCATCTGTTAGTGAGGTCTGCAACTCGTCTTTAAGACCATTTTGCTCAATATATGTATTTACTTTTTGTTGAACAGTCAACAATTCTTGCTGATCTGCATCGTGAGAACTCTTCTGCTTGTTTTCTTCTGTTAACGGCTTTTCTCCTTCTTTTTCAGTTGGGTCCATTCCATTATCTCTTGCTACATTTTTTCCCGTCGGGTCTTCAGCAGGGAGATTTTCTTCTTTAGGAGTAGGTGGTGTTTGAAACTCTAACACACCTGTTCCCCCTTCAAACATTTCATTAAAGGCTTTTGATAAAGCTTGAAACTTTTGAGCATCAACCGAGCTAATGGCAAACAAAACAATAAATAAGGCAAGTAATAGCGTTAATAAATCCGCGTATGGCAATAGCCAGCTCTCATCAACATGAGCATCCTCTTTTTGTTTTCGCGAACGCTTCTTACTCATTTTCAACCACTTCGCTTTCCTGCAATAGCTTCTTACGCTCAGCTGTTGGCAAATAGGATGCAAGCTTTTGTTCAATCACTTTAGGTGTTTCGCCTTCTAGTAAAGAAAGAACACCTTCAATCATCATATATTTAATTTTGGCTTCTTGCTTAGACTTCCGTTTTAATTTGTTAGCAAATGGATGCCAAAAAACGTATCCCGTAAAAATACCTAGTAATGTGGCAACAAACGCAGCGCTAATAGCATGTCCTAAACTAGTTGTGTCAGCCATGTTTCCTAAAGCGGCAATCAAGCCAATGACTGCTCCAAGTACTCCTAAACTAGGTGCATATGTACCTGCTTGTGAAAAAATAGCTGCGCCAGCCTGATGGCGGTCTTCCATCGCTTCAATTTCTTCAGACAGCACGTCTCTAATGTAATCTGCGCTTTGTCCATCAATTGCTAAATTTAATCCATTTTGTAAGAAGGGGTCTTCTACCTCTGCTGTTTTTGCTTCTAATGATAATAAACCTTCTTTTCGAACAACCTGTGCCCATTCAGAAAACATAAACACAAGATCTTTTGGCGTAGCCATTTTTGGCTCTTTAAAAAGAACGCCAAATAACTTAGGTACCCTTTTTATTTCACTTGTGGGGAACGCAATGACCACCGCCCCGATTGTGCCTACAATAATGATTAAAATGGCCGCAGGATTCATTAAAACTGTTGGGCTGACACCTTTAAGAAACATCCCTACCATTAGTGCAATCAGTGCTAAAATTAAACCCCAAAAAGATGTTTTATCCATTTCTATGTCTCCTATCTTTGTCCGCTCAATGCATCGTGGTTTTAGTATACCTGTCTTTTATTTCGACATTTAAAACGAAATTTTGAATACTTTTTCTATTTTTCTTAAAATAAATGTCAGTACCAGAGCGCTTCCCTAAGAATTTAAAGGTTTATATAAGATAGCTATTTCAATATAAAAAGGCCATCTGCTTTTAATAACGAACTAAGAGCAGATGACCTTCATACATAATTTTTATATTTATTTTTTACTTTGCGATACAAGCGATAGACGTGTCTTGTTAGATTTAATAAAGATGGTGAAATCGCAAGGTGGTACTTTTTTATAATAGGCACATAGATTTTGTGATAAGCTTTCACCAAATCCGTCCACTTTTTATCAATGCCTTCTTTATAGAAATCCGAAATATCAACTACGTATCCGCGCCCATCTTTCATCATTACGTTTTTCCCATGAACATCAAAGGGATTGAGTCCTCTTAATTTAGCATAAGCTAATGCTTCGTTTACATCGTCTATAACTGTTAACGGAATTATAACCCGCTTTTGAACTGCTTCGTATAGCGTAATGCCTTGTAGCCTCTTTAGAATTAAGTAGTTATTTGTATAATAATAAAGCTGAGAATAAGCAGGGTGCTTTCCTAATTTTTTATAGACATTTGCTTCTTTTTTTACCTCTTCAAACGCTCGACCATATACTTTCACTACTAGACCTTCATATAAAGGGTGATAAAAAACAGCTGCGTAGTTGCCTTTTCCAATTAAGATCCATTCATCAGGTACATACTCGACTACAACAGGGTCATGTTCATTTTCACTTTTAATGATTAAGTTAGGCAGTAAGGATGTTTCAACAAGTTCAATAAATTGATTCAGTAGTTTATCCATAAGCTCCTCTATCTGTACCTTTCATAATAGATGCACTTAATGATAGATTTCAATGAGTTTAATGTCAATACGTTCGTGTAGCAATAGTTAGAAAGTCTCTTACAAAGACGTTACAATCGGTAATTTTTCTTTTGTTATCACAATAGACAAAGGTTCTTTCATCTCCAATAAGATTTCTCCCTTTGGATGAATGATAGAACGCACTTTTTTTATATCAAAGGATGTTACAATCGGGAGGACAATTGCCCTTGCCATAGTCATAACATACTCCATTTGAGCCTCAGTTTCTGCAATCATACCAAACGGTAAGTACAGGTGCTTTGGTATGTCTACGTTTAAGTCTAAACAAAAGCGCTCAGGTAAAAACTCATGAGGCTCTAAAAAATAAGCTTCATTTCGATGAAGGCTATAAGGACTAATAAAAATCGTTTCATTTTTTTTAAACACATAGTTATCAACTTGAACAGTTTCTACCGCTTGTTTTCCAAATAACCAAATTGGAGGATAGAGCCTCAGCGACTCTAAAATAACCATACGCATGTATTCATCTTGCTCATGACCTTTTAGCAACTGAACATGTCGTAGAATATCCTCATGCTCACAAAGCGTATACATTAGCCAGCTGCATGCATTACAAATTAAGTCATACGTGATAAAGAATCGCTGAAGAATACCAGATTCATCTTCATTAACAAGTGTATCGTAAATATAACGCTGTTCATCCACTAATTGATTATCATAACGAGATTGAAGACAGGAAACAACGCCTGCTATAGCATCTGTCTCTATCTGATTTTGCTTTCCCACTTTCGGAAGGCGTACTTTTACCATTGAAGGTTGATGTCTTTTAGTGCGTAGCTCAGCTATCTTCTTCAAATGGGTTGTCAAGTCATGATTTTGGGTTACACCAAAAAAACTATGTGCTAACAACCATAGTGCCAACTCTTGCACTTCTTCATTAAATATTCTTAAACTTCCACTTTTCCATAAAGATAAGTACGATTGTATAATTGTACGATGATCAATTCGACAGGTAGAAAAATGCTTTTTTACAAAAGAAGATTTTATATTGGGCATTCCCAACAAAAAATTAAATTCAAATAAATCATGAACATGAAGTGCTCGAACAACATTTTTAATCCCTACATCTACAAAGCTATTGTTTTTTGTAAAGACAACATCTTTTACCATTTGAGGATTTGTTGTTAAGTAAAATTTTCGGTGACCTAGCCGAAAACGTGTTGTCTCCCCATACTCACTGAGATGGCGCAAAAACAAAAGCGGACTTTCTTGAAAATCTTTCAAATGGCCTGTCATGCGATAGGTTGACGGGCCTTGTATTCCTTTCATATCCATCACTTCTTTCTATGGAATTAGTAGTTACTAATTGCTTCCGCAAAATACTAGATGGTTTATGCAACGTATAATTAAAAAAGAGTAGTCCACTAAAGACTACTCTTTTTCACAAATAGATATGCTATTGTTTCAGAAATTGTTTTAAGATTCCATATTAACCCATACACTTTTTACTTCTGTATAGTTATCAAGCGCATAACTACCCATTTCTCTTCCAATCCCAGACTGTTTATAGCCACCGAACGGACTAGCTGCATCAAATACATTGTAGCAGTTAACCCAGATTGTTCCCGCTTTAATACCGTGAGCTATATGGTGAGCTTTCTTCAAGTCTTGTGTCCACACGCCCGCTGCTAATCCGTATGCCGTATCGTTTGCCTTAGCAATTAAATCATCTAAATCATCAAATGGCATAGCTGCAACAACAGGACCAAAAATTTCTTCTCGTGCAATTGTCATGGAATGATCAACATCGGCAAAGATTGTCGGCTCCACAAAGTACCCTTTTTCAAACGGAAGCGAACCTCCTGTTAATACTTCCGCTCCTTCTTCTACACCTTTATCAATATATGACTTGACTCGCTTCTGTTGCTGTGCAGACACAAGCGGGCCCATTGTCGTATCTTCTATTAATCCATTACCCTGTTTAATTACCTTAGACTGTGCCACTAAGTCTGCTAGCACATTATCATATAATTTTTTTTGTACGTATAATCGACTTCCTGCACAACAAACTTGTCCTTGGTTGAACATTACACCTGCCAGCGCTCCCGGAACAGCTTTTGATAAATCTGCATCAGGTAAAATGATATTTGGAGATTTGCCTCCAAGCTCAAGCGTTACTTTCTTTAGGGTTTCACTCGCTTGCTTCATAATCGACTTTCCGACCGCTGTTGATCCCGTAAAGGCAATCTTATCTACCTGTAAGTGGTTTACAAGCGGTTCGCCTGCCGTTTTACCAAATCCCGGAACGACGTTTAGCACTCCTTTAGGAAAGCCTGCTTCCTCAGCAAGACCCGCTAGATAAAGAGCTGATAAAGGCGTTTGTTCTGCTGGTTTCAGTACAATTGTACAACCGCTAGCTAAGGCAGCACCCAGCTTCCATGCTGCCATAAGCAACGGGAAATTCCAAGGGATAATTTGGCCAACCACTCCTAGTGGTTCATGACGCGTATAGTTAAAGTATGCACCTTGTACAGGAATAGTTTGTCCAACAATTTTCGTTGCCCAACCAGCATAGTATCTAAAATGTTCAACAGCTAAAGGAATATCTGCATTTGATGTTTCACGAATTGGTTTCCCATTATCGAGCGTTTCTAATTGAGCAAGTTCAAGTTTATGTTCTTCCATGAGGTCAGCAAGCTTATAAATTAAACGACTTCTTTCCGCCGCAGACATTTTTGTCCACGGTCCATTGTCAAAAGCTTCACGAGCTGCTAACACAGCACGATCAATATCTTCAGCATTCCCTTCAGCTACATCTGCTAACTTTTCACCAGTTGCAGGGTTTACTGTTTCGAATGTCTTTCCAGATGCCGCTTCCACCCATTGGCCGTTAATATATAGCTTCTTTACACCTTGTAAAAATTGCTTCAGTTTTGGACTTACCTCAACTTGTTTTGCTCCAATATTTTGCATCAAATCCATACCTCCTTCAATTTTAGAAAGCGTTACCAAGAATTAGTTTACACTACCCTTTTCAAAAAAATCAACTGATATGTCATATTATTTAGAAATTTTAATCTTCTCACACAAAAGAGAGTGATACATAGCTAAATGATTTACTTTCAAAAAAGAATCATGACTTTTTCTACAGTCGCTAGGTTGTAAGAATAAGTTCATTCCATTGCGCTGCGGACGCTCGCTTTCCACAGGAAGGAAATGCAGTCTCCTTGCTACGAGATTTCAGCTTGCTTTCCTTCTCCTCGTAAGTCTCGTGCTCTACACTTCATTCAACTATTCTATTTAAAAAGTTTTTAAACAAAAAATATCCGAGTGATCGAAAGTAGTTAACTCGCGATCACTCGGATAAATCATTAGCTGAAATACTTATGTCCCAACTTTTTTATGCTTCTGCCGTTTCAGGCGAAATTGTTTTATCATTATAAACTGTTGTATCTAATTCTTTTGTTACTTTACTAGTTATAACACCTGCTGTCATACTTCCACTTACGTTCAATGCTGTACGTCCCATGTCGATAAGAGGTTCTACTGAAATAAGCAATCCTGCTAACGCAACCGGTAAGTCTAGTGCAGATAAAACAAGAAGTGCCGCGAATGTTGCACCTCCACCTACACCTGCTACTCCAAACGAGCTAATAGCTACGATGGCAATCAGTGTGGCGATGAACGATGGTGATAAAGGATTAATACCTACCGTTGGTGCAATCATAACGGCTAACATTGCTGGATAAATACCCGCACAACCATTTTGACCAATCGATAAACCAAATGATCCTGCAAAGTTTGCAATTCCTTCTGGAACGCCAAGCTGTCTTGTTTGCGTGTTCACATTTAACGGTAATGCACCTGCACTTGTACGCGATGTGAAAGCAAATGTTAAAACTGGAAATGCTTTTTTTACATACGTAACCGGGTTTACACCAACAAGCGTTAGTAAAAGTAAATGAACTGCAAACATTGCTGCTAACGCTACATAAGACGCAATAACAAATTTACCGAGCTTGACGATGGCATCAATATCACTCGTAGCAATTGTCTTTGTCATAATGGCTAATACACCATATGGCGTTAAACGCAATATTAATGTAACAACGCGCATCACAATTGCATAAATCATATCAATAATTTTTGAAAAGAGAGCTGCTTCTTCTGGTTTTTTACGCTTTACGCCTAAATAAGCAATTCCAATAAATGCAGCAAAGATAACTACTGCGATTGTTGAAGTTGGTCGTGCTCCGGTTAAATCTAAAAATGGATTTGCAGGCAACAATTCAATGATTTGCTGTGGAATTGTTTGGGCTTGCATTCCCGACAAGTTCTCTTCTAATGCTGCTCCACGCTCAGTTTCAGCTGCACCTTGTTCAATCTGTACAGCTTCTAAATTAAATCCTGTTGTTGTCACAATCCCAATTGCTGCTGCAATGGCTGTTGTTCCAACTAAAATTCCAATAATTAGACCACTGATTTTCCCAATGTTACTCGTTAATTTTAAACGAGTGAACGCCGCCACAATTGAAACAAACACAAGTGGCATAACAATCATCTGCAAAAATTTAACATAACCACTACCAACAATACTAAACCAATCTGATGTTTGAGCTGTCACTTCTGATGTTGGTCCATATACAAATTGAAGAGCAAATCCAAATACAATTCCAAGTCCTAAAGCTGTGAATACACGCTTTGAAAATGAAACGTATTTTTTTTGCATCATATATAAACCAGCGATTAATGCCAGCATGATAATGATGTTAAGAATAACTAAAAATGAAGTCAAAATAATTCCTCCTACAATACTTTCCAAATATAAGTCTCCTTTATTTATATTATAACAATTCCAATAAGTCAACTCGGTTTTCGTTTTTTTTACTATTTTTTCACTTTAATTGTTTGTCATTGTTCATATTTATTATCATTGAAGGTTCAATATAAAAAAACACCCCTTGATTAAGGGGTGTTTTTGCATATGTATTTACATTTCATACAATTCATTTAGCCACCTAACAAATAAATGCTTTGGGAGCTCTAAGTAGTGTAAATCCGTATATTGTATATCAGATAATGTTGTACCTCTTGACATGTAATAATACCACTGCCAACCAATATCTTTTGCGATAGCATACGATCTCGCCAAGTCTTGGCGTGCATCAGGCTGTTGCATATCACTCATCCACTGCTTTTCATCTGCATCGTATTCATAATAATGTAACGTAAATTTGTCACACCAATAAGCGAGCTCTTGATGCGAAAACATATTTTCATCATCACAAACTTGTAACAGTAACATTCTTAGATTCTCAGGCGTATATGGCAATATAATCTTTTGATATGCATCTCTCATTCTTTTACCCTTCCTGCTTCACTTATTTCTTTTATTACATCATGTCCATGAAACTTTATCAATAAGAATTCGATAACGGTTTGATTACTTTTCTTTTACAACCTCTTGTCAATTTTATAATTTTAGACATAAAAAAATAGCATTTTCCCTAAAACACCCATACTAAATAGGAATATTTGCCCTTTTTTTATTTTTATGAATATTATAAATTTTAAATTGTATCTATAATTTCCCAAAGGAGGAACACAATGAAAAGAACAAGAAAGACAATTGTATCCGTTGCTTTAGCAACAAGCTTAGCCCTTTCAATATCTAGTACATATACTGCAGCTGCTCCTGTCGCTCAGTCTTCATCGAGTCAAGCTTACAATGCGGTAGATAAAAAGGTTCTCAACAAAATCAATGTAGATAACATCTACAATGATATTGAGTATTTAGCAAAAACGCCTCGTGTAGCTGGAACTGCGGCTGAGCATAAAGCAGCTTGGTATATCCAGAAAAAATTAAAATCATTTGGTTATAAAGCAAACGTCGAGCCATTTACATTCGTTGGCTATACTGAAGCATCTAAAGTTGAACTTTCAGCAGATGGGACAAGCTATTCTCCTAGCTCTTTCACATACAGCGTAAACGGTAATGTCAGCGCTGAAGTTGTTTATGCTGGTCTTGCAACAAAAGAAGAGTTAGCGACTCAAGACTTAACAGGTAAAGTTGCACTGATTCAACGTGGTTCTATTAGCTTTGGTGAAAAAGTGTTAAATGCAGCCGAAAAGGGAGCTAAAGCCGTAATTATTTATAATAATGCTGATGGTGAGTTAAACGGAACGCTTGGTGGAGCTAATGATGGTTATGTGCCAGCTGTAGCTTTATCAAAAGCAGAGGGTGAACAGCTTCTTGAAAAAGTAAAAGCAGGCACTCTAACGGCTACTGTAAATATTGAAGGTGCTGAAGTTAGCGAACGTATTTCATATAACGTAACCGCAACAAAATCACCAACTGAAAAGAAACGTAACACGGATGATATTATCGTAATTGGGGCTCACCATGACTCAGTTGAGGGTGCGCCTGGTGCAAACGACGACGCATCTGGAACAGCAATGGTTATTGAATTAGCTCGCGTATTAAAGTCTCTACCAACAGATACAGAGCTACGCTTTGTAACATTTGGAGCTGAAGAACTTGGCTTAATTGGTTCTCAAGAGTACGTGGATGGTTTATCTCACGATGAGAAAGATCGTATCGTTGGTATGTTTAACTTAGATATGGTTGGTAGTCGCGATGCTGGTGACTTAGTATTGAAAACAGCAGATGGAAAAGCTAACTTCGTAACAAAATTAGCTCAAGCCTCAAGCCTACGTCTAAATGGTGCTGCTACTCCATATTCAGAAGGTGGACGCAGTGACCATGTGCCGTTCGCAGAAGCGGGCATCCCTGCTGCACTATTTATTCACGATCCAGCTGAGCCATGGTACCATACTCCAGAAGATAGCATTGACAAAATCAGTAAAGAAAAACTTCAAGATGTTGCTGAAATTGTAGGAACTGCCGTGTATGATCGCGCTCGACCAGATCATAAAGGACCAAAAGCTCAAAGAGGACAATCATTTAAAGCACCTGAGCTTTATTATCAGCAAGATCTGAAATAAAAATAAGAGAACTCGGTTATAGAACCGGGTTCTTTTTTAATTAAAACATGCTGAAGCATAATAATCCCTTCTATTCTGACGATTATGGTATACTTTTATTGATACAGCTTTTTTGCTGTAGATTTGGTTATTATAAGGAGGAACATAATGAACGTGACGTTTGCTAACAGCTTTTTATCTGTTACCCATTCAAAAGTAAATTCAACTTAATTATGAAAAAGAGGTGAACAATCATTGAGTTTTACGATTGACAATTTAATTTTCCTTTTATCCATTCTTCTAGTTACGGGAGTCCTAACAGCAAAATTCTCTTCTCGTTTAGGTCTACCTTCCCTCGTACTGTTTATTATTGTAGGTATGATACTCAGTCATTACGTCTACTTTGACAACGCTCTTTTAGCACAAGGTGTCGGAATAATTGCTCTCATTATCATTCTATTTGATGGTGGTATTCAAACGAAGTGGACTGACGTAAAAAGCGTCGTTCGCCCTTCTATTTCTCTTGCTACATTAGGGGTTTTAATTACAACTGTTGTAACCGGTGTGTTAGCAAAGTATATTTTGGATGTTACTTGGCTAGAGGGCTTATTATTTGGAGCAATTGTTGGCTCTACTGATGCAGCAGCCGTTTTTTCCGTTTTAGGATCCAAAAACATTCGTCAAAAACTCACGTCAACTTTAGAAGCAGAGTCAGGTTCTAATGATCCAATGGCGATTTTCTTAACTGTTTCAATTATTGAACTAATCCAAGTACCTGAATCACCTATCTTTACTCTTTTCCTCGATTTTTTCTGGCAAATGGGAATGGGATTAATAATGGGATTAGTGCTAGGAAAAGCTTCTGTATGGATTATTAATCGCATTAATTTAGACTCGTCCGGCCTTTATCCAGTATTATCTCTTGCTTTAGCAGCTTTAACATATGGTGTCACTGCTTTTATTGGAGCAAGTGGCTTGCTAGCTGTTTACATAATGGCTGTTATTATCGGAAATTCCCATTTAACGTATCGTCATGCTATTGTACGATTTAATGAAGGATTTGCCTGGATGATGCAGATTCTTATGTTCATTATTTTAGGACTACTCGTCTTTCCTAAAGAACTTATCCAGGTTACATGGCAAGGTATTTTACTGTCGTTTTTATTAATGCTCGTTGCTCGACCATTAGGTGTTTTCATCAGCATGCTCTTTAGCAAATATACACTGAAAGAGCAGCTATTCATTTCGTGGGGAGGGTTAAAGGGAGCTGTTCCCATTGTTTTAGCTACATACCCAATGATGGCTGGTCTTGAAAACAGTGCGCTTATCTTTAACGTGGTATTCTTCGTTGTTCTTACTTCTGCGTTATTGCAAGGAGCAACAATTTCTCCGCTTGCTAATTACTTGAATTTTTCAGATGGTGAAAAAGAAGTGGTCCCACACAGCTTAGAACTTGTTTCTATGGGAAAAACCAATAATGAGATGATTGAGCTGAAGCTAGTGCCAGATGCTGCAATTTCCGGAAAATCACTTGAAGAAATCCCCTTACCGGAAGACATTTTAATTACAGCTGTTATACGTGAAGAAAAGCTAATCACACCTCGCGGAAATACTAAGATCTTCTCTGGGGATACTCTATATGTTCTTGTATCTAAAAAGAAACGCGAGCGCGTTACAGAATATTTTCAAAAGAAAAAGAACCCTTCTGAAGAGGAAGTATCTACACTTTAAACAAACAAAGGCACCTCCTATTTTAAAGGAGTGCCTTTGTTTGTGTTTTCCTTTTGCATTAAATAAAGGGATTCATAGTTTGGATGATGCTTTAAAAGCTCTGAAATTGTAACAAAACGATATCCTTTTTCTTTTAACTCAGGCAGTATTTGTTTTAGTGCTTGAACTGTTTGCGTACGATTTCCACCTGTATCGTGAAACAAAACAATATCTCCAGAGCTTGCATTTTTCAATACTTGATGAACAATTCTGTCTACACCAGGATTTCTCCAATCAAACGTGTCTTGATGCCACGACCATAATACAACCGTATATTGTTGGTTTTTAGCTGCTTTCACCACTTTATCGTCATAGTAACCAGTAGGAGGCCTAAAGAGATAAGGTTTAATACCTGTTACCTGCTGAATTCTTTCATCAGCCTTTTCGATCTCTCCTTCTATTTTTGCAGTATCTTGACCGCGAACTTCTAGATGACTATACGTATGATTTGCGAGTTCATGCCCTTCTTTAATCTCTCTTTTTGCAATTGTAGGATATTGAGTAACTCGGTCACCTAAAACAAAAAATGTAGCTTTTGCATTGTATTCCTTTAGTAAATCTAGAATAAGCGGCGTATATGTCGGATCTGGCCCATCATCAAACGTTAATGCGATAATCTTTTCTTCACTTGTTGGAACTTCCCAAACAATATCACCTTTTTTCTCATAGTAAAAGCGACTTTTTTTTGCTGCTTGTCCGTTCGATGCACCGGCGAAAAAGAGAAATACGCAAAGAAACAAAAGACTTTTTTTCATACGCTTACCTTCTTTCTTGTTTCTCTATTTGATCTTGCTCTAGCTGTGATATGACAATGGCTCGTAAGTCATTGTCAAAGAATGATTCACTGCACACGTATGAATGTTCTAACGACTCCTCTTGTTTCGGCTTTTCGTTCACTCAATATCCACTCTCTTTCTGTTTAGAATGTTCTTTTAGGTTCTCCCAAATACATGAAAACAAATCGATAAAAACGCAGGTAATGCGTTTACTTTTAATGGAATGGGGAAAAATGTAAGAAATCGAATGTCATGAGCATTTAAGATTGGTTTTGATAATTTCACTTCAGATAAAGGAGACTGTGTATGACCTATCGAATAGTAATAGTAGCTCTGTTTATCTTTACGCTTAGTGCCCTTCAAATAAAAACGAATATATCCCCTTTAGCACATGAGCAAGAAAACGTAAGGGAGAATGCATCCAGTCATCAAGGTTTTTCAATAGAGGTATTACCTAACTATGAATTACAAAAAGAAGAAGAGGGAAAAGACATCATTTTCTCGACTCAATCCCCTCATACGTGGATGAGAATTCAAGTCTTAAAAGTCGATACAACAAATACGCTTACATCGGTCAATTCAGCTACATCTACTTTTGAAGAACAATTTGGAAAAGCTAAAATGATTGCCGACCAGCACCACATTAAGAAGCCACTCATTACTGCTTTTGAAGCCTATACTCATCAAGAAAAAGCATCCTTATATATCGTAAAGGTTCCTAGTAAAGCACAAATACTCATTATTACAACCAACGTAAAAAGAAATTCACCTGATGAACAACAATTGTTCGATATGATTAATAGCATTCAGTTAAAGGAGAGGTAGCGTGCAAAAATATCTGTTAATTCTTTTGACAGCGTTTATGCTGACAGCCTGTGGAACAGCACAAGAAAACTCTAAGTCTGATGACTCTTCTCAGAGCACAAGTGATCAAGTTCCAAAAGAGAGATCACCCAAAGAATCCTCAGATACTTCATCTGATGAACAAACCATTCGACTTCCTGAGCAAATGATGACGTATGAAAACGAAGGTATGCAAGAGGAGAAAATGGGATTTTTAAAAACTAGTGAAAATCAAAAGTATTCTTTATATGTCCTAGAAGGATATACGTTTACAGAAGAAGAACCTCGAAAAGATGTCATCTACTACGATGCTAATGATGCTTTGTGGATGCGTATTGAAGTTCTCCCTAATAACGTGGACTGGGATAAGATAGAGCAAGAAGCCATAAAAGGATTAGAAGCTGTATCTGCTGATGTTCAAAAAAACTCTGTCACATCCTATAATGAGGATCTTTCATTTCGCAGTGTATATTCAGCCAGCAACGACAAGGATCGTATTACTTCGTACTTAGTGAAAGAATCTGACAAACGTCCGGCTATGCGACTTACCATTTTTACTCCGGTTGAAACAGAAAATGTTAATGCCTTTTTAGAAATGACTCGCTCAATCGAGAATTTATAAAGGAAAAAGCCGAACAGTTTTGTTCGGCTTTTTCCATCTATTTTAAATTCATTAACTTGGTTTTCAAGTCTGATTCCATCTGATAAAGCTCCGCTTCTGCTTCTGTTCGCTTCGTGCGGCCTTCCTCTTGAATTTTCAATACTTCTTCAAGCGTAGTAATTAAATCTGATTGTGTTTGTCTAAGCGTTTCAATATTCACGATTCCTCGCTCGTTTTCTTTTGCCACTTCAATTGTATTTTGCTTTAACATTTCTGAATTACGCGTTAATAAATCGTTTGTTGTTTTAGATACTTGCTTTTGAGCTTCCATTGCGGCTTTTTGTCGCAACAACGTAGTAGCAATCACCACTTGATTTTTCCAGAGGGGAATTGCTGTCAAGATAGAGCTTTGAATTTTTTCTACAAGCGTTTGATTTACTTCTTGAATCAAACGAATTTGTGGTGCGCTTTGAACGGCAATCTGTCTACTTAGCTTCAGATCATGAACCCGCTTTTCTAAGCGATTAATAAATTGGCTCAAATCATTTACTTCCTGAGCCATTAAGTAGTCATTCTTCGCTTTTGCTTCTTGTTGAAGTGCAGGAAGTGCCTCGTTTCGAAGTGACTCCAGGCGGTACTCTGCAGCTCCAATATAAATATTTAACGCATCATAAAACTGCTTATTTTTATCGTACAAGCTATCCAACATCGTAATATCACGATAAAGCATTTGCTTAGAGCGCTCTAATTTGTCTGCAATTTTATCAATTTCAACGTTAATACTTTGATATTTAGTTAATAAATTTTGAATTGGCTTTGACAATCCAGAAAATACTCTCCCGATAAACCCTTTTTTCTTCGTTGTAAAATCATCTGGATTAACCTGACGTATCTTAGACATTAGATCGGCTATTACATCTCCCACAGGACCTGTATCCTTCGTTTGCACATGCTGTAAAACAGACTGTGAGAACTGGGAAAGCTCAGACTGTGCAGCTACGCCATACTGAAGAATAGCCTGCTGGTTTTTATAGTCAATTTGCTCAGCAATCTTTTGTGCTTTTTCCTGATATTCAGGTGCTAAACTATTGTACGTTGAAAGTTGCTTAGCTACCGGTTGATCAGCCTGTGTAGCCAAAGTGGGTGATGCAAACGGATCGTTTAAAAGTTCATCTAGCGATTGGTTTTTTTCCAATTCTTTCATATAAACCCCATCCTTACTTCATTCGATTTATTGGCGCATATTCCTCTTCATTTTGAAAATGTTGCTTTAAAACCTTCATTTCTACATCTAAACTTAGTACATCTTGAGAGAGAGCAGAATTTAAAAGCTGATCGTACTGTGCTGAGAGTTCATGTATCACATTTTCAGCTTCATGAATACTTTCTTTTACATCAATACTTTTAGTAGGTTTAGATAATAAAAATACGTAGCGTTCAATAACCGTCACCGTTGCTTGCAGGTAATTTGTAAAAAATGGCTGAACACTTTTATAACGCTCAGGCTCTTTTTCAACCATATCAACCATGCTCTTTCCTACTCTGTATAGCTTAGAAAGCTCTGTCCACATGTGAATTGATTTTAGCTTAAAGCGAGAACTACTAATAACTTTTAATTGTTTACGCGCTTCCTTTACCTGATGCTTGATATAGGCAAGCTCTTCCCTATACGGGTCTTTATATGCAACTCTAACGCTTTTAAAGATAAAGAATATTCCTGTTATTGCAGCAGTGCCAAAGCTTAATAAAATGCTGTCACCTACCCCTACATTAAACCCTAAATAACTAATTGGAATCGTAGCTGTACCAACAGTCCATACGATAAACAATCGTTTTAAGAATGTCATTACTTTCACGTCCGCTCACTCCTTATGTTCTCTATTTATGTTTAACATCGTTTTATTTCATTTAGTAAGGTAAGAATATTATACCATTTAACTTCCAGTTCTAAAATAAATTACCTTTATACGTTATATACGAACGAAACGTAAATAAGTTTCAATTCATATAAAAAAGCGAAGGCATGTTTTGCCTTCGCTTTTTTCTTAGTCACGCTTATTGTAATCGTACTGAGAACGATCTACTGGTTTAAAGCCTTCTGGAGTATGGAAACGTAATAAGTCACCGTACACAAGCTTATCGGACAACTCAAGCTTTTGTTTTACCAGTTCATCGTATTTATCATATTTTTTTGCTTCTTCTTCTGGCAATTGCTCACCAGTTTCATTATTGAATACTTTTTGGTCTACTTTTGTAATCTCAGGTGTTACAAAGTCACCGTTTCTGAACGGAACAATTTCCTGATGATCTTTTGAAAGCAAGTCTGTACCAAAGTCAATATAGTCTTTCGTATCAATACCTAGTAGATGCATAACTGTTGGGCGAATATCAACTTGACCACCATACGTATGCTTCACGCCACCTTCTAAACCAGGAGCATGAATAAACAGTGGTACACGCTGTAATTGCGCTTGTTCAAAGTCACCTACATCTTTTCCAAGTACTTCAGACATTGCTCGCTTATGGTTTTCAGAAATACCATAGTGGTCACCATACATAACAACCATCGTGTTATCGTATAGACCAGAAGCTTTTAAATCATCAAAGAACTGCTTCAATGCCTCATCCAAATAGCGAGACGTTTGGAAGTATTGGTCAACTGATTTATCGCCTGTAGTATGCGGCTCAATTGTTTGGTCTTCCTCATCTAATGGATAAGGGAAATGGTTAGATAGCGTAATAAACTTTGCGCTAAATGGCTGTTTTAATTCTTTTAGATAAGGCATAGAACCTTTAAAGAACGGCTTATCTTCTAAACCATAGTTTAGCGTATCTTCCTCATTCATATCGTAATATGCTGAGTCGAAGAATTTATCGACACCAAATGACTTGTACATTTCATCACGGTTCCAGAATGTCTTACCATTACCATGGAATACTGCATTTGTATAGCCGTTTTGGCCTAAAATGGCTGATCCAGCTTGGTACGTGTTATTTGCTTTTGTTGTAAAAACAGAACCTTGAGGTAATGGGAATATTGAGTTTTCTACCATAAACTCCGCATCCGATGTTTTACCTTGACCTGTTTGATGGAACACGTTATCAAAATAAAGCGTGTTTTTATCATTTCTAAGTGAGTTCATAAACGGCGTAACTTCTTCACCGTTTAATTCATATCCCATCATAAATGTTTGTAATGATTCAAGTGAGATATAAATTACGTTCATATCTTTAGCTTTACCAAAGTATTTTTCATTTGGCTCAGCATAAGTTGCCTTTGCATAGTTTTCAACCTCTGTTACGTCACTGCTGTCAGCTAGAGCTCTTTGCGCTGACGATTTCGAGCTTTGAATAATGTCATAAACTGTATAGTTATATGCACCTAAATATTTAACTAAATAGTTACGGTCAAACGTACGTGTTAAAAGCTGTGGACGATCTGTTTCTGCAATCGCAATATTTGCACTTACAACTAGAACTCCGACTAAAAATACGCTTGTTACAGTACGTTTACTAATTGTTGTAGGTAAATCAAACTTCTTCCACATTACAAGTGCAATTAAAACAAAGAAGTCAATGAAATACAGAATATCTGTTGGCTGAATTAAAGCCATTGCACTTCCACCTAATTGACCAAAGTTATTCGATTGAGTCAAAACAGGTACTGTAATGAAATCATTAAAGAATCGATAATACACAACGTTTGCATACAAAATAAATGATAATAAGAAGTTAATACCTAATAATGCTCGTACCTTTCCTCTCCCTTTAAATAGTAAGGCAAAAGCAAAAAAGATAATTGCTGAACCGAGTGGGTTCATAAATAGTAAAAACTTTTGGATAAAATTCTCAAGACTTAAATTAAATTCAATTTGGTAAACGGCATAAGTTTTAATCCAAAATAACAACACCGCAACTAAAAACAGCGGCAATTGCTTAACAAAAATGTTTTTTCCGTTTGTCATGAGCTGTTTCATATTCCCACCTCTATATCTATTCGAAATTTGAGCTCATTTATTTTAGACGTAAACCTGGATGAATGTTAGTCTAAATTCGTAAAAAGAAATCTCCCTTACAAAAACTGTAAGAGAGCTAAACTGTTCTTTCACATTTTAACTCTTTATAAAAAATTGTCAACACTCTTATTGTATATTTTATTGAAAACATGAAAAAATAACTAGTTGATTGCTTTTTCTATTTATATGCCCAGCCTGTACAAACATCTACTTAAAAATAAATTTATTCCTTTGCTTAATTTATTTTTTGATTAAGCATTTTACTACTATTATGTTAAGTTTGCCGATTTAACACGGCGACGATACGTTGAACATAATGAATTGTATTTCTTAGGCCCTTCCTTTTTTTTCTTTAAAGAAAAAACTCTCTATCTCAATTACATTACTAATTATTCTAACGCTAATTCACTATACTGCCTCGTAATTGATCTCAAAGAAAAGTTGATAAAGAAGAGAGACCAAGTGATATTGTTTCCGTCTTCTTTACCCACATAAAATGCAAATAAAACAATAAAAATTTTTTCTTAGCTATTCCTTTATACATATGAATATCAATAATAAAAAGTCGACACGTACTACTTTTATTCTGAAGTAAGAAGACGCTGCGAAATGCGTGCAATACGAATACGGTTATAACGTTGAATAATAATGAATGGTATATTAACAACGCAAGCATAACATACCATCACCCAACCTACAGAAGGTGAATTCCAAAGAAAGAAGAGAAATGCTGGACAGATGCTCATCCAGTGAGTAAGCTCTGCCCTTTTTGTTTCCATTAAAAACCGAACCGTATACTCAGCAGAACGAGACTCCCAAGTTTTTTTATAGAAACCATGCTTCATTACCTTACCTGCATCCGGTAAAAGAATTTTCCACTTATGAATCCAAACCTTTTTGTATTTATCATCTGTCTCCCACTTCATTCGTTTAAAGATGAGGTAATCTTTCTCAAAAAATGTTATGGGAATGATTCCACAAACGTAGGAGGCAGCCATATGAAAAAAAAGCCATGCGCTAATGTTTATACATGTAATAAAGACAGGGCTAACGTTCATCATTTAAAAAACCTCTTTTTTGCATAATCAACTTGAATCTTTCTCCCTTTCCACGTAACTTTTCTCACCACTGTTGTTTGTAACAGTGAACATGCAAACACGATAAAAAAAAAGAAGAGGTGAATAGGAAAAAGAAAACTCGTTACATAAGAAAACGCTCCGATATGCCGCAGTTTACTGAATAACATAATTCCCATTAATACATAGCTAGTTCCAGCCAATATCGGGTATTGTTGTATAAGAAGCGGCAGAGAAACCACATAGTGAATCATACCGGTAAGCCATAAACTTACAAGAAACAAATAAATCGGTTCTGTTTTTCCAGCTCCCGATACAAAACTTTTGCTCCATCCTCTTATGAGTTCACTAATTCCATTAGGGTACATTCTCATGCTGACTGCACCTCTACCACCCATGCAGTAAACTTCCCCTTGCTGTTCACGAACGTAGTTAGCAAAAGCCATATTTTCAACTACCTCTCCGCAAATTGCTTGGTGACCCCCATAGCGAAAATACTCGCTTTTTTCACAAACCAAACACTGACCAAATCCACCTGATGCTGTTCCATTTTGATTAAATAGGTGAAAGCCCCCTACCGAAGCAAAAACAATATAATGAAAAAAGGCAGATAATGATTCATAAGGCTTCTTAACGCCATGATACGGATGGATAGATAAAAAACCTTTCTTCAATTCAAACACATCATGAATTCGTTTAATTCCACCTTTTTCTACCCACGTATCCGCGTCTAAAAACAATAAGATGGAGCCATTTGCCTTTTTTGCACCATTCCAGCATGCCCAAGATTTTCCTAACCATCCTTTTGGTAGCTTTTTTGGCTTCAAAACAGTTGCTCCCATCTCTGCAGCTATATGAGCAGTCTGGTCTGTAGATCCATCATCAACAACAATAATCTCATACAAGTTGGAACGGTTATCATTAAGCGTGCTTAAAAGCTTTTTGATATTATGCTCTTCATTACGAGCTGGAATAATAACAGAAACTTTCCTTGTTTCTATAGAATACGGCTTTTGAAAGCGCACATGGTGAAACGTTGGAATGCGGGTAATTAAGAGTGAAGTAAGAAGTAGCATGACCACTATAAATGACATTATTTTTCTCCTTATGAATGTATATTTTTACAAAAATTAGGCAAAACAAACAGTTATGAAAAACTCTTTTTCTAAAAATATGCATGGTAATTTTTATTATTATGCTTACCAACTACTCGTTAGTTTATAAGGAGGAATTATAGTGAATAAAAAAGTAATTATCGTTGGATCAGGCTTAGGTGGTCTATCAGCAGCAGTTCGTCTTGCTTCTGACGGCTATAAGGTAACCGTTTTAGAGCAAGGAGAACGTATCGGCGGGAAGTTAAACATGCGTAGTGGGAAAGGCTTCTCATTTGATACGGGTCCCTCTATCCTTACAATGCCTTGGGTGTTAGAACAACTTTTTGAAAGTGCAGGGAAAAACGTGCATGACTACATGAGTATCAAGCGTGTAGAACCTCAATGGCGAACATTTTTTACGGATGGAACTCAAATCGACTTAACAAGCGATTTACCAAAGATGATTACAGAAATTCAAAAGTGTGCACCAGAAGATGTAAACGGCTTTTTTGACTACCTATCCTATGCACATAAAATGTATGAATCAAACTTGAAAAGTTTTTATAAAAAAAGCTTAACGGGCCTAAACGACTTACGTTCTATGCATACTGTCAAAGAGTTGCTGCAGATGGATCCGATGAAATCAATGGATGCAACTACGCGTAAATATTTCTCAAGCAAACACTTGCGCCAGCTCTTTAATTTTTTAATTATGTACATCGGCTCTTCTCCTTATCATGCACCTGCTGTCTTAACGCAGTTGGCTCATGTACAGCTAGGCCTTGGCATTTATTATGTTCAAGGCGGGATGTATAAGATTGCTGAAGGAATTGGTAAACTATTAGATGAATTAGGCGTAGAAATCAAGCTAAATACGCCAGTTGAGAGAATTACAACTGAAGGTTCAAAAGCATCAGGTGTCGTTTTGAAAAACGGAGAAAGCTTAGCTGCAGATTTAGTTGTTTCTAACTTAGAAGTAATACCAACTTATAAAACATTACTGAAAAATCACCCACGAGCAAAGCAACATACAGAACAGCTTGCTAAGTATGAACCAACTGTCTCAGGATTAGTTTTGTTATTAGGGGTTAACAAAAAATACGAGCAGCTTGCTCACCATAACTTCTTTTTCTCAAAAGATCAAAAGCAAGAATTTGATACTATTTTTAATGAAGGTGAAATTGCTTCCGATCCAACTATTTACATTGGTGTTTCATCTAAATCTGATCCAACACAAGCACCTGACGGAAAGGAAAACTTATTCATTCTAACACACGTTCCTCCACTAAAAGAAGGTGAAAACTGGAACGCCATTGAAGAGCAATACAGAGATGTTGTTCTTACGAAACTTGAAGCAATGGGTCTTAACGGCTTGCGCAATAGCATTGAATTTGAAGAAAGATTTACGCCAAATACTCTCCAGCAGCTATACGGTGCAAACGGAGGCTCTATTTACGGAGTAGCAACTGATCGTAAAAAGAATGGTGGCTTTAAAATCCCTGCGCGTAGTCAAATCCTTTCAAACTTATACTTTGTTGGTGGTTCTACTCACCCTGGCGGTGGCGTTCCGATGGTTACTCTATCGGGTCAACTAACTGCTGATGCAATTAATGAAGATTTTCAGCTATCTTCTATTAATAAAAAGCATATCGGTTAATAATAGACAGCTCGCATCCCGCTTAGATTACAAAGCTGGAATGCGAGCTTTTACTATTAAAAATTCATTTTTGATTGCCCACCATCCACATTTAAGCTTGCGCCAACAACCCACGAAGCTTTTTCAGATGCTAGAAAAACGACAGCGTTAGCTACTTCTTCTACAGTTCCAAAACGACCTGCTGGAATTTGATCTTGTACAAACTGGTTAATCTTTTCAGGGTTTTCTTCTAATCGCTTTTTCCAATTACCTGTTTCGTGCAGAATGCTCCCAGGCGCAATACTGTTAACACGAATACCATAAGAAATCACTTCATCTGCAAATGACTTAGTAAAGCTAATTAAAGCAGACTTTGCGTTGTTATATGTTACCTTCCCTCCACTTTCTCGGCCAAAAATAGAAGTAATGTTTACAATAGAGCCTGCTTTTTGCTTTTTCATGTATTCTGCTGCAAGCTTGCTTAAATGAACAGCAGAAAAATAATTAAGCTCCATCGCCTCATAAAATAATGATAAATCTGTTTCTAGCGTTTTTCCTCCATTGCTTCCTCCTGCATTGTTAATTAGAATATCGATGCCTTGAAAGTCCTTTACGACATTTTCCATCAATTGAATACGCTCGTCTTCGTTCGTTACGTCTATTTTATATGTATGAATGTTAGGAAACCTCGCACTTAATCGGTCTAAGTCCTTTTCACTTCGAGCTGCAACTGCAACATCAGCTCCTTCTTCTGCAAAAAGTAAGGCTATTGCTTGGCCAATCCCTTTCGTCCCACCTGTTATAAGCACCTTTTTACCTTGTAGCTTTAAATCCATGTTAACGCCTCCCTGTTTTTATTTAATAGTAATATATTAACTATTCTTTCGCAAAAACAAGCCTCATCGTGGTATAATTTTTCTCGTGTGAACTTGACGGATAGGAGTACAAACATGAATCAAACATTTTCTAAAACGGAAAAGACCAAGCAATTTTTATTTATTTTATTACCTATTTTAATGACGCAGTTTGGAATGTTTTCAATGAGCTTCTTTGATACGATGATGTCAGGTCGTGTTGGGGCAGATGATTTAGCCGGAGTTGCTATTGGATCAAGCCTCTGGATGCCTGTATTCACTGGACTAAGCGGTATTTTGATGTCCGTGACTCCTATTGTAGCTCAGCTAATTGGGGCTGATAAGAAGAAAAATGTTGCGTTTACAGTTATTCAAGGGTTATACGTTTCAATCATCATGGCCTTTATTGTTATTGTCATTGGATTCTTTGTCGTAACTCCCATTCTAAACGCTATGAACCTAGACCCAGACGTGGCTCAGATTGCACTAGATTACTTAGTTGCATTATCAATTGGTATTTTCCCACTATTTATTTATACCGTGTTACGTAACTTTATTGATGCACTCGGCCAAACAAGAACATCGATGTTTATTACCCTTCTTGGCTTGCCTATTAACGTTACGTTAAATTACCTGTTGATTTTTGGGAAACTCGGTTTTCCTAAGCTTGGGGGCGTTGGAGCTGGATATGCTACGGCTATTACTTATTGGTGCATTTTGGCTGTGGCAATTTGGATCATCACAAGAAAAGATCCTTTTCAGTCATTTCAGGTGTTTCGCACAGTTTATAAACCAGCTTTTTCTTCGTTTAAAGAAATACTTGGGATTGGCATTCCAATTGGCTTTGCTATCTTTTTTGAAACAAGTATCTTCTCAGCCGTTACATTATTTATGAGCACATATGACACGGTGACAATTGCTTCTCACCAAGCAGCAATAAACTTTGCATCGTTTCTGTATATGATTCCGCTCAGCATTTCAATGGCTTTAACAATTGTTGTAGGGTTTGAAGCAGGTGCTAAGCGGTTTGAAGATGCAAAGATGTACAGTCGTATCGGTATTTTACTTGCCGTTTGCTTAGCTCTTTTAGGGGCAGTCTTTTTATTTTTCTTCAAAGAAAGTGTAGCTGCTTTATATACAACAGATCCTAAAGTATTAGCCTTAACAACTCATTTCTTAGTTTATGCGGTCTTTTTTCAATTGTCCGATGCAATTCAAGCACCGATTCAGGGTGCTCTTAGAGGATATAAAGACGTGAATATTACCTTCTTTATGGCACTGGTTTCATATTGGGTAATTGGTTTACCGCTAGGATATATATTGGCAAACTATACGGGGCTTGCAGCTTTTGGATATTGGATTGGACTGATTAGCGGTTTGGCAGTAGGTGCAATTGGATTAAGTTATCGCCTTAAAACGATTCAAAAACGATTTATCTTATCAGGCCAGGCTTCAAAAACTGCATAATAAAAAAGAACGTCAAATGACGTTCTTTTTTATTTGTTTAGAGTACGTTGAAGCTCGTTTAGAAGTCGTTCCGCTCCCTTTTTACTTAGCACGACATTCCCATTAGCAAACGTAAGGTTATCACTCGCAATTTCACCAGTTACGGCACAAGCACCGTATGGACTGTATTTCTGTAGAATAATAATGTCTTCATCTACGTATATTTCGACTGGATCACCTGTATTAATGTTTAGAATTCGTCGCAATTCGATTGGAATTACAACGCGACCCAATTCATCTACTTTTCTTACAATACCTGTAGACTTCATAATCTCCATTCCTTTCGTACGATGTAAATCATGCACTTTATGCAATAAAATCTTGTACATCCTTAGTTCTAAAATGCTCTTATTTGGTCCTCATACGTGGATTTTGATTCTCAAAACGTGGCATTTTCGTTTTTAAATTTATGTACAACTTGTATCATATCAATTCAATCTTTATTTATGAATAGTACATAGTCTTTAAAAAATAATCTATCCATATATGTTAAAAGTGTGTATTTAAACCAATTTATACCTATAAACCCATCTTTTTCACTACTATTGACCCATAATATAACTTTTACTAGTAGAAATTGGACGAAATTCCCTCTTTACAAATAACTTTTTTTCAGTTAAAAAGAGGTATTCACGATTGAATACCTCTTGAAACAACGCTAAAGTTATCCCGAATAGCTTTTTGAATCATTGCCTCACATCTTTCTAGTTCCACTTTTAGCTGCTTTTTATATAGTTTTGCTTTTTCCTCTCCACCAGCTGCAAACTTGTAATATACTACTTCCTGCAGCTTCATTCCTTCTTTTTTCTTTTTGACTTGTTTTAATACACCATCTTCAATTAAATCATGTAAAGCTTTATATACTTCCGAATGATTGGGTTTAAAACCAAACGGTCGAAATTCGTCACGCAGGACGTCTAAAAGCCTGAGTCCATATAAGCGCTCTTGCTCGGTCATTGTAATCATATATAACTTTAAAAAAGCACGCTGCTTTAATAGAAATCCACTAGACGTTCGTTTTTCTCTCATACGTATACCTCCACTTCAAGTTTGCTTGAGAATCACTATATAATAATTATACTTTCTTACACTCTCATAATCCTGCTTTTAATAACATAAGTCTAAATATTTAATCCCAGTTAAAACTTTGTTATTTCGTTAAAATAAGAACCTATGTTCTTTATTTTATAATATATACCATAGAAGGTGATTTCTTCAACTATCTTACTTTATTACTTAATAACTACCACGAACGAACACCTATTAAAAAATCGTGTCAAAAAAAGAGCGTCTCCTTCATATATATAAAACAAACCCACAGCGTTTTATAAATAATCAATTATGGTTAATGAGGAGGGAGCTATTATGTCAAAACACTTTGATGATTTAGATTGGAGTTCTCTGCATGACAAAGTTGAAGAGATGTTAGGAACCCACTTTTGGAACGACTTTACCACACTTCTACCTAAAAAATTCCCAGCAATTGATCTTTATGAGACTGAAAAAGAAGGAATTGTTGTGGCTGAGCTTCCTGGTCTTCAATCAGCTAAAGATGTAGAAATTAAAGTAGAACTCAACACCCTTACCATTCAGGGACAGCTTCCCTATTCCTATGAAGTTGCAAAACCGCATTTAAAGATTAATGAACGGCATACAGGAGTATTCATGCGCACGATTAAGCTTCCTTTTCAATTTGTAGAAAATGAAATTAAAGCTAAGTACCGCAATGGATTGTTAGAAATCAAACTCTTAAAGCAAGAAGTAAACCAACAGATTGCAATTGAATTTAATGAAGAATAAGCAGCCGTAACAAAGCTGCTTATTTGTATTTCACTTCCATACAGTTAGCTCTAAAAAATGCTTTTTATTCCGAAAATTTAAATTAAATTAATAACTTTTACTCTCCTATAAAGTGTGTTATTTTTATAACGTTGCTGTTTTAAACATACAATCATTTTATAGATTTATGCATTTAAACACAGCCAGACCTTGCTCTAATTTATACAAAATTTGAGCATACTTCTTTTGAATAACTATGTATGTGCATAATGAGGTGAAAGTATTGAAACAACCCCTTACTGAAAAAAAGTTTGCTTTATCAACTTTATTGATATTCTTACTCCCTTCTCTGCTAGGGATTTTCTTATTTATTGTTCCGTTTTCTTATAAGGGAGAACTAACTATTCCTATTGCTATTTTGGCAAATGCTGTACAAACGATGCTTGAGAGTCAGCTTCCATTAATCATGACAATCATCGTTGTTGCAACAGCAGCTTTTACAATCTTATTTAAATTAACCAAGCCGGCTTTTATAAAGAACAGCTCTTTCCTATCCTCTCTTTTCCTTGTTAGTTGGGTGTGGACTATTACACGCTTTGTTGGTGCTGTATATGTTATCTTAACTTATTTTAAGATTGGACCTGAGGCTGTTTGGTCAGAAAACACAGGTGGGACGCTTTTATATGATTTAATTCCCGTATTATTCTCTGTATTTTTATTTGCTGGCCTTTTACTACCTCTTCTGCTAAATTTCGGTTTACTAGAGCTATGTGGTGCTCTGTTTACAAAGTTTATGCGTCCAATTTTTACGTTACCAGGACGTTCATCTATTGACTGTCTTGCATCATGGTTAGGTGATGGAACAATTGGTGTACTATTGACAAGTAAACAGTATGAAGAAGGTTATTATACAAAGCGTGAAGCTGCGGTAATTGGTACAACATTTTCAGTTGTATCCATTACGTTTACAATTGTTATTCTTTCTTATTTAAAGTTAGAAGCATATATTATCCCATATTACTTAACCGTGTTGCTTATTGGATTGGTTTCAGCTATTATTATGCCGCGTATCCCGCCGTTATCAAGAAAACCTGATACGTATCATGAAAATGCAAAAGACCATACCGTGGCAGACGAAACTATTCCAAAAGAGCATACGTCCTTTTCGTGGGGAATGAAAAAAGCGTTGAATCGAGCAGAAAATAATACAGGAGTTAAAGCGTTCTTTAAAGACGGAATCCAAAACATCCTTGATATGTGGATGGGCGTTGTACCTGTCGTAATGGCAATTGGTACAACTGCACTAATCATCGCAGAATACACGCCAGTATTTAAATGGATTGGCTTACCGTTTGAACCATTGCTTGCACTCTTACAAGTACCAGAAGCAGCAGAGGCTGCTCAAACAATGGTTGTTGGATTTGCTGACATGTTCCTGCCCGCCGTCATTGGATCGAGTATTGAGAGTGAATTGACTCGTTTTGTTATTGCTTGTGTTTCTGTCACACAGCTCATTTATATGTCAGAAGTTGGTGGATTACTCTTAGGTTCAAAAATTCCAATCAAATTCTTGGATCTTGTAATCATCTTCATTCTTCGCACGCTTATTACGCTTCCAATTGCTGTTATCGTAGCAAACATACTATTTTAATAAAAAAAGGTTTCATCAAAATTCGATGAAACCTTTTTTATAATTATAATACAGAGCTAAGCACAATATCACCTTGTGGCAATTCATTGTTAGCATTAGGCTCCAGAGTAATTGCCATCGTATCCCACTGTTGTTTCCGCTGCTCTTCTGTCATTTGATAAATCACTGTTCCGTTCCCATTTTCATCGGCTACAAACGCACCTGCAGGAACAGGCTTGTCACCTTTAATAAGCCACACTTGATAGACTTCATCTTTTTGAAGCTGTTGAAGACCGCTTGCTTGAATGACCACGTTCACTTTTCCATTGTCTTCTACAATAGAAGCGTTTGCGTTTCCTTCTTTAGGGTTTGCGGGCTGTAAAGTAACTGTTTGAATAGAAGTCGCAGGCTGGGATAGTTTTGGACCCTCACTTACCTCATGCTCACTGTCTGACTTTAACAGTAGATAACCATTTCCGACTAATGAGAAAAGTAAGGCCGCTGCTAATAACGGCATCCATCTGCTAGTCGCTCTTAGCTTCTTCTCCTGCTTAATCCCTTCTTTATGATGTGATAACTCACTCGATTGTCCTTCTTCATGAAATACATTTGCTAATACGCGTTCTTTCATACCTGGAGGAGGCGCTTGCTCTGCTGCTAAAAACGTTAAGTCACCAAGTACTTCTTCAAGTTCTTGGAGCTCTTCTTGACAGCTTGAACATGTTTGAAGGTGTGACTGGAAGCTTTTCTTTTCACCAGGTGTTAAATTGTCGTTATAGAAATCAATTAACTTGTCACACATGCTCATGAATCAGCTCTCCTTTCCAAGTCATTACTCAAATAAGTCTTTAATTTCTTCAATGCTAGCCGCACCCTACCTTTAACTGTCCCCAAAGGGATTTCGTGTTCTTCTGCTATTTTTTGTTGTGTTAACCCTCTGAAATAAACGGCGTTAATGATTTGCTTTTGTTCTTCAGAAAGCTGAGAAACTGCTTCTTGCACGCGAAGCTTTTCATCTTGCCACTCTACTTCCTCATCTGGTTTTGCCTGTTTATCCTCTACATAATCAAACACTTCATCTGAAAAAATAGGATCTGATTTTCGCTTTCGAATTAAATCAATCGCTGTGTTTCGAGCAATTGTAAAGAGCCACGAAGAAAATTTCCCTTTTTCTTCATGATAAACACCTTTTCCTCTCCATATCTTAATAAATACTTCCTGTACAACTTCTTCAGCTAAATCAGCCTGGCTTGTTAATCGATACACAAAAGAGTATAAAATCCGTTCATACTTGTCGTATAACAATTCAAGAGCAGCTTGATCTTTTTGCTTTATTCGGTTGTATAAAATAACATCATTTTGTTCTTTCATACCTTTCTCCTTTAACTCATCTGAGTCCTATTATATAATCGTAATAACGTACCTTTTTGGATCACTTTACCTACATCTTTTAAACGTACCTTTCTTTTTGCTAAAACACAAGTATAAGTAGGTTAAATGTTACCTAAGCAGGAGGTTTTTTAGACGTGAGGAAGATTATTTTATTTGATGGTGTGTGCAACCTTTGCAACCACAGTGTTCAATTCATTATAAAGAACGATCACCATGCTGTATTTTCGTTTGCATCTCTGCAATCAGAAGGGGCTGCTCATTTATTAAGCGAGTTTAACTTATCAAGCAATCAACTTGATAGCGTCATTTATTTAGAGGGAAAGAAGCTTTACACTGAATCCACCGCAGCTTTAAAAATTGCTAAGCACCTAAAATCACCTTGGAAATTTGCTTATGTTTTTATTATCGTTCCAACACCACTTCGCAACTTTTTTTATAAAATCATTGCTAAAAACCGCTATAAATGGTTTGGAAAACAGAATGAGTGCATGATTCCAACACCAGATATGAAGAAGCGATTTATTGATTAATTCTTCGCAAAAAAAGAACGTCGTATTAGACGTTCTCTTTTAATACCATTAGATGCTTCCATTCGCCTTTGCATTAGTAGCCTTTACAGCTTGTTGAATCATTTCTTTAAAGCGGTGTTTCTCCATCACTTTTAATCCTTCTGCTGTCGCACCTCCAGGCGTAGTTACCTGCTGCCTTACAGCTGATGGGTTTGCTATATGTTTAATTAAATTAGCAGAACCTGACATCATCTGCAAAACAAGCTTTTGCGCAATTTCTTCAGAAACTCCGTAGCTCATAGCTGAGTCAATTAATGCTTCTGAGAAATAAGCGACAAACGCAGGCGCACTCCCAGTGATAGCCGTAAGGTACTTCACTTCATCTTCCGTACAAAGCTGAGAGGAGCCTATACTATTTAAAATAACTGCTAGCGCTTTTTTATGACTTTCGTCCAGCGAGTTGCCAACTGCATACAACGATATTGACTCACCAATTGTAGCTGCTGTATTTGGCATGATCCATGCCACAGCTGTATGAGCTGGCAGCCTTTCTTCCAAATAGCTAGGGCCAATTCCCGCTGCAACTGTAATGACAAACTGATTGGTTACAAGCCTAGAGAGTTTTTTAAGAACTTCATCATGCACTTCAGGTGGCATTGCTAAAACAATAGTTGTAGCACTTTCGACTTCTGCTTCCCAGTCTTGGGTCACACTGACAACATATTTTTCTTGAAGCTCTTCTAATCGTTTTCTATCGCGTTGGTTTGTCATGACGATGCGTTCATTTATAAAAGCATTCGTATGGATTAAACCAGCTGCAATAGCTTCTGCCATTCGACCTGCTCCAATAAATAATACTTTTTGATTTTTCATCTTAGTCGTCCCACTTATACGTCCAGAATTCTTCTCGAAGAAGCATTCTTTCAAGCTGCGGGTTAGATAATAAAGCATCAACCTCCACGCCGTCAAACATCGCTTCCGTTTGTGAACGGTGTGCCTTTAATGCTTCAATCTTCTTGTCTTTTACACTCGATACGTCGATCACAACGTCAGGGTGACCAATATGCTCGATGCGATCATGTGAGAATGCATGGCACCAGACGATTGGTCGCTCTTCTTTTGGCATTCTTTTTACTGCATGAAGGGTAGCTGCTCCAGTTGCATTATGGTCAGGGTGAACCGCAAATCCTGGATAGTGAGTAATGATATGAGTTGGTTTTACTTCTTGAATAATGGATTCAATACGATTAGCAAACTCTTCAATATCTAAAAACTCTAGTGTTTTATCACGTAAACCCATCATACGTAAGTCTTGAATATCCAAAACTTCAGCTAAATCTTGAAGTTCTTTTTTCCGAATCTTAGGAAGCGTTTCTCGGTTAGCAAACAATGGTCTCCCCATGTTTCTTCCCATTTCACCTAGCGTAATGCAAGCATATGTAACCGGTGTTTCTTTTTGCCTTGCTAAAGTAATCACTCCAGCTGCTCCAAATGCTTCATCGTCGGGGTGTGGAAATACAATTAATAATCGCTCTTGCACAATAATTCTCCTTTCTTACTCAAACGGTTTTTCACTTAATTGAAACGCAACGGCTAGACGACCATCGGAATCGTGGCCTGCTAACAGTAATCTGTTATGCTCGTCAACTTCCCAGTCTGTTAAGCCTTCAGCATAAATCCAACCTAAATCAATTTGAAGCCCTACGCGATATGGTCCTTCGCCTGTAATTTTGCCGCCTAATACGTTCACTTTCCCATTGCGGATAAATGCTCCTACGTTCATTGCTTTTGCATTTACATGAGATGCATATGCTCCATTTGTTGTTTCAAGATGAACATATATATCATTATGAAAAAAAGTTTCTAATTTTGTTTGTACGCTCTCTTTATCAATTGGTTGCAACGTTTTTACTCCTTTCAAGCTTTCCTCTTTTGTATTTTACTAAAAATTACGTTTGAAGCATAATGTTTAGTTCTAGCGGAGTTAATTCTTCTTCCCAAAGTGCTAAGTTTCGCTCAAATTTTACTGTAATCCACTCAATTTGATTAACCACTTCAATATCCGTATCAATCTTTACAAGTTCTAAGCTCAATTCAGCTAACTCTTGACCACTCTTTAGTTTTTTCTTATATCGATTAAAAGTTGCGTCTAAATCTTCAACCTGTGCATAAATTCCTTCAATTGAACCATATTGTTGTATAAGAGGTAATGCAGCTTTCTCACCTACCCCAGGAACACCTGGAATATTATCTGACTTATCGCCTAACAAAGCTTTTACATCCACCCACTGAGAAGGCGATATGCCATAGTCAGTTGTAAAGTCCATAGCTGTATACACCACATCACCTATTTTCGGCTTGGCCACAATTTGCGATACATGTTCATTTAACAGCTGAAACAAATCGCGATCATTGCTGTAAATGTACGCTGGGGATTGTTTTTCTTTTGTCCATTTTAAAGAAAACGCACCAATAACATCATCTGCTTCATAGAGTTCAACCGAGAGCTGAGGAATTCCTACAGCTTCAAAGAAAGCACGCAGTGTCTCATACTGTTGAATTAATGATGCTGGTAAATCATTTCTCGTTTCTTTATAGAAACTATATGCTTGTTTGCGTTTTGTCTCGTTACGCTTTACATCCCATGCAACAATGACATGCGTCGGCTCATATTGCTTAATTAAGTTATTCATTTTTTGAACAACTACACGCACCGCATTTGTAAATAACCCTTTGCTATTGCGAGGCAAATCAGCTTCTTCCCGCCCATATGATGTAGCAAAGTAACAGCGGCTCAGCAAATTAAAGCCGTCAATTAATAATAGTTTTTCGCTCAAACAAACACGTCCTTTTTACTTGTTTAACAACGTTCCACATTGCTGTATTAGCTTGATTTTTTGAAAACATACTATAGCATTATGACCGTTAATCGTCAATTTAACAGCCTGAGAGCTAGTTTTAGGAGACAACTTTTGTAAATACATTATAAAGATGTTAAATTGTTGTTATACTTATGGTGTTTGACTTTCCGATTTATTGACTATGCTATAAAATAAAAACACAGATCACTTTGTATTGAAGGTGAAAATGATGATAAAATTGTTAAAAACAACGGCCGTTGTATTACTTATTACACTATTACTTATTAGTGCTTATAACCATACGATGTCAAGCACGGTCATCATAGTATGCAGTTCGCTTATCTTTTTCTTATTCGTGTTAAGTGACTTCTTTCTTGCACAAAGATCCTGGATATTAAAAGGATTGCAGCTATACATGTCCATTATGTTTTTCATTATCGCTATCTTTGAAATGCATCACGTAGTTAGCTCTTTATGTATACTTTCTATCATTGCCCTTCCACGGGTTATCGATGAAATTGCTTAGGCATTAAAACCAAGCCGTATTAACATACAGCTTGGTTTTGTCGTCTACATATTTACTTTCGTAATTAACCGCTCAGAAATTCTAAGCGCTTCAACTAATCCAAATTTTTGCACTAAGCGAATAGCCTCTTTCATTTCTCTTTTCTTCACCACATGGTGCTGAGTAATATTTAATAAAACCTGCATGACAACCAAATCTTTTAGCGTAAATATAAGATTCTTTTTCATATCACGTTGAAAGAAATATTGTTCTGCCAACAACCTTTCACTCAAAGTAATAATCTCAGCATCGGATAAATGGAGTATCGCTCGTGCTTCACTGCGAGACCATAACCTCTTCGCTTCATCTCCATTTGCCATTTCTCTCACACTAGCCGAAGTAAAACGCTTGTTTCCACCAACTTTTTTAACTTTAGATGTAGGAGGCTTTGTAGCTTTCTTTACCTCTACCTGACAATTAGTATGCTCAGCTCTTAGAGGACGCTCATGCTTATACTTAATTCCATATTGATTATAGATGGGGAAATATGCATTAATTAGCATCGTTTTAAGAGCTTCAATCGTTTCTCTTGAACCTTCTATTTCCAACCAGCCGATAAACGCAATAGGGTGGTTTTCTTGAAAATCACCGTTTTTCAGATGTGCAAATACCCTTTGTTTTAATGAATTCATTGTACTACCAATATAGACAAGTTCCTTTTCTTCATCAAAGAGAAAGTATAGACCTTTTTTTGAGGATAAACTTTGTACCTGTTGTACTGGCACAAGAGACTTTATGACATCTAATTTTGCAAAATCAATTGTTAAACTCACTGACTATCAGTCCCTTTTTGAACTTTCTCATATATCTTTAAATGTTGATAGACAATATGTAAAATGTCTGATTTCACATCATATTTTTGCGCTAACCGCAGGAGGTATCCTTGAAGATGATCCGCTTCAGTCATATACCCCTTTTCAATATCTCGCTGCATAGATGATTTCATACCATACGTCATCGACTCCATTGTTTTCATATGCTGCTGTACAATTCCCTCTGTAACCGGAGCACCTTCTCTGACCATGATTTCATATACTTCTTGAAGAAGGGACTGAATAAACACTCTACCTCCTTCTACATCACGAATAGGTCCAATTGGGGAACGCATTAAGGTAGTAACTCCAGAAAGTGTTGTAATGAATAGATACTTATGCCACATCTCTTGTCCAATTCGATCACTGAGTACAAATGACGTTTTTGTATGACGAAACGCAGCTTCTAAGCGTTCAATTCGATTTGTTTTTTCACCATTAAACTCTCCATAAACAACTCGATGTGCAGGACTTGTTTGAACAATCTCTCCGTCTGCGTTCAATGTCGTTTCAATAAAACAAAGACCGCCTATTACATTATTCTCGCCAAAAGCACTTCGCAACGCCGACAGATGATTAATCCCATTTAAAAGTGGGACAACCGTCGTACCACTTCCTATAAAGGGCTTTACATCAGCTATCGCTTGATCCAGATGATATGCTTTTGTCGAAAATAAAACGCAGTCAAAGGGCTCCACTCCCTCACTAGTGGTTGTAATTAACTTGGGAGAAAATGAATAATCACCATGAATGCTTTTAATGACTAATCCATTTTTTTTAAGCTGTTTTTTTCTTTGACTTCGAACTAAAAATGTAACATCTTCTCCTTTTTCAGCAAGACGCCCACCGAAATAGCCACCTACTCCGCCAGCTCCTAATACTAAAATGCGCATAAAGCATCTCCCTTTCCCTCTATACAATTGCTATCTATTATTCCATTTTAGCATAATAACGTTTTAAAATTGAGAATATTCATTTTATCTTTTCGCTTTTTCCAATTTATTTTCATTTGTGATACCATTTATGTAGTAGAGTAAGTATGCTTTTAATCTATTACCTAGATAGATATATACAAAAATGCAGACATAGTGTATGGTATATAATCATAAATCATAATCATTTCGATTTTATACAGGAGTTAGAAAAATGACAAACAAAACTGAAATTTATATCTTATCCGGCTTTTTAGGAAGCGGGAAAACATCATTGTTAAAAAATGCATTAAAGCAAGAAAAAGAAAACGGCCGTCAAATCGCCGTTATTATGAATGAACTTGGCAAAATCTCTATCGACTCCGATGAAGTAGAAAAAGATACGCCTCTTAAAGAATTACTAAACGGATGCGTTTGCTGCACCATTCAAGGGCAGTTTGAAACACAGCTCCATTCGCTTTTACAAGAAAACAAGCTAGATGCTATTTATATTGAAACAACAGGTGTAGCACATCCAATCGAAGTATTAGATGCATGTATGTCCCCACTCTTCGCTAACGATGTTACTGTAAAGTGTATCGTAACAACAGTAGATGTTCACAGGTGGCAAGACCGCGGTAGCTTAAGTATTCAATTACAAAAGCTACTCCAAGAACAAATTCGACATGCGGATGTCATTTTATTAAACAAATCTGATACATTATCTGAATCAGCTAAAGCAACACTATTGTATGAAATTCAATCGATTAATCCACAAGCAACTTGCTTATTTACAAGTTATTCGTCTATTCAATTGAAGCTTTTAACAAACGCTCAGCTTTCAAAGAAACAAGCACATCAGCAAGCTCATGTTGAAAAACATTTACACTTAAAAACATTTGTTTACGAATTCAAAAACCCGATTGACCTTGAAAAATTTGAAGATTGGCTGCGCCATACACCAGATACGATTTATCGAATGAAAGGGTATCTACGTTTCACACATTCTCCTGATACGTATTCATTTCAATACTCATACGGAATGCCTTTATATATGAAAGAGCTGATGAAAATGCCAACTAACCTTGTTATTATTGGAGAAAATCTTCGTCATGAACAGTTAAAAAAAGAGCTTATCGTTTTAGATCAAGGATAAATATAAAACTCCCGCTGCAGCGGGAGTTTTTTTATTGTATAGGGATTGTTCATCCCTTACTATCCATTTTGGACTCTTCTTAGAATTTCGTAAGCATGGTTACCTGCTAAAACGGTTAACTCTTCAAACTTTTCATCTCTCTTTACATCCAATTCAATAATTTCCGTAGCAAGCTTTAGAACTTGTTTCTTTATCATTTCATTATCGCTCATCTTTTTATTCCTTTCTTATTAGCTTTCTCAGCTCTATTTTATAAGAATTATTTCCTAATTTCATTATCTTTGTTATTTTTCCTTACATTTATCTAAAAAACATTACATAATTGTGTTAGAATATATAACATGTTATAACTTTTTTGTATTTTTTTCCTTTATAATAAAGGATATAACATAATTATCATACACTCAGGGGTGAGGGAGATTGTCCACAAATGAAGCATCTTATCGTGACAAAAAGGTTATGTCAATTGGCATCGTGAAAGAATTGACAGGGCTATCCGAAAGACAGATTCGCTATTACGAAAAACGCAGCTTATTGTTTCCAGAGCGTACGAATACAGGAATTCGAAAGTATTCCTTTTCAGACGTAGAACGGTTAATGGAAATTGCAGATCGTATTGAAGAAGGGGTACAAACAAGCGAAATTCGAACTGAGCTAGCAAAAAAAGATGAAGAAAGAAAAATGAAAGAAGTAAAAAATCAAATGCTGCGCGGGCAGTTAAACGCTCACTTCCAACGCAAGCTATAATATACATACGGTGGTGTGCATTCCTAATACCACCGTCTCCTTTCATTTTCCTCATAAAAAAAGTTCAACATCTAACATATAGATGTTGAACTCTCTATTACAAGCCTACTGAACGGCTCTTTCGAATCTTTGGCTGATGAGTTATCATAAACTTTGTTTTTGCTAGCGCAAAGATAACCGATCCGCCCCAAATAAATAAAAAGGCAATCATATGAACGCTAGAGAATGGTTCATGATAAACAAAAACACCTAAAAGCAAGGTCATCGTCGGTGCAATATACTGTAAGAATCCAACCATAGATAACGGGATTAAAGGGGCACCTTTTGCAAAATATAAAAGCGGCATTGCTGTTGCAACCCCTCCTCCAATTAGCAATAAGCTAGTTGTCGGGTTACTCAATACAAAGCTAGAATGCCCTTTTACATATAGTATAACAAAATACACAAGTGCAATTGGCATAACCATAAACGTTTCTAGAGTCAAACCAACTTTAGCTTCTAGCTGAATGGTCTTTTTCACAAGTCCATATATACCGAAGCTAAACGCAAGCCCTAACGATACCCAAGGAAACTCTCCATAATGAAGTGTTAAAAACAGCACACCGATTGCAGCTAGACCCACTGAGATAATTTGCCAAAAATTCAGCTTTTCTTTTAAAACAACAATACCTAACAGAACGCTCACAAGAGGATTAATATAATAACCTAGACTGGTTTCAATAATCCTTTCATTATTGACAGCCCAAATATAAATAAACCAATTAAGACTAATTAATAAAGACGCCGAAAATAAAATGAGCGTTTTTTTCGGATGACGAAATAAATAACCAACCGTTTCTTTCAAATTACCAAGCTGCCGCGTTATGCACAGCAATAGTATCATAAATAAAAACGACCAAATCACACGGTGTGCTAAAATCTCGTCTGCAGGAACGTTATCTACTAGCTTCCAATATAGTGGAAACACTCCCCACATCACATATGCACTAGCCGTATATATCAAGCCAGCTTGATACGGCTGTCTTACTGTACCCTTATTCATTCTCCTAACCTCTTTTCTCTTTCTTTACACTGTTCTTATTATAGAGGTAACCAATATTTTTTTACAGCCATTTATTTCAGGTTTCGAATATTTCATAAATAAAAACGTGTGGATAAAACGGGACTGACCCCTGTTTTTGAGACAGGAATCAAAACACCTTTTAAACAACCAGTTTTCTGTATTGTACAGGAGACTGGTTGTTTAATTTTGTTTGAATACGGGCATGGTTATAATACGTAATATAGCTTTTGACGGTTTGCTCTACGATGGTAGTCGTAGTGTATGTCAACTCGTCAAGGTAGAACGTTTCAGACTTTAGTGAGGAATGAAACGATTCAATTGAGGCATTATCTGCGGGCGTCCCTTTTCGGGACATACTCATGATAATGCCTTTCTCTTTAATTGTTTGTTGATAAGCATACGATGTGTACACAGAGCCTTGATCACTATGCAACGTGCACCCTTCCGGTAGAGAAGGGAGTTGGTTAAGCGTGTCTAAAACAAACGCGACATTTTGACAATCACCTATGGAATACGCAATAATCTCTCCGTTAAATAAATCTTGAATACTTGAAAGATACAATGGTTTCGGCCCAAAAGGCAAGTACGTAATATCGGTCACGAGCTTTTGGAGAGGGCGTTCAGCTTGAAAGTCACGATTTAATACATTCTCTGCAACCTGATAAGGTTGCCCTGTTCGCTGCCGTTTCTTTCGTTTAACACGACATTGCCAACCGTATTTCTGCATGGTACGCTGCACAAACTTGTGGTTAATCTTCATGGTTCGCTTGAGTACAGCTGTGATTTTTCGATAGCCATATCGAAACTTGTGTGCACGACATTGTTCACCCACTTGCTGTTCCATCCATTTCTTTCGTGTATCCTGTTGACTATGCTGCTTCCAACGGTAGTAAGTGGATCGGGGAATACCAAGATGGAAACAGATTTGATAAATAGGGATTTGTTCTTTTAACTCTTCCACTAGGTTCACTGCGATTTCTGGTACCACTTCCTTTCCAATTCCTTGTACTTTTTTAAAATCTCGATTTGTTGCTTTAACTGTCGGTTCTCAGCCTCTAACTTCGCTGTCTCGCTTTCAAAATCAGGACCTTTTCCATAGGCATATTGCTTGCCTACTGGCTGTTCCAACCGGTGTACATCCCCAGTTTGATACCACTTCATCCACGTTTTTAATTGGGTAGGATTTCGAATGTTTAGTTGTGATAAGACTTCTTTTACAGATACACCGGCTAATCTCATTTCAATTGCCTTTAACTTTAGTTCGACTGGATAACTAACTCTTGTTCCCATAGAAAAAACACCTCCAAGTGATGGTTAGGTACTACATACCCAGTTTTCAACTTAAAGGTGTTTTTTATTTGTCTCACTTTACGGGGTCAGTCCCAAACTATCCACACGTTTTTATTTATTTTGTCTTTCCTTTTTTAAATACTTTCGCACTGCGAATATACTCAACATCTTTCACATTTTCTCGTGAATTGGCAATGCGAGCAGCTGCAAAGAAGTAATCGGATAAACGATTTAAATATTGAAGGACCGCCTCGTTAATTTTAAACTCTCGCTGAACCCCAACAACTAACCTTTCTGCTCTTCTTGTCACCGTGCGGCACACATGAAGTGTGGCTGCCGCTTGTGTTCCGCCTGGCAAAATAAAGCGTTCAATCTCAGGAGCTTCTTTCATATACTCATCAATTTTTCGCTCTAACACTTCAATCATACTTGCTTCAACTTTATAAGGGTGGTCATCTCTAGCAAAAGCTAAATCACTTCCACAGTCAAATAGCTCGTGTTGAATAGTCACAAGCTCTTCTTTTAATTCATTAAATACACTGTCATTTAACTGAGCAATCGCTTGACCTACATAGCTATTTAACTCATCGATTGTTCCGTAAGCTTCCACTCGAATGTCGTCTTTATTTACACGTCCTCCTATTAAACTCGTTTGCCCTTTGTCTCCTGTTTTTGTATAGATATTCATTCCTTTATATCCTCCTTTATTCGATTCGAAATTCCATACCAGATGCGATCAACTGTTTCCGCTTCTGCTACAAGCATTTGATAGACATAGCCACATGCATCACGCCAACTGCGGTCATTTTGGTTTAATGGAACAATCCCTTTTCCAATTTCTGTTCCAATAACAATTATATTTGCTAGCAAATTCTCAGCTCGCCATGCTTGTAATTGTTCATTGAAGTAGCAACACACTTCATCAACAGTTTTACCACTATCAATTAATTCTTTAATGTATCGTTCTATTCCTTCTATAACTATGTATTGATCTCCTTTTACGAGTGTAGGCACTTTTATCGGATTTTCATAGGCACTATACCACGCTGTAATTTGGTTATCATACTGTTTCTTTATCCATTTTCGCTTTCCATTGAACGCACCACCGAATACGAAATGCATGGCTTTCTCTCCCTTATATCATCCTTATTGAAACGCAGTCGGATTCCTTCTCCATACGAAAAAGAATGATCCCAAAATGAGGATTGTTCTAGAAAATAAGAGGCAATGAAACGAAGAGGTCCACCGTGAGTGACAACGGCTGTTAAACTAGCTTTTTGTTGCAACATCAAGTCGACTGTTTGATCCCAAGCTTTCCAAATTCGACTAGAGAAGGCTTCGAAATCCTCTCCGTTCGGCGGTTGTTCTTCAAAAGGAGCATCAATCCACTTTCGATACGCTGAATCATTTTTCAACTGCTCATACGTACACTCTTCCCAATCGCCAAATGAGAGCTCTCTCCAGTTTCTTAAAGCTACATAGGGCTGCTGCGGAAATAAAATTGCGCCCGTTTCTTGCGTACGATACAAATCACTTCCAACGACTAGGTCTGGCACCATATTAGACGCTTTCAACAGTGCGATTCCTTCGCTACTTAGCGACGGATTACTCCATCCAATGTACTGGCGCAGCTTGTTGGGTTCTGTTAAACCGTGCCGAATAAATAGCATATCCACATACTCACCCATACAAGCGTCTCGCCTCCTTCAATCGTTGCTCCAACAACATCTCCCGTAATGCCTCCAAACTGAGCACGATAAAATTTAATCCAGATAAAAACAGCCATTGCACCAATTAAAATCACAGCTTTATTTTCCATGAAATAGACAAGACCTGCAATCATTAGTATGCTCATTGTCGCATAAATCCACTTTTGTCTTTCAGTTGAACCCTTTTGAAAGTATGAAGCTAATCCTGTTTCTTTGGCTGGCTGACCCCAAAGTAAAATCCATCCTGCTACAATACGCGGCAATATAAACGCACTCATAAACGCAGCTAAATCAATTGATTGATGAGTGTTCATCAGCTCATTTATTCCGCTAAAACGAAGAGCTAATAGGGCTAAAATTGATAACACCGCAAACGCACCTATATTAGGATCACTTAAAATCACAAGTTTTTTTTCTCTTGGTTGGTGTGAGAAATAAGCATCACTCACATCCATCCAGCCATCTAAGTGTAAGCCTCCTGTGAGTATTGCGCTGGCTAACATAAGCAAAACTGCAATGGTCACAGAGCTCACTCCTAACGACTCCAGACCTACAAACAAACTATAGCTAACTGCCCCTATACAAGCACCAATCCACGGTAGAAAATAAAGTGCTTTCGCCGTGCGCTTTTCCGTCCATTGAATCGTTTTTGCCGTTGGTAGAATTGTAAAAAACTGAAGGGCTAGGCGTGCGATGACTATCCACTCTTTTACTGCCATGCTGTTTCATCTCCCTTATAGTAATAGGGAATACCCGCTTCTACAGAAATCGCTACGTCTGCTTGATCCACAATCTCTTGATGAATCCTTCCCAGTAACTTCATGTAGATAAACGTCGGTCCTTTTAGAACACCCGATTCAAACAGTTCATTTGATACAATGACAAGGTGCTGACATCGCTTATTCAATTGATGAATCACCTCTATCATTTCATTAACCAGCTCGTTCGCTTTCAAGGTAGATTGCCACTTTTCCTCTTTGGTAAAAAGCTCGTTTGCCAGCCAATTTGTCGCACAGTCTAGCAAAATAAGATCCGTTTCTTGAATCAATGAATAAATACTAGATATGTTATTGGGAACTTCAATAGTCAACCACGACAACCCTGAGTTACTTCGTTGCTGTTGGTGCAACTCAATTCGCTCTTGCATCTCATGATCAGTGACGCGGCTAGTCGCTAGATAGATAGCGCGATTGATCATTAGTTTTTCGACAAAGGACTCTGCCGCTGCTGACTTTCCGCTGCGAACACCACCAGTGACAAACACTAACATTAAGCTTCCACTCCTTTTCTTAACACGCTTAGGAGCTGGTCATTCTCTACTTTTGTTTTGACGGCTAATCTAACATATCGACCATTTAAACCTAGAAAATTTTCAGTATGTCTTGCTACAATTCCTTCTTGCGCTAAAAATGCCAGCCACCCATCGGCAGTATAGCTCGTTGGGATGCTGCATAAATAATAGTTAGTTACTGACTGAGATACGTTAAATCCTAGGTTTTGCAACTCGTTTATCACTCGATTTCTTTCTTTATCAATGTACTCGACCGTCTTATTCACGAACTCGATTTCAGATAAGCACCATTGCCCAATTTGCTGCGCCACACCATTCACACTCCAAGGGGGCTGCTTTTGCTTCAACTTAGTAATAACGTCTTGATGAGCTAAAACATACCCTAACCTTGCTCCAGCAATATTAAACATTTTTGTCATAGACCGAACAACAATTAAATATGGACACCTTTGAATCCACCGATCAAACGAAGAGGCGTCCTTTACAAAATCAATAAACGCTTCATCAACAACCAGATAAGTCTTCTCACGATGAGCTAAGTCAATTAGCTCTTCCCACTCATTTATGTCATACATTCGTCCGGTAGGGTTGTTGGGATGACAAATCCATATCGCTTTTAAGATTGGAAGCTTTTGTTTTATTTCGGACATATTCCAATTCCAATTATCTGTTTCTTCCAGAGAAATATGAATGATTTCACAACCATGAGCTAAACTCGCCTGTTCATATTCAATAAAAGTAGGCTGTAAAATCCCTACCTTTTCGTTTGAAAATATGGAAGCAAGCAAAAAGAAGGCTTCTGCTGCACCGTTTGTTACTAATATTTCACCAGAAGTAAGCTTATGGTGATGGGCAATGAGACCCGTTAACTTTTGCACGTCAGGATCAGGGTAAGAAAAAGCGATTTCTCTAAGCACATCCCAATTTTCACTGATGATATCCGGTGCCCCTAAAGGGTTTGTATTTACGCTAAAATCAATGAATGAACGTTCTGTATTTTGGCCTATCGCCTCTAGAAAAACAGCCGGATTAGCTCCATGTGTAGGTAATGCCAATCAATATCCCTCCTATCAAATAAAAAAACCAAGTACACCAAACGGTCCGCTTCATCACTTGGACTGTTTTAAAAATATGACTAACATTTAAAGAATAAAGGGGATCTCCCATTTTCGCACGATTTGAAACAATTCCTTTATACGTGTTTCGACCTCCGAGCTGAATGCCAAGCAAACCTGCAACAGCACTTTCACCATAGCCGCTGTTTGGGCTCGGGTGTTTAGGTGCATCCCTTTTAATTATGCTAAACACATGCTTTGCTGTAAATTCACTGTGCATTACGTTGCTAATAACCATAATAAACGCTGTCAGCCGACTAGGGATAAAATTCAGCCAGTCATCTAACTTCGCACTAAAGTATCCAAACTTTTCATACATAGGATTTTTATACCCAACCATTGAATCACACGTATTAATACTTCGATAAAAAAAAGCACCCGCTCCACCTAATAAAAAAGCAAAAAACAAAGGAGCTGTAATGCCATCACTGGTATTCTCCGCTACTGTTTCAACTGTTGCTCTAGCAATTTCGCTTTCATCAAGCTGATTGGTATCTCTTCCCACAATCATCCCCACTTGAAAGCGTGCTTCCTGTAAGTCACCTTTTTGTAAAGGGTGTGCTACTTTATAGGCAGCTTCTCCCAAAGACTTTGTTGAAATTGTTGTAGCAATTACCACTCCTTCAACTATAATTCCAATCCAGTATGAGGTTTCGTATAGGGCAATTAAAAGAATTAAAGGTAGTATAAAACACCACACTACCATGCTTAATACAAGAAACAAACCATTCATTCGTTGAAACTTACCTTGATTTAAACGCTTATCAACAAAAGAAATCCATCTTCCAAACCACCTGACGGGATGTGGCCAATTTACAGGATCTCCGATAATAGCATCTAATACAAGCGCTAGTGAGATTGCTAATAAATGCGCTACAATTAATTGTTGAAATTCCATACACATCACCTTTTTTGAATTGTTTCAAGTAAACTTAGTTTAACGAGCTTTCCTACCGCTTGTCCCAGAACCGTCATAGATCCGCCGTACTCATACAAGCTACCTTTTTGGCTCGCAGCAATACAAACGCTATCCGTAGATGTCCCTGTCGCAAGTGTCTGTGTGTTTGGATCTTGCACTCCTAACTCATACAGCATTCGGGTTTTCACTTCTGTTGCTGCAATAAATAACTGTAAAAACGCAGCATCCGTTAACTTTCCATCAATAAATATGAACATATTAATTGTCCCAGGCTGTGAAGAAAATGGAGTAATATCATCACTCGTCAAATCCACAGCATTACCAACTCCGGCAGTAATAATGGATGAGATTGTCAGACCGTCTTTACAATATGTATAAACCGATTTATTGCGCAAATAAACAGCCGTCATTAACCCTACTACTTTATCATAAACGAAGCTTTTTTCTTTTAAAAATGCTCTATATTCTTCGGCTGGTGAATCAGCACGGTAGTATTTATTTACAAAGCGATTATAAAAAACATCGGTCTCAATCATGCCGTCTCCTAGCACACCCGAACTGTACGCTTTAAACGGTGTACTTGTTTTCATCATTAGTAATTCATCATCCTGCTGAAGACGTAACGATAAAAAAGGACCAATTCCTTTTTGAATTGGAATATGGTCCTTTTCTCGATTAATTATACACCTCAGGATATACGGCTTTTGCGAACTCTTCTAACCCTTCTACGATTCGTGGCCCAGGTCGATTTGTTTTATTAGAATCAACGTTTACAATTTGATTTTCTTTTACAGCTGTAATATCACTCCATGCTGGACGGTTTTTAATTTCTTTTGCGTCCCCATCATAGGTTGTAACAATTGTATCTGGATTTAGCTCAACCACTTTCTCTTCCGAAAGTTTTACCCAACCTTCTTCATTTCCAGCTACGTTTTCTGCTCCGATTGTTTTAATCATTTCATCCATAAAAGTACCTTTACCAGTTGTATAAATCTCAGGTGCAGGTGAAACTTCTACCCATACTTTCTTACGATCTTCATCTTTAATTTCTTTCGCTTTTTCTTCAATTTCTGAAACAGCAGCTTTCATTTCGTTCACTGTGTTATCTGCTTCTTCTACTTTATTCGTTAGCTTCCCGATGTTTTCAATTGTTTCATACACGGTGTTAAAATCCGTTGCATCGTTTACAACAAATAGCGGAATACCTGCACTTTCAATCTGCTTGAAAACTTCATCCGACATTCCCATGCTCGAACCGTGAGCTAACACTAGGTCTGGATTCAATGAAATAACTTTTTCCGCGTTGATATTCATATCCCCTACCTGTTCTTTTTCTTTCACACTTGCAGGATAATCATCGTTGCTCGTTACGCCAACTAATTCTTTTTCAAGGCCTAACTCATAAACGATTTCCGTGTTACTTGGCATAAGAGAAACAATTTTCTTAGGTGCTTGTTCAACCGTTACTTCTTCTCCTCTTGCATCTTTAACCGTAACAGCTTGCTCTTCTGTTTGCTTTGTTTGTTCTGTTTGTTTGCTTCCTTCATCAGTTGCGCCACAGGCTGCAAGAACAACAAGGAACATCGCAACAATAACAGATGATAACCACTTTTTCATTTAGATAACCCCTCCTATTTATGTATCGGTTATGAAGTCGCTCAGCACACATAAAAAAACTTTACTTTCAATCGAAAGTAAAGCAGGTAACGTTAAATGATGCGAATGACTTTCGCATTGTTTATGTACGTCAAATACCCTGCTTCCCCTCTCCTCGAAGGTTTCACAGTTGACAATAAGGCAGGTCTCCTGACTTACGTATATGATGTACTAAGCCTTCCCATTTTTCAAACAGTGGCATCTTTAGACATCTAACGTTTACAGTGGCGGGACCGCGTTGGACTTGCACCAAACTTCCCTTTTCACTCAATGTTAAAATTGAGACCTTATTGCTTCACGATTATTCACCTGTCTTAGTATAACGCACTCCATCCAAAATGGAAATAGAAAATCAACATAACGTCCATACATTTTAGGTCAGAAGTTCTATCAAAGTAATAGTAAGGCATAGATGCTTTTGCTATTGTATGGTTACGATAGGCTGAAAATTTAGGGGTAAGTCATTGGAGTCTTTAAAAAGACTCTTTTTTTATAGCCCAATTATCTTTAAAGAGGAGGATTTTCAACGCCTCTACCTTCCCACCCTTCTTTTGTGGGACCGTATACACCAAAAGGTTCAAGCCCAGCTTGACGTATAAGAACCGTAACTTGTCCACGATGATGGATAATATGCTTAATCAATCCCATTAAGATTTGAGCATTCGTCTCTTGTCGCCCAAAGGCTGTTTGTACTTCTTTTAGTGTTTCATCTGTCCACTGCTGGCTAATCGCTTTTGCTACCTGTAAGCTGATTTTATTGAAAGTTTCCGCAAACTCTTTACCACAGGAGGGCATATGTTCAGCATTTTCTAGCTTAGCTATTTCCACCCCAAAATGAACCAAATAGTCTGGAATATTTGTTGTAAAGTGCCATACAATTCTTCCTAGAGTGCGGCCTTCTGCATACACCTTTTGAGTTAACGCTTGATCAGTTAGACCTTCTAAAACTTTTTGAGTAAGCAGGGCTTCCCGGTTCCATTCTTTAATAAAGTCTTCTACTGTTATGTACATTCAAAACCCCTCCACATTACCTTTTATTTCCATACAAGAATTATAAAACATACGTTCGTATTCTGTAAGCTTGTTTTTCATCTAATAATCGGGTTCAAAACTCTATACAATAAAAGCTACTTGCTCATATAAACAAGTAGCTTTCAAATTAGATTGAGCTTAAAAACTCACGCACTGCTTCAGGTGTTTTTGCGTTTGCACTGTGAAGATGTGCAATTTTTTCACCATTTTTATAAACAAGAAGCGATGGAATTCCCATTACATTATTTGCTGCAGAAAGTTCTTCAAATTCATCTTTATCGACTTCAAACCAAGCTTTATCTTGATTTTCTTCAATAATTTCATCAATGAACATGTCAAGGCGTTTACAATCTGGACACCATGTTGTAGTGAAGATACCAACGCTTAGCTCTTGTCCTTTGATTTGTTCATGAAACTGTTTTTCTTCCGTAATTTTTTTCATTAATAAATCCTCCAATAACAAACTTCATACAATTATGTTCATGTTTAACAATCTTTGTCAAATCACTTATCTCTATTATAACGAATTTGTTTTGATTTATCATATTACTTGCTTGGTATCCTAGAAGTTCCGTGCATCAATGACCTTTTGTAAGTAACGAGTTGTTTGTGGAGCATTTTCTTTTAAATAACTACGGGTGAAGGAATTTGCATAATACATTGCAAACACCTCAGCAAAGTATTCTTCTGGATAGTGTAAAAAGTAGTGCTGATTCGGAAATAGAACCTGTTTTTCTTCGTTCCAAATCTTTAAGAATTGATCTTTATGACGGAGATTGTGCAAGATATGACGATCCACCGTATGAGCAATCTCGTGCAGTTCTAAGTTTACCGAACCGTGCCCTTGCCCTTTTTCGCTGTGACCAATTTTCACATAAACCGTTTTTGAACCTCCTGCTCCAGGGACATCATCCCATACCTTACTCGAAAGCTCATAGCCTCTTGGTACTTTCCCTCTTAAAAACAGAAAACCTGGCTCATCAGTTAGTTGCCCATTAAATAACTTTATATTAATTTCTTTTTCAACCATTTCTTTTAAGAGCGGTGACGGTATGCGACTAATATAGTGCAAGCTGGTCATTACTTCTTGTTCGTTATAGCTGTCTTTTGGTACGTAAACTATTTCATTTAGATAGCGAGAAATGTAGGATTGGTTGCTTGTTTCCATTCCAACATCCACATTTTTTAATAGCGTGTAATTTCGTTCAAACGAAGAATATGTTATTGTCGGACCGATTCCGAGCAACAACATGCAAACAAATAAGATTCTCTTTTTCACCTGCTGTTCCTCCCCTAGCTTTATGCTATCACACAAAACAGAAAAGACTTCCAAGCAAATCTTGGCATCTACTCTTCTTACATAGCCTATTATTGAGGAGAAATACAAAAAAACTAGATTTATCAAAATCTAGTTTTAGTCACTGAACCTAATTACGACATCCATTTTGGAGGCATATTACGGTTCCAATAAATTTTCCCTAACGTATAGTGCTTTTGAAAATTATCTTCTGCTTTATGATAATGGAAGTTAAACCAATATCCATCTTTTGGAGGATTCTCCCGCCGCACATGAAAGCGAATCAAATCTTGCCCAGACTGCAGATCATATACATGAAAAATTTTCTCTCCGTAACCCGAAGCTGGATGTTCACTTATCTCTAGGTTTGTAATATCTTGTTCTCTTTCTGTACCAATATCAGTAAGGACTTTTTCAATCTCAGGTAGGACAGCACCACGAAATTCATCTTCAATAACAGGTCCAATTTTCGTTCCAAATTTTTCAACGGACTGTTTCTCTGCTTGGTCCATTGCATATGCAACAAATGAATCAACGTCTTCAAACTTAAAGTGAATAGAGGGAAGCTCAGCATCTTCAAACGTGGTTGTGGAAGGCACAACATCACGTATATATCCTGATTTATGCTGCTTGTCGGCTTTCGCGTCATCAACGTATAAATACTCAGGTGGCGTGACAAGCCCAAATGTAAATACCGTAATTAATACAACGAGCATTCTTTTCAACCATCTAGGCATCATTATCGGTCCTTTCAATTCTTCTTTCATTCAACTATTTTTAATATAGTGTGTATTGTATCACATTTCAATTTTTTTCACCTTTTTTTTAAAACTTTTTTCTCAATTAAAAGATATAGTCAAAAAAATTTTGATGCTGGTTTTAGTTTCCCTCTACCTCTTTTATGGTGAATATAAACCATGTTTTCAGTTTATTTACTTTCATTTATCTCAATAACACCGTAATGAAAAGCTGCTGTTTTGCGCTTATATACATGAAATTGATGATCAAGAAAACGCGTACTTTTATAGTGATCTTTCAACACAACACGCTTCCTTGCAACTCGCTTTGCCTGCGTTATTACTTCCTCCGTTAGCGGTGTGTATAAAGCAAGCTGCTTTAACCCTTGAATTCCGTTAGACTCAGAGAGATTTGCTTCAAACATGGGATCAAAATAGACGATATCAAATGAATTATCTTCACAGCAATGAAGATATGTTTCAAAAGTTTGGTGAACAACAGAAATTCTATTCATCGCTTCATCTATTTCACAAATGCCACTTTTCCACGTTTTTAAGCCATGCTTTAATAAATAGGCCATAAAGCGATTCCCTTCCAGCCCCTTTACCAGCCCGCTTTCTCCGGTGATAAGGCTGGCTATAATACTGTCAGAAGCCAGGCCAAGGGTGCAGTCTAATACACTCATACCAGCTGTTAATTTTGTGGCTTGAATGAACGGGTCTAGTTCACCCTTTAACAGCCGCTTTGCACGAAACATTGCTGAGTTTGGGTGAAAGAAAAATGGTTCTTCTACTTCTTGAATATGTAGTTCCATTCGCTCTTTTCCAACAACTAAAAGATTTGATTTTTCTTTATTCTGCAACGTTTTTACAGATGCTTTCGCTCGAGCAACGTATGGAATGTGTAAATCATTTGCTACGCTTTTAGCAAAGCTGATCATTTCCTCATCCGTTCTGCCAGCTGTCGTTACAATCATTATTTTTACTCCTTTCCTCCTAAGCTACATTTTTTTACACAGAAGAAAAAGGATGCCTGAAGACATCCTTTTTACGCCTTACGTTATTCATCTACTTCGTAGCACACTATAAATTAGCAGTGCTTGTTAAAACCATCTAAAACATTTTCAAAAATAGCTTCTAATGATTGACCTTCAATTTCATGACGTGGAATGAAGTGAACAACTTCTTTACCTTTTAATAACGCCATTGATGGAGAAGATGGCTCAATATCACCAAAATATTCTCTCATCTTTGCCGTTGCTTCTTTGTCTTGGCCAGCAAATACGGTAATCGCTTGATTCGGTTTATTTTCAGCATGTAAAAATGCTTGTGTTGCCGCAGGACGAGCTAATCCAGCAGCACATCCGCATACTGAGTTGACAACAACAAACGTTGTACCTTCTGCATTTTCCATAAACTCTGTTACCGCTTCCTCTGTTGTAAGCTCTTTATACCCTGCACGAGTTAGCTCTTCACGCATCGGCTTCACAAGCTGACGCATATATTCTTCATATGCCATTGACATCGTAATCTTCCTCCTTACAATGATTCATCCACACATCATACTACAAATGCCAGGAAAAATCTAGCTGGAGCTCCCTTTAGTATTACATAAATTGAGAAGAAGCCGCAATTACTAAAATTCGTTCAATTTTTGCCGTATTTTACTATTATTCTTCCATTTTTTATACTATAGTTATAGTTAGAAGTTTATACACAGAAAGGATTTTTTCATTGAGACCGGCTTTACAGAAACCAAAACACTTGTACATTGGAATTAGCTTAGCACTACTCATTTTTCTTTTATTGGCAGTAATCGGTAAATATACGAATGCACAAACAATGAGCCTAGCCGTAAAAGAACCATTGGCTTACACACCAATGCCACAAAAAGAAAATAGTGCAAACTATGCGAATAAGACGTTAAACACATTGCATCACAGCGCATATTTAGCAAATACGCTAAACGACCGCAACGAACCGCTTACTAAACCAGTTTTTATTACGTTTGATGACGGACCCAACAATGATACTCCAAAAATCTTAGATACTCTAAGAGACTATAACGTTAAAGCAACGTTCTTTTTATTAAAGAATCAAATTGATCGCTATCCTGACATCGCTAAACGCATTGTTGCTGAAGGGCATAGTGTCGGGTGTCACGGAGTTTCACATGATATTCATCAGATGTATGGGAAAGATGGAGCCGCTTTAAACGAAATGACAACGTGCCTAAACACTCTTAAAGACGTAACTGGCGTTGACAGCAAGCTCATCCGTGTACCGTTTGGTAGCGTTCCGTACTTAAAAGAACCACATAGAACACAGCTGACTTCTCGTTATCAGCTATGGGATTGGAATATTGATAGTGAGGATTGGGCGTTACGCTCTGCTCCAAAAATTATCCAGTCCATCGAGCCACATATTGAACACGTTAATGCAAGCGGTCAAACACCTGTTATCTTATTTCACGATAAACCTTTTACCGCACAGTCTTTGCCTACTATATTAACGTATTTACATTCTAATCATTATCAGTCTATGACTATTAATAATACAATGAAACCATTGCAATTTCCTTCTCACACATAAAAAGAGCATTCAGCTGAATGCTCTTTTTTTTCTTACCCTTTACGACTTTCCGTCATTTGTTTCCAAACGGAGCCTTTGGCTTCTTCTCCGCCTTCAATTCGTTCAATTGCTAGTTTAATTTGTAAATCGACCTCAAACTCTGGGTCATTTTCAGCTGCTTTTAAAGCTGGTAATGCTGTATCGTTTCCTACCTCGTATAAAAACATCGCTGCTCTCCAGCGTACAAGCTTACTTTTATCTTGCAGTGCTTCACACATCGCAACAATTCCTTCTTCAAATCCTAAATCGGACATACAGTCTCCTGCAGTACGACGAACCGTGACAGACTTATCTTTTAAAGCTTTATACAAAAATGGAAGGACTTCTTTCGATTCAATCATTCCAAGATAGACAGTTGCTAAGCGACGGATGGATGCTTTTTCATCATCAAGTGCTTTATTCAGTACGGGTAAATCCTCCTCTGTAGGATTCATTTGCTCTAAATGAGCATAACGAACTGTCCATTCTTCTTCATCTAACATTTCTTGTGTTACTTTATAGGCTTCGCGTGGCTTTACAACTTGCTCTCCACTTTCTTCTTGCTTTGCAAGCTGGACAAGTCGATTCAAACGCTCCTCAGGATAGGCCGCTGATAACTCTTCTACAACATCTTCTCCAATTGCTTGTAGTTCACCGTAGCGAACGCCTTGCTCTTTCCATTTACGCTCTAATACAACGTTTGATGCAAATTGCTGAACCTCAGCAACCGCTTTTGCAAACCGTTCTGGAAGACCGAATCGCTTCTCCTCTGTTCCGTCCGTTAACTTTACTTGCATAGGAACATTTTTAAATAGCTGAACAGCTACGCTTACTTCTCCGTAATGTTCATTAATCTGCTGATTTTCAGCCTCACCCTGTACGTCTTCTCCAAAAGCTGCGCGAACCTGAGGTAAAATTTGCTTCCAATCATATTTTGCATTACGCTCAACTGCTAAGAAATCAGCAACGTGATATACACCTTTTACACCTTCAACTTTCATGATTTCTTGAATAACTGCTGGGGCTTCATGACTATTATCTTTATTGTAGTTGTTGCTTTTTCCTCCAGGCAACACTTCATTTAAGTTGATTTTCATTGTATTCGGACTTGGTGTGGGTTCAATTGATTTAATCTTCATACACTCATACTCCTCAAATTCATTTTTTTACATTGTAACACGCTCAAAAACAGAGGGTCTAATCACCTGCTTTTTATGCATTTTCAATTTCTTCAATCAGTTCCGAAAGCTCCGTCCAGCGTTCTAGCAGCTCATTTAAATCATCGTTTGCCTGCTCTTGTTCCATTGATAAGGTATGAGCTTTAGAGTAATCACTTCCAGCTCGTTCAATCTCAGCTGTTAAGCGTTCAATTTCCTCTTCTTTCGCTGCAATTTTGTCTTCAATTTCATCCCATTCTTTTTGCTCTTTATATGATAAACGACGCTTTTTCTGCTTTTCTTGCACTCTCGGCTTTTCTTCTTTGATTTTGATCTCTTGTACTTGTTTTTGCTTTTGACGTCTTGCTTCTTCCAGCTGATCTGTATAAGCTCCGTAATAAGTTGAAATAGCCCCTTCTCCTTCAAATACTAATAAGTAGTCAGCGACTTTATCTAAGAAATAACGATCATGTGAAACGGTAATAACAACGCCAGGAAATTCCTCTAAATAATCTTCTAATACCGTTAGCGTTTGTGTATCTAAATCATTTGTTGGCTCGTCTAACAGCAGCACATTCGGTGATGTCATTAGAAGCTTCAATAAATAAAGGCGACGACGTTCTCCACCTGAAAGCTTTCGAATTGGCGTTCCGTGTGCATGAGAAGGAAATAAAAAACGTTCAAGCATTTGCGAAGCTGAAATAACTTTTCCATCCGTCGTTTGGACGATTTCAGCTGATTCTTTGATATAATCTAGCATTCGTTTATTTAAGTCCATATCATCACTTTCTTGCGTATAGTACGCAATCTTAACAGTTTGCCCACGATCAACCTCTCCGCTATCAGGTTCAATACGACCAGCAAGCATGTTTAAAAGCGTTGACTTCCCACTTCCATTTTTACCGACAATCCCAATACGATCTCCTTTTTTCACAATGTGAGTGAAATCGTTCAAGAGCGTCTTACCTTCAAATGCTTTTGACACCTCTTTTAATTCAACAACTTTCTTCCCTAAACGACTGCCTGCTAAACTTATATCCAACCCTTCTTTTTCACTACTTCCTACTTTTCCTTCAAGCTCTTCAAATCGCTGAATTCGCGCTTTTTGCTTCGTTGTTCGCGCCTTGGCACCACGTCGAATCCACGCTAATTCATTACGATATAAATTACTTAACTTGGACTGAGTTGCTCTTTCTTGCTCTTCACGAAGTGCTTTCCCTTCCAAAAACGCTCCGTAATTTCCTTTGTAGCTGTATAAATTCCCACCGTCTAATTCAAAGATGCGATTCGTCACAGCATCTAAAAAATAACGGTCATGTGTTACGAGCAAAACGGCACCTTGATACTTTGCTAAATATTCTTCTAGCCATTTTACAGTTTCATAGTCCAAGTGGTTTGTCGGCTCATCTAGAATTAAAAGATCTGGCGTTTGAATTAAGCTCTGAGCAATAGAGACACGTTTTTTCTGACCACCAGATAATGCCCCAATCTTCTCTTGCATATTTGTAATTCCAAGCTTTGTTAGAACAGCTTGAGCACTAGAGTTTGCTTCCCATGCATTCATTGCATCCATCTTTTGCTGAAGGTTATATAAATTCTGCTGTGCTTTTTCACTTGAAGCATCGCGCTGAAGCTCGTACAGTGCAAGCTCATATTGCTTTAAAAGCTGAAGAAGAGGCGTGTCACCGCTGAAGACCTGCTCTAGTACTGTAAGTTCAGGATTAAAATCAGGGTGTTGAGGCATATACGTAATACGGTAATCCTTCGCGTGCACTACTTCCCCACTATCAGCTATTTCCAGCCCCGCAATAATTTTTAACAGCGTTGACTTTCCTGTACCGTTGACACCGATTAATCCAATTCGCTCACTTTCAGTAATGGTAAAGGTTAAGTGATTAAATAGGTTCTTTTCCCCGTACGTTTTTGTTAATTCTTCAATCGTAATCATTTTCATTTTTATAATTCCACTCTTTCTTAAATTGTGCTAAAAAACCAAGCATATAGTCATGGCGTTCCTTTGCAATTACTTTAGCTGTGTATGTATTCATTCCTTCGTACAACTTCAGTAGCTTTTCATAAAAATGCGCAACGGCCGTTGACTTTCCGTTTCGATATTCCTGCTCTGACATCACGTCTCGAATCTCAATTGAAGGGTTGTATAAGGGTGTCCCTTTAGCTCCTGCATACATAAATGTTCGCGCGATACCTACTGCTCCAATTGCATCCAAGCGATCCGCATCTTGCACAACTTCTCCTTCTAACGTCGTCATTTTCGGTCGGTTTCCACCTTTAAAAGACACTGTTTTTAAAATATGTATAATATGATGACAATCCTTTTGGTTAATTTTGTGAACCATCAGCCACTCTTCTACTTCTTTATATGCTTTATCAACATCAACCACTAGTTTATCATCTACAACATCATGAAATAAAGCAGCCAGTTCGACTACCTGTTTATTGCCGCCTTCTTTTTCACATAGGAGCATAGCTAAATTACGCACGCGATTAATGTGCTGCCAGTCGTGGCCCGTAGTGTCATGTGCGAGCTTTTCTTTCACAAATGCTTCTGCTTCTTTTATCGTTCGCTTCATTTTAGCCTCCTTATGAAACCCATGTATTCAATTTATTTTACCACAAAGACGTTCAAGGTGTTTGAGTAACAAAAAAGCAGATGAACACTATGCTCATCTGCTTTTCCTTATATTAAGTCTTCAATGTCTTTCTTTATATCTTTTGGTGCAGTTTGTGGTGCGTAGCGCTTAATTACCTCTCCTTGACGGTTCACAAGAAATTTGGTGAAATTCCATTTAATCGTTTTAGATCCAAATACACCGGGCGCCTCTTCGGCTAAGTATGTAAATAAAGGATGTGCATGTTCACCTTTTACATCCACTTTATCAAACATCGGAAAAGATACTCCGTAATTCAATTCACAAAACTGTTCAATATCACCGGCACTACCCGGCTCTTGCCCACCAAATTGATTACAAGGGAAGCCAAGAACTTCTACGCCTTGATCCTTCATTTCTTCATAAAGAGCCTGAAGCTCCTTATATTGAGGAGTAAAACCACACTTACTTGCTGTATTAACAATAACCAAAATTTTATCTTCATATTGGGAAAGCGGCACTTCTTCACCTTTAATCGTTTTTGCAGAATACTCATAAACTGACATACATTTGACCTCCATTTAGTAAAGTATCGTTCATACCTTTATTGTAATGCATGAGGTGTCGTTTCAACAATTTATAAGTTCTTATTTTGTGTTTGCTGATCATAGTAACTTTTCAACTGGTCTGTTGTTTGGAGCATATAATCAATCATTTCGATTAAATCGGCCACTTGGTCTTCATAAACAAAACGATTAAATACCACTTTTACTTCAATTTCATATTCGTTAGTATCCACTTTATGAATGACTCGTTGTTCAATTACTCGATTTGCTCCCCATACCTTCTCACATAGCGTTCGAATTTCATTGCAATCTTCATTTGTATAAGCAACAGCTTGCTTAATATAAAAAGCGATAAATACCGTACAGCCCGGCTTTTCCTGCCGAGACGGTGTTAATTCAGCGTGAATATTATCTAAATCAGTTGAAAGCGCTAAGGTTGCCGTACAGCACGAATGCTGCTGAAATGAAATACGATACGTTCTTGTAAAACGGGCTAAGTCCATTAAGTCTTCACGATTTACAACCGATACTTGTCCCGATAAATCTAAATCGTATATTTCTCCTTCCACAACCACTTTTAAATTATCAAATACAATTGGATCAAACATTGTTCCACTACTTTCTTTACAATAAAATAATTTAACCTTTTACTTGTTCTAACCATTTCCTATAATAACATACGCATTTTGGAAAAAATAAGAAAAGACGATGCACCCATCGTCTTTTCTTATTAAAAGATTCCTACTGCTTGTCCGTTCTCGTCGACATCCATATTTAGCGCTGCTGGTTTTTTGGGAAGGCCAGGCATCGTCATAATGGACCCTGTTAAAGCAACTAGAAAACCTGCACCGAGTGATGGCTTAAACTCACGAATTGTGATGCGGAAGTTTTCAGGTCTTCCTAATAAATCTTGGTCATCACTTAACGAATACTGCGTTTTGGCCATACAAATAGGCAAGTAGGACCAGCCATATTGTTCAAATTGAGCGATTTGCTTTTGAGCTTTAGACGAAAAATCTACGCCGCTTGCTCCGTATACTACTTTTGCAATCGTTTCTACTTTTTCTTCAATTGGCGCTGATATATCATAAATGGGTGCGAAGTTTGACTCTTCTGCTTTCATCATATCAAGGAGTTCTCTTGCTAAGTCTACACCACCAGCGCCACCTTTTTCCCACACTTCTGTGAGCGCAACTCTGATATTATTTTCCTCACACCAGCTCATAATCGTTTCAATTTCTCCCGTGCTGTCCGTAATGAACCGATTCACTGCTACCACACATGGAACTCCGAATGCACGGATTGTTTCAATATGCTTTTCTAAATTCTTCATGCCTTCTTTTAGCGCTTCAATATTTTCCTTACTTAGCTCAGTCTTCGGAACACCCCCGTGCATTTTCAACGCGCGTACGGTTGCAACCAGCACAACAGCTTCAGGTTGAATACCTGCCATTCGTGCTTTAATATTTAAGAACTTTTCTGCTCCTAAATCAGCGCCAAATCCTGCTTCTGTGACAACATAGTCACCTAGTTTAGCCGCCATCTTCGTTGCAATGACGCTGTTGCATCCATGGGCAATATTAGCAAATGGACCGCCGTGTATAAGAGCTGGCGTATGCTCTAACGTCTGGACGAGATTAGGCTTAATCGCCTCTTTTAAAAGAAGAGTTAGTGCTCCTTCTGCGTTTAAATCAGCGACCGTTACTGGCTTATTTTGATATGTATAACCCACTACAATGCGAGCTAATCGTTTTTTTAAATCTTGAACGCTTGTTGCTAAACAGAAAATAGCCATGATTTCTGATGCTACTGTAATATCAAACCCATCTTCTCTTGGTACACCTTGAACTGGGCCACCAAGCCCAACTACTACTTGACGAAGTGCACGATCATTTAAATCAACAACGCGCTTCCACGTTACTTTACGCGTATCAATTCCCAACTCGTTCCCTTGGTGAATGTGATTGTCAATAATAGCTGATAGCGCATTATTTGCTGTTGTAATGGCGTGAAGGTCTCCCGTAAAATGAAGATTGATGTCCTCCATCGGTACAACTTGAGCATAGCCACCGCCAGCTGCACCTCCTTTAATCCCCATGACTGGACCTAAAGAAGGTTCACGCATCGCGATAATTGCTTTTTCATCCAACTGTTGAAGCGCTTGTGCCAATCCTACAGTTACCGTAGACTTTCCTTCACCCGCCGGAGTCGGGTTAATGGCCGTCACTAAAATAACCTTACCGTCTTTTTGGTCTTTTAGGCGTTCCATAATATTTAGTGAAAGCTTTCCTTTATAATGACCGTATGGCTCAAGCTCCTCTTCTAAAATACTTAGCTGAGCTGCAATATCCTTAATCGGTTTCATTTTTGCTTCTTGAGCGATTTGTAAATCACTTTTCACTTGTTTCTTGGTTGTCATATTATCCTTCTCCTTTTTCATACAAATGAATGCACGCTCTTTTTACCATTAAAAGAACCTTATTTATGTATATTAGTTCTATCTAAGTATCACCTAGCACTTACTGTTGTATATTGTATCACCTTTGGCTTAAATTACGAATAAGAAACTATACTTTTTCGAAAATTCAGTTGATTAATATTCTGTATATTCATATAATAGTGTATTGTATATAGAAATGAAAATCGTCTTTAAAAACCATTCAAGAGATAAAAATCTGTGCGCTCACCCTATATAGTGTTGATTGCACGTTATATTACGAAAAAACAGGAGGAAGTTTTATTGCCTATTAACATCCCGCGTGATCTACCAGCAAAAGAAATTTTAGAAAAAGAACGTATTTTTATCATGGATGATGTACGGGCATTTAATCAAGAAATTCGCCCTTTAAATATTGCGATTTTAAATTTAATGCCTGAAAAAGAAAAAACGGAAACACAGCTGCTTCGCCTTCTGGGGAACTCACCGTTGCAAGTACATATTACGCTTTTGCACCCGGCAACTCATGAAGCAAAGACAACGAGTAAAAATCATTTGGAACAGTTTTATAAAACCTTTAAGCAAATTAAACACCAAAAGTTTGACGGCATGATCATTACTGGTGCACCAATTGAGCATATTCCATTTGAAGATGTAAATTACTGGTCAGAGCTAACTGAAATTATGGATTGGTGTAAGACAAACGTTACGTCAACGATGCATATTTGTTGGGGAGCTCAAGCTGGGTTATATCATCATTTTAACATTGATAAAAGACCGCTTGACGAAAAGTGTACAGGTGTGTTTACACATACTTCTCTTCAAGAGCCTATTAAGCTTCTTAGAGGCTTTGATGATCTCTTTTTCTCTCCTCATTCACGCCATACAGATGTGGACTTAAACGAAGTGAGAGCTCACCCTGATTTAATGTTGCTATCACACTCAGAAGAAGCTGGTGTCTATTTAGTCATGTCAAAGGATGAAAAGTTCATATTTGTGACGGGTCATCCTGAATATGATGTCCAAACACTACAAGATGAGTTTATGCGCGACAAAACAAAAGGAATGGATGCAAAGCTTCCTGAGCACTATTTTCCGAATGACGATCCAACCCGTGCTCCGCTCAAAACGTGGCGCTCACATGCAAATCTTTTGTTTATGAATTGGCTAAACTATTATGTTTACCAAGAAACGCCTTATGAATGGAAATGAAAGAATCGCTCTGAACTCATTTTTATTTGAGGTTACGCAAAACCTTTGTATATCAACGGTTTCAGGGAGTTCTCCAACTCCCTTGAAAATCCTAGTGTACTTTAAATAACGAAAATGCGTGGTCATTTATGTGGTCGTGTGGTCAATCCATGCGACCTTTTTTATATTATATTCTTTTTTATAAATACACCATATGTCACTTATAGTCTTAACAATACTTCATTAACTGTTTGCTACATACTTATATAGTGATATTAAACAATAAATGATTTTCGTTATCTAGTCTCAAATAACTTTGAGTACGATACAATTTCAGTCTTCTCTCTAAGTAGCTACTGCACCTTTATTGTTGCCAGCCATAAGCACCTTTAAAAAGCATACTTATTTTGGCTGCAATTGTTTTCCTTTTGGAAGTGAAATGAATAAATCACAAATCTTATTAACATCTTTTATAGTCGCAACCTTATTATTTTTACAATTAAAATTGACAGTTTTTTGGCTAATACATTCAGCAATTAATACCTCTTTAATTGATTCATTACCTTATTTAATACCGTAAATATTTTTAATATTTATTTGAATAATTTCCATCAGATTGTTATTCTGCTTTTTTCAATTATTCATCAATAAGTTACTCTGCCAACTTATTTTAATTTATAATTGGGCTGAATGGAGGGTTTAAACATTAATGAAAAAACAAAATGTAATAATAAAATTAAAGAGCTATGCAAAAAATTGAAACAAAATTTATTTGTACTTTTTCTATCTTATAAAGATAAGAGCGTTCCACTTTACGCCAAAGTTGTTGCAATATGCGTAGTAGCATATGCATTTAGTCCTGTTAATTTAATTCCAGACTTTATTCCCGTATTGGGTTATCTTGATGACCTAATTATTGTTCCTATCGGGATTTCTCTTGCATTAAAACTAATACCTTCTCATATAATTGAATCTTATCAACTCCAAGCAGAAGAATTAAAGAAAAATAAAAGGCCTAAAAATTGGTTTGTTGGCTTTCTTATTGTATTAATTTGGATAACTTTTTTGGTTTGGATTATCAAAGTTATGTATGAGCTTTTGAAGTGAATTCAAATGATGAAGTACCGCTATCTTCTTGATAAACAAAATAGATAACTGCATAACTTTCTTAAAATGCACATTAATTCCCACTTAAGACTCTGCCATTTCGTCAAGTAATCGTCTTTATTTTTCACTCTATATAGAATGAAATCAACTAAATAACACATACTAGAAGAAAAATTAGGGTGATTATTTTGAATGCAAGTTTTTTTAGAATTTTTAACGCCATTGTATTATGGGTAATTGTTATTCTTTTTCTTCCTAAAAAATCTTTTAAAAGATTTTTGCCAGTCACATTATTTTGCTCATGTATACTACTGGTTCAAACACTTTTAAATACTATTTTTAAGTGGTGGAAAGTAGAAGGTGGAATCAAGTACATGGTTTTTGATGCATTAGCCTTTATATTTGGACCTTTCTTTACAATTAATCTGTGGGTGTTTCATTTTACAAATGGTAGATTTTTGTTATATTCACTTGTTAATTTAATAATAGACCTTATTTTTTCTCATCCTTTAAATTCACTTTTTCAAAAAATTGGTCATTATCAACTTAAAAAGTTTAATTCTACAATACTTTTCATTATTTCTTTTTCGCTAGCTCTTTTGAATTATGCTTTTCAAAAGTTTATTGAAAAGCCAAAAAAACTAGAAATGAGCCCCAAAATCAGTGAGTAAACTAAATTTTCTATTTTTATAGGACCCTTAACTTAAGTATTTACAGCAATAAAAAGTCAATTAGATTATTATGTCAGTAGCGTTGATGATTCCTTTTTAATTGCATAACCTTGCACTCTGTACAAGTGTAAATGAACGCACCTAATCACAAACAAAGCGGATTCTATATAGAGTCCGCTTATTTCTTTAAAATAATGCACGCCACGTATTCGTACCTATAATTCCATCTGAGGAAAGACCTTTACTGCGCTGGAATGCTTTGACTGCATTTAACGTATTAATACCAAAGATGCCATCAATAGTGCCCGGATTCTGACCAGAAATATAAAGAGCCGCTTGTGCAATCCATGTTAAATTTCCACGAGCTCCTTCTACGACATTTACAACGGCATTTCTTGTATTACTTCCATAAATTCCATCTACGGCTAAGCCCGCATTAAATTGCGTGTTCAGCTCAGACTGTAGACCTTTAATAAGCGCTGCTTTTGTATTAGGGCCATAAACCCCGTCTACAGCAATACCTGTTTTATAGCGAGAGTTTAATGTTTGTTGGATAGTACGAATAACAACATCTCCTGAAGTTGAAGCCGGGGGAGCTGAAGGCTGTGATGGTGCTTTTGGCGGAATTGGAACTGGTGTTGGAGTTGGCTTAGGTATAGCTCCTGATTTTGTAGGTAAATTTAAAAAAGTTGCCATTCCTTTTGCATAGGCGTAGGCTATATTCTGTAAAAACGATTCATTTTTAAGCAAAGTCGCGTCTGCAGCTCGATCAATAAAAGCAATTTCAGTTAGAACAGCTGGCATATTCGTACGGCGAAGCACGGCATAAGAGGCTGTTTTTCTCCCTCGATTTGGATGATTGTAACCACTTATTATTTTCTTTACTTCGTCATGTACTGCATTTCGTAATGAAACAGAGCTAACTCTTCGACCTGTATAAATATAATCTTCATACCCTGTTCCACCTCCAGCGTTCACGTGAATAGACATAAATGCGTCTGCTCCCCATGCGTTTGCTCGACTTGCTCTTTCGCTTAGTGACAAGAAAACATCTGTTGTACGCGTAGTGCGAATAGTAAATCCTGCATATTGATTATTTAAAAATTGAATCATGTATTGCTGCAGTTTTAGTACTAAATTTTTTTCAAGAAGCCCATTTGACACAGCTCCTGAATCTTGTCCACCGTGTCCTGCATCAAGATAAATTTTTTTCATATCGCTTGTCTCCTCCTTATATTTAAATTATGCTATGCTCGCTTATAGCGACACGTACAGAAACCCATTCCCACTATTTTCTAGAGAAAAACACTGCAACTTGAGGTTTAATTTATGTAAATACAGAGTAAATACTATATAAAGAGACTTTTAACAGAATGATGTTAAATGAATCCGTTAATGATAAACAGTATAGCTGTTTATCAGCTCCTCATCATACCTCAGGAGTCTTTACTGAAACGTTAGGGAGTTTTTAAAATGATTACAAAAAAAGAAGCATTTCTGTTTCACCACGAGTTAAATCGGTTGCTGGCAGATTATCGCAATTGTTCATGTTCAAGCATCAGAGACGAGATTTACAAAGATATTCTCTTAATAACAAGTGTCATTCATGAGTTTAAAGAAACCACCTTACATTAGATACAGAGATTCCTTTCCTTTTATATAGGTTCACACACGTAGAAAAGGGAGTAACATCGGTTACTCCCTTTTTTTGCATATACGAAGTATGCTTACGTATTAATGATTGTATCAACGTCCAAGTTCGTAGTAGAAGTAGACGTTGAAGTTACATCTGCAAAATCATCAAGCTCTAATACTACAGGAACACCAACCGGTACATCTGCACTGATTGTCACCTGCGCAGGAGTAATAACGCTTAGTCCGGCTTGTTGGAGTACTCCGTTGATATAAACGTTATACACATTATCTGCTGCCGGTGTAGGCAGTGCTGCAACGGGGTCTCCATTATCGTCTAAAAAGGAAGTAGCGGGAATGGTCGTTGTCCCCCCCACTACCATTCCTGCGGTAACAATTGCCACAAATTTTAAAGAATCCGGACTTACCTCTGTGGTAGTCGTCGTATCAACTGTCCCCGTAACGTTGCTAGAAGCTGTAATAAAAAGCTTAATTAATTCAGCTGGCATATGTTCCTCACACCTTTCCTAAGGTTCAATTTTAATAAATTGTAGAATGAGGGGAACATGCTTTGCTGGAACGTCTGCAGATTTTAAAATAAGTACGCCTCTTTTTACTTCATATAAGGTAGCAGGCTGTAAAACTCCATTAACGAAT